>NZ_JBXBBJ010000022.1:0-74655 GCF_057221575.1 Paenibacillus sp. Y660 | reverse complement strand
TAAAAGGTTGTAAGTCAAACCTACATCGTAAGCATACGCTTAAGGTTTGCATGGACCCATACATCCGGCAGACACAGTTAAAGAGGTTTTCAGCAAACCTAATCTTTCGTATCCAGTTTTCAGCGTGCAAACACGCTACGTTTGGTGGCGATGGCGGAGGGGAACCACGCGTTCCCATACCGAACACGACCGTTAAGCCCTCCAGCGCCAATGGTACTTAGACCGCAGGGTCTTGGGAGAGTAGGACGTCGCCAAGCACGAGAGACCTATCGCATGTGATGCGATAGGTTTTTTGTTTCATCTAGTCCAATAATTCAGTTCAAATAAAAAGGCCTTAGATCGCTCTAATTGAGCGTCTAAGGCCTTTCATTTATCGGCGGTAATAAGATGCTTCCCTAGACTCTAACCTTAGCACGCCGTCCTTCTGTTCCTTACGGAAGGTGAAGGAGAGAAGCAAGCGCGGAATCAGAAGCCAGAGGTGCCAGCTAACGATGCTGATCATCAGTGATTCTTTGATCCATGGATATAGAAGCGCGATGGCGCATAGGCCGATCCAGAACATATGGCGATGAACTCGTCGGAACAAATGCAGCTTAATATCATTGGCAGGCTTAAACCCGATCCAGGGAGGTGTAATCCGCCAAATCCATTTTCGATCAGCTGCTTCGTCTACTCGGATAAATGTCAGCAGTATGATCGCGATATGTATGACCTGGACGACGGCAAAACCAAATAACCAAGAAAACAAGCCGTCCATTTGATACATGAGCATTTGAAAAGCAAGCAAAATAGCTGCAATCAGCAAGTGGCTTTGGATAAGCTCAGGACGAATGATTTTTCTTTTGACTAGCTGATATTGATAAATAGTAGCATTTTTTTGTTCGGATAGTTTTTGGCGCATGTATAAACGTCCTTCCGTATGAATTAAGCAACTCTCGTTAACTATATCGGTATTAAATAACAATCTGTCCATAGTTTCGGCTAAACAATTTTGCGTGTTTTGTAACCATTAGCCCAGATGCAGCATACGATATATAAATATTTGAAATGAGCTATGAAACAAGTATAAATAGATAGACTATGTGTCATAATAATAGCTATATAGGAACGAACAGAAAGCGGGGATTGTCATGAACGATAATCGCGAGCATAAATGCAATATTTGCAACGAACAGAAAGCCGAAGGCGAAGGCATTCGGATTGTTAGCGGCTTTATTTGCGAGACCTGTGAAGAAGAAATGGTACGAACAGATGTGAAAGATGCGAAATACCCCTTTTTCATTCATCAAATGAAGCAAATCTTTTTGGGTGAAAATGCTTGAGCGGTTTCTGACTACAGAAGCTGCTCTTTTTTTGTTGCCTATATCGGGTACAATAGATGGTATAGAAAAAAGTGGATGTTTATTTTGAAAGGAATGCCTTTGTATGAAGAAACCTGTTATTGCTCCGATATTCGAAGCACTTATTGAACATGCTAATGGAAATCCGGTCAGCCTTCATGTTCCTGGTCATCATGGTGGACAAGCATTGAAGCAGGACATATGGATGGATCAAATGAATAATAATCCGTTTGAGTATTTTTATAAGATTATGCAGCTTGACGTGACAGAGCTTTCGTCGACCGATGATTTGCATCATCCTGAAGCATCTATAATGGAAGCACAGCAATTAGCGGCCGCGACATTTGGCGCAGAGGACACTTTTTTTCTAGTGGGAGGAAGCACCTCTGGCAACATCGCATTACTGCTTGCGTTGTGCGAGCCGGATGATGTCATTATCGTGCAGCGCAATGTACATAAGTCGATAATAAACGGGTTGAAGCTTGCAGGTGCTAAAGCGGTATTTCTATCTCCACAAATCGAACCGCAAACGGGACTGGCAACCATTCCTGCGGTGCAGCAGGTAGAAGATGCTCTTGCAGCATATCCAGAGGCTAAGGCTGTTTTTTTGTCTAATCCAAATTACTACGGTATGGGTGTAAAGCTGGCAGCTTATGTTGAGGTTGTCCATCGGTACGATAAGCCAATTATGATCGATGAGGCACATGGAGCACATTATGGTCTTCATTCATCGTTTCCACAATCGGCATTGTCCGAAGGAGCAGATGCAGTAGTACAGTCGGCACATAAGACGCTGCCAACCTTAACGATGGGTGCCTTGCTTCATATACAAGGGGACAGGATACCAAGGGATATTCTGCGTCAATCACTTGCGATGATTCAAAGTTCAAGCCCCTCGTTTCCCATTCTTGCGTCCATTGATATTTCCCGAGCAATGATTGACGCTTTGGGAGATGCTTTGTTTGAACAAAGCTTGCTTTCGGCAGCTTCTTTCCGCGATTGGTTGCAGCAGCAACATACAGTAATATGCGAAATGAAAACAGAAGCCGCAAGGCGAGACGGTCTGCTCTTGGACCCATTGCGAGTCGTGCTGTACGACAGGAGCGGTGTTCGATCAGGCTATGAGCTTCAGAAGCAGTTGGAGACGTATAGCTGCTTTGCTGAGATGGCTGATCCCTGTTACGTTGTACTCGTATTCGGCATTCAGACCTCCATACACGATACGCAGAGGCTCCAGCAGGCTATTGTCGCAATTAGCGGCGAGGTTAGGGAACAAAGCTTTCAGAGCATTGAAAGCACTGTTGCAAGCAATACGGCCTATATAAACGAGACCATGCAAATAACCAATTCCGAGCCTGTTTCGTTTACTAGAGCAAGGTTTAAGAATAAACCAAGCTTGCGCGTACCATTAAGCGAAGCTGAACACCATCTATCGGCTGAGATGGTTACGCCATATCCGCCAGGCATAGCCATTTTATATCCAGGAGAAAGGATAACAGCGGCTATGATCTCGCATATTCAGCATCTCTCTGCAATGGGGGCGAAATTTCAAGGAGCAGTTGATCCAACGATGGCGACGATTTCGATATACGGAATTTAAGGACGAATAGCCTATGGGATTTCGCATTTGAGGCAAATCTTCATTGTACAAGGGGTATCGCTTTGTTAATATAGAAGAAAGTATAGTTAACATAAACGTTAGGAGAAGCCTTAGCTTGAAAAAAGGTGTTTTCATTACCATAGAAGGCGGCGAAGGTGCCGGCAAATCGACACTGATTGATCAGCTTTCGAATAAGATACTTCAACGGGGGAAATCGGTCCTTATGACGAGAGAGCCCGGAGGGATCCCCATTGCTGAACAAATACGTGCCGTTATATTGGATCGCAGCAATGTCACCATGGATGCAAGAACAGAAGCTCTGCTTTATGCGGCTGCAAGAAGACAGCATTTAGTGGAAAAGGTTGTACCGGCACTTGAGCAGGGCCATATTGTCATTTGTGATCGTTTCGTCGATAGCAGTCTAGCTTACCAAGGGCATGCACGCGGGCTTGGAATGGATGAGGTCTGGGCTATTAATCAATTTGCCATCCAAGACCTTATGCCTGATCTGACCATCTATATGGATGTGTCTCCAGACGTGGGACTTGGTCGAATTGCTCAGGCGTCAGAGAGAGAAATCAACCGCCTAGATCTTGAAAAACATTCCTTCCATGAGAAGGTACGAGAAGGCTATATGCAGCTGCTGCAGCAAAATCCTGATCGAATTGTGCTTGTAAATGCCGAACAAAGTCAGAAAAAGGTGTTTACTGACGTTTTACAGGCAATTGATGATCGTTTTGCAGGATTTTTTGCAATTGATGTCAAACTTAAAGGTATGGATTAATTTCTAAGCAACAATAAGCAAGCTCTCAATAACCTATTCTAATAGTAGTCAAGGGGGAATGAAGATGAAATTAGTAATTGCGGTTATTCAAGATAAGGATAGCAACAGACTCTCCAACGCTCTTGTGCGTGAAGGATTTAGAGCAACAAAGCTTGCAAGTACGGGTGGATTTCTGAGAGCAGGAAATACGACGTTTATGATTGGTATTGAGGATGAGCGGGTACATGAGGTTCTGCAAGTGATTAATGCCAATTGCAAGGTGCGTGACCAGCTTGTTACTCCTGTATCTCCTATGGGAGGATCAACGGATTCCTATATCCCATTCCCTGTTGAAGTACAGGTTGGCGGCGCAGCCGTATTCGTAGTACCAGTCGAGAGATTTGAGCATTTTTGAATGGGCGTGACAATCGATGAAAATTGATCAAGGCTTTCGGCCATTAGGCCAAAATCGTGCAGGCAACGAGGCTTCCAGCAAGCAGATTCAGCCTAGAAGCTTTGCCGATGTCATGGTTCAACAAGATGCTGATCGTACGCAGGAGCAGCTGCAGCAGAAGCTGCAGGACATTCACAGACAAGGCGATCGTCTTGCGAAAGTGATGACCGTTCGTGAACTGAAGCTATATCGTCAGATGCTCAAGCAATTTTTGGAGGATACCATCAGGCGCGGCGTCGTGCTGAAGGAAGTCAAAGGCTTTGATCGCAGAGGACGAATTAAAAGATATAAACTGCTGGATGAGATTGATGCGACACTCGTCTCGATGGCCGAGGATTTGCTCGATAGCGAGCAAGGCAGAATTGACTTGCTCAACAAGATCGGCGAGATACGAGGCCTCCTTATCAATTTATTGTTTTGATGAGTAACGGGCAGGGAAAGGTTAGGAACGGCTATGAGCCTTGAACAAATAACAGGGCAATGGAAAGCGCAGCGGATTTTGGGTCATGCACTGCAGAGCGGTAAAATCTCACATGCGTACTTATTTAACGGACCCTCGGGAACCGGTAGAATGGCAATGGCGCGCGAATTTGCAAAGGCGCTGTTCTGTACTGCAGGCGGTGCCGATGCTTGCGGGGAATGCTTGGAGTGCAGAAAGTTCGAGCATGGCAATCAAACGGACTTAACGACAATTGCACCCGATGGCCAATCGATAAAGATCGACCAAATTCGCGAGCTGCAGCGCGATTTTTCTTACCGAAATAGCGGGACGAAGCGCAAGGTATATATGATCGAGCAGGCTGATAAAATGACGGTGCAGGCTGCAAACAGCTTGCTTAAATTTTTGGAGGAGCCTTTATCGCCGGTCGTAGCTATTTTGATTACCGATAATGGACAAGCTGTTCTGCCTACCATTCGCTCTCGTACGCAATGGGTGCCCTTTCTTCCCATGTCGCCTGAAGGCATGCTGGAGACATTAATTGCTGAAGGAGCGCCGCCAACGATTGCCCGGACTGTTGTTCAATTGACCTCGGGATTGGACGGCGCTAGACAATTTCTCCAGCAGAATCAGTTTGCAGAAATCAGAAGCCTAGTGATACAATTAGGCAAGGAGAGTTTGACCCGATTCACCGCGGCGATGATCACTGCTGGACAACAGCTTTTTAAGACAGATTTAGTAGAGCATACACAATTGCTGTTGTCGTTGTTAGTTATATGGTTTAAAGATTTGATTCAGTTCCAGGCCGGAAGGCAGGACAACATCGTTTTTATAGATCAGTTGGAATGGATAAGCAAGCACGCTTTTGATCGATCGTTCGCAGGCTGGGTGTCCTGCATAGAGCATACGCTTGAAGCAAGTAAGCGTATGCGTGCAAATGTAACGCCTCAGCTCGCATTTGAGCAACTATTGGTAAACTTACAGGAGGGCTAATTCTTGTATAATGTCATCGGTGTTCGCTTCAAGAAAGCGGGCAAGATCTATTACTTTGATCCGGTCGAGCATCCCGTGGATAAGGAGCAACATGTCATTGTTGAAACAGCACGCGGAATCGAATATGGTAAAGTGGTGGTGGGACAGAAGCAAGTCGGTGAATCGGATGTCGTTCTTCCTCTTAAGAAAGTAATTCGCATTGCAAGCGACGTAGACGCTAAGGTCGTCGAAGAAAATCGTGCTGCTGCCAAAAATGCGTTCTCTACTTGTCTTGAAAAGATTAAAGGTCATCAGCTTCGCATGAAGCTGGTAGACGTAGAATTTACGTTTGACCGCAACAAAATTATTTTTTACTTTACGGCAGAAGGGCGAGTCGACTTTCGTGAGCTGGTTAAAGATTTAGCTAGCGTGTTTCGTACACGAATTGAGCTTAGGCAAATTGGTGTACGGGATGAAGCGAAAATGCTCGGCGGAATTGGCCCTTGCGGACGAGTGTTGTGCTGTTCCTCTTGGCTCGGTGACTTTGAGCCCGTTTCGATTAAGATGGCCAAGGATCAGAACCTATCGCTTAATCCAACTAAGATATCCGGCTTATGCGGACGTCTGATGTGCTGCCTGAAATATGAGCATGACAATTACGAAAGCATTCGCGAGGAGCTTCCTGCGATTGGAAAATTCGTTGTCACCTCATATGGGGAAGGTAAGGTCACTGGAATAAACACATCCACCAAAAGCGTGTATGTGCAACTATTTGATACACCAGGTAAACCGAAAGAACTGTCGATGGATGATGTCGTCATCAAATAAGCGGCAGAGTGCGATTCTCACGGGTGAGGTTACACTCACGCTTGAAGCTCTGGGGTGGGAACTTGGAGAAGAACGATATTTTTGTAAAAATGGACGAGCTGGATAACCAAGTAGGTACGTTCCATAAGGAGCTGACGGCTTTGAAGCAGAAGGTAAAAGAACTGTTAGAAGACAATAAGCGACTAAGTGAAGAGAATAACCAGCTGCGTCAACTGTTCAAGAGAGAAGCGGAGCTAGAGCGCGAACCAATTAAAGCTCCAGCCAAAGACAAAAAACCGGGTGCGACTCAAGAGGTACAGGTGCTGCCCGATCTTGCATTCACGGAAGAGAATGTAGCAATCGGAGAAGGCCATGATAATTTGACCCGGCTGTATCACGAAGGATTCCACATATGCAACGTATATTACGGGCATTTGCGGACGGAGGGCGACTGTTTATTCTGTCTATCCTTTCTAAATAAATAATGGAATCCGTATCGACATGCCGTCCTTGCCGCAAAGGGCGGTATTTTTATTAACTAGGGTCTTGTCAAAAAAAGATTGCAGTCATTACCGATTAATGAAGAGGAGCGGCTTAAAACGTGTCGGAACAAATAACTTTAGCAGCTAACGAACGGCTTGATGATTTAATGACGGAATCGGGATTAAAAATTATACAGAGCAGAGAAGTATTCAGCTTCTCGCTTGATGCCGTGCTGCTCTCCCGGTTCGCAAGCATACCGAAGCATGGGCGAATCGTCGATTTATGTACAGGAAACGGCGTTATTCCCATGCTTCTCACAACTCGAACAAATGCACGGATTGATGCGGTTGAAATTCAACCGAGACTTGCGGATATGGCGAGAAGAAGCGTAGTGCTCAATCAGCTCACAGAGCAAATTACAGTTATTGAGCAGGATTTGAAATTATATCCGAAGCTTGCTGGTAATGGCGTTTATGACGCGGTAACGGTCAATCCGCCCTATATGCCGATGACAGCAGGCGAACAAAATGAAAATGAACATTATGCGATCGCGAGGCATGAAATACACTGTACGCTTGATGATGTAGCAGAAGCATGCTCAAGGCTTGTACGTCCAGGCGGGAAGGTGTCCATGGTTCATCGGCCATCACGCTTGCTGGATATCGTAGAAACGATGCGCAAATGGCGGCTAGAGCCTAAGCGGATACAATTTGTTCATCCTCATGCGAATGCGGAAGCCAATATGGTATTAATAGAAGCGATGCGGGATGGAAAGCCTGATATTAAGCTTCTTCCGCCTATTATGGTTTATGAGAACGGGGTGCAGATTGTTTGAACATACAGAAAAGCTTCTCAGATGCTGCAAAAGAAAACACAGGCAGCCTATATTTAGTAGCGACGCCAATCGGTAATTTAGAGGATATGACCTTCCGGGCGATTCGCACGCTGAAGGAAGTGCAGCTTATTGCCGCTGAGGATACAAGGCAAACGCGCAAGCTGCTTACACATTTTGAAATCGGTACGCGTATCGTTAGCTATCATGAACATAATAAGCGAGCAAGCGGACCTGAGCTTATCCGATTGCTGCTGGAGGGACAATCGATTGCACTCGTTAGCGATGCGGGGTTGCCGGCGATTTCCGATCCTGGCGCCGATCTCGTAAAAGAAGCTGTTGAACATAATATTCCTGTAATTCCTATTCCTGGTGCAAATGCCGCATTATCTGCGCTGATTATATCAGGCTTGCCGACAGAACGATTTTTATTTGCCGGGTTTCCGCCGCGTGAACGAAAATCGTTAATGAAATGGCTGAAGGATATGCTGGCTCAGAAAGGAACCCTTCTTTTTTACGAGTCCCCACACCGTATTGTTAAGACATTGGAAGCTGTTTTGGAATGTTTGGGTGATCGTCATATTGCATGCATTAGAGAGCTAACGAAGCGGCATGAAGAGGCTGTGCGCGGCCGGGTATCGGAATGTATCGAATGGTTTTCGGAGCATCCGCCGCTGGGTGAGTTTTGTATCGTCGTGGAAGGATCAGAAGGCTCTGGCGCTATCGAGCAACCAATTGCTGAAATTTGGTGGTCTGAGCTTGACCTTGCTGCTCATGTTGCTCATTACGAGGAGCAATACGATCGAAAGGAAGCGATAAAGATGGTTGCCGTAGATCGAGGATTGCCAAAACGAGATGTATATAATGAGGTTAATAGATAAAGATGTATAGATAAAATTAACTAGATAAAAAAAAGACCTTCCTGGCCGGGTTCAAGCGCAGGAAGGCATCAAGGAGTATAAAAAAGGTTAGAATTAACAAGTTGATAAGTCCAGTATAACCGATTTTTTTTATTTTGTCACAGGTGTTGGCATTTCAGACAAACAAATATGACAAACAATTTTTCCTTTGAAGTAAGATACGTTTTCTGCATTGCCACAGAAGATACATGCAGGCTCGTATTTCTTAAGCATGATGCGCTCGCCATCAACGTAAATCTCAAGTGCATCCTTCTCGCCGATCCCTAGCGTACGGCGTAACTCGATTGGAATAACAACACGACCTAGCTCATCAACCTTACGAACAATACCAGTAGATTTCATCATAATATATCATTGCCCCTCTCAAAATACGATTCGTCATCGTTCGACATAAATTTTGCTTTTTATGATTACTATAATACCAACGATTACCATAATAGTCAACCAATAAAATTGACTTTTATACTTCGATGGGTTAAGTATTTGACTATACACAAGGGTCATATTACTCTGTAATAGAATACAACAGCTTCGACATTTTGGAAACTGATTTACGACACAATTCGACAATAGTTTAACATTTTGTGTCGAAAATATGAACAAAGGAGATGAGAGACGATGAAGCAGCAGTTGACCGAAGAGAAGGTTTTTAAAGACCCTGTCCATCATTATATTTATGTGCAGGACCAGACCATTTGGGACTTGATTAATACGAAGGAGTTCCAGCGTTTGAGAAGAATACGCCAATTAGGAACCTCGTATTTGACCTTTCATGGCGCGGAACACAGCCGATTCTCGCATTCGCTGGGAGTCTATGAAATAACGCGTAAAATTATTTCTCAATTCGAGCGCAACGGCTATCCTGATTGGCCTGCCGAGGAGCGGCTGGTCTCGCTTTGTGCGGCTTTGCTGCATGATGTCGGTCACGGCCCGTTCTCCCACTCCTTAGAAGAAGTATTCGACACGGAACACGAAGAGTGGACCTGCAAAATTATTCTTGAGCATTCGGAAATCAATCATGTGCTGCGAGCTGTATCGGAAGATTTCCCTTCACAGGTTGCTGCAGTTATCCAGAAAACATATCCAAAGCCAATCGTTGTAAGCCTCATATCTAGCCAAATGGATGCTGATCGCATGGATTATTTGCTTAGAGATGCTTATTATACTGGCGTAAACTATGGAACCTTCGATTTAGAGCGCATATTACGCGTATTGCGACCTTATAAAGGGAAAATTGTAGTGAAAGAGAGCGGGATGCATGCCGTAGAGCATTATTTGATGTCTCGCTATCAAATGTATTGGCAGATTTACTTCCATCCAGTAACAAGAAGCTCTGAGATTATTTTACGTCAAATATTTCGTAGAGCACAGGAGCTTTATGTGGGTGGCTATACATTTGAATGGTTGCCGAACCCTCTTAAATGTCTGCTTCATAACAACATGACGGTGAATGATTATTTGAAACTGGATGAGGCGCTAGTTCAAACGGCTTTCACGCAATGGGCAGAGGAGCAGGATTCGCTGTTAAGCGATCTTTGCGATCGATTTATGAACCGTCATTTATATAAGTACATAACGATTGATAACCCTGATGATCAGCTTTTAAATGAGATTAGCGATTGCTTCTCTTCTATAGGAATGAATCCCGATTATCATATGGAAATTGACTTCCCGTTTGACCTGCCATACGACGTATATCGACCGGATAAAAAAGAAGGAGAAAAGAAAGAAAAAGCGCCGATTTTGTTGTTGGACGGTCAGGATGAAATAAGTGAAATATCTGCCAAATCCGACATCGTTCGTTCAATAACCGGATTGCATCAGGGGCAATATCATCTGTATTATCCGGAAGAGCCACTCAAAAAAAATATTTCACAAATACCTGATTCATTAAAAAAATTATTTAAACTCGACTGAAGGAGCCTGACACTAACATGACATTGCTATTTGATACCCACACCCACTTAGACTCATATAAGTTCGATGAGGATCGCCACGAAGTTATTCAGCGCGCAAAGGATGCAGGCGTGCACATGCTCCTTAATATCGGCTTTAACCGCGAGACCATTCCAACGACGATAGCGCTTGCTGAGCAGTATGAATTTATTTATGCGGCTGTCGGCTGGCACCCGGTTGACAGCATTGACATGCTTCTGGAGGATTTGGAGTGGATAGAGCGTTTATGCGCGCATGAGAAGGTTGTTGCCATCGGTGAGATCGGTCTTGATTATCACTGGGATACCTCGCCCAAAGACGTTCAGCAGCGCGTATTTCGCGAGCAAATCCGTCTTGCCCGTAAAGTAGGCAAACCGATCGTTATTCATAATCGTGACGCGCACGAGGATGTTATTCGAATTTTGCAGGAGGAAAATGCAGCCGAGGTTGGCGGGGTCATGCACTGCTTCTCCGGCAGCCCCGAAACCGCGAAGCAATGCCTCGATATGAACTTCTATATTTCGTTCGGGGGACCGGTCACTTTCCAAAATGCAAGGGTTCCCAAAGAGGTGCTCAAGCAGGTTCCGCTCGATAAAATTTTGATTGAAACCGATGCTCCGTATTTGGCTCCCCACCCCTTCAGAGGGAAGCGAAATGAGTCCTCTTATGTGGCACTAGTCGCACAGACTGCAGCCGAATTATTAGGCAAATCGGTAGAAGAAATAGGTGCGATTACGACCGAAAACGGTAAAAAATGTTTTGGTATTGTATAAAAACGAGAGAAACAGAGAGAATTTAAGACCTTTATCGCGTAAAAACTAATTTTTATAGCGATTATCGCTTAATTTTTCCGTCTTTATCCACCATTTTAGCTTAAATCGTCTTTTATCGTATCTTTACAATTCACCTCGTATGAGGTTATGATTCAACTCAGAGCATTACATTTTGTATTGGATTTCCAGTTTGCGCTTAATCTCCATCTGGAGAGCGGGGGAACCAAATACGGGTTTTATGTACCGTGTTTTGAATTCTTCAAGGGGTGAATTTCGGAACCTTTGCCATGAGCATTGCGTTTTCGAATAGGGCGTCTCTCTTGCCCGAATCCGTCAGCTAACCTCGTAAGCGTTCATAGAGAGTGATCAACCTCGTGCATCCATTTTTCTGTATCCCAGCGTAGTCATTTACCGGGAAGCCACGAAACAGATCCTCTGTCGACGGCTTCTTTTTATTTTCGAATAAACGGGAATTTGTCGACATAGGGATAAAAGATGGGGGTGGGAGGATCGATAGCAGTACTGGATTGCGTGCTTGCACGCCAATATACTATAGTCGCGTCAGTTGTATCATGCGTAACACTTGGCGGCGGGGCTATGAAGGAGGACCGATGAAGTGGGAATACTCCAGGTTAAGGACACCCATGGGAAACGATCATCCAGCATGTCTTTCGCATTGCGATGGAAGCGTGAAAACTTGCGTTTGATTCTTTTGAGTGCTACTATCTCAATCGCTATGACTTTCATGTTTTTGGTGTTGTTGTACGGAACGGCTGTCAAAAGCGTCTCCGTAGTAGTGAATGGACAAGAAACCGTTGTGGAAACGAAGCAATGGGTCCTGCAACGCCTACTGGATGAACAAGCTATCGCAATTGGACCACATGATGAGGTGTCCATACCGCTTAATGCGGCAATAAAGGACGGAGATCGAATTGAGGTAACTCAAGCGATTCCGGTAATTGTGAAAGCTGATGGCAAGACCTCTACTGTATATACGACAGAGAGAACAGTGCAGGCAGCGATCGAGGAATTAAATATTCCAGTTCGTAATCATGATAAAGTAATGCCTCCGCTTAATACGGTAGTTGATTCGGAATTAACGGTAACGGTTGTACGGGTTGACACGAAGGTGTCTGAATCCGAGCGTGCCATGCCGTACTCTATCGTAAAGAAGAAAGATCCTACGCTGGAAGCGGGTAAGGAAAAGCTCGTGCAAACCGGCAAGGAAGGCCTTATTGTTGAACATATCGAGAAGCAGTACGAGGACGGAATTCTCACTTCGAAGAAGATGGTCAGCAAGGTTGTCGAGACCGCTGCGGTGGACCATGTTATCGCGATCGGAACGAAGAAGGCTGAGCCTAAAGTGACTGTGCTCTCAAACAAAAGCCCGAGTGTTGCCATGCTGACAAAGAGCGGTGTAACATTTAAGGCCAAAACCGTACTTAAGAACGTCACGCTGACTGCTTATTCAGCAGGTGTCGCTTCTACAGGTAAAGATTCGGATCATCCGGATTACGGAATTACGGCATCCGGTTCCCGTGTAAAAGAAGGACGGACCATAGCGGTTGATCCGAAGGTTATTCCGATCGGCTGGTGGGTTTATATTGAAGGCATCGGTTTCCGCCGGGCTGAGGATACCGGCAGCGCGGTGAAGGGCAAAAAAATCGACGTATACTTCGATAGCAACAAAACGGCAAATAAGTTTGGCAGGAAGAAAGGCTTTACCGTTTACGTGCTCGGGCCAAATAAACCTTCTTCAAGCTAATTGCAGGATTACCATCATCTTATCGTAATATTCAATTAAATATGCCATCATAAGGAGAGGCACTGCCTCTTCTTTTTGCATGTTTGCGGGCTTATAAGAGTTTATGTTGAAGGGAATGGTCTTGATGATCAAAGAGATCATTGTCGTTGAGGGTAAAGATGATACCGCAGCGATAAAACGGGCGGTTGAAGCGGACACTATAGAGACGAATGGTTCGGCTATCGGTGAGGATGTATTAAGAAGAATAGCGCTGGCGAACGAGCGCCGCGGCGTCATTATATTTACAGATCCCGACCATGCGGGAGAGCGCATTCGCAAAATCGTTGCGAGGCACGCTCCCGGGTGCAAGCATGCTTTTTTGCCGCAGGAGCAGGCGTTGTACAAAGGGGATATCGGCATCGAGAACGCAAGTCCGGATGCGATTCGTACGGCACTCTCAGAGCTCCGTACAGAGTCGCTTCTCGAATCGGGTGAGATAAGCTTTGAGGATTTGATGGAAGCGGGGCTTATCGTGCATCCTGACGCTTCCAATCGGCGCCTTGTTATGGGCAAGCTGCTCGGGATCGGATATGCGAACGGCAAGCAGTTCTATAAGCGTTGTACAAGCTTCCGTATTTCCAAGGTGGAATTTGCAGAAGCGTTCAGACAAATGGAAAAGGAACTGGAGGGATAGAAGATGAGCGATCACGAACACAATGAGCAAAGCAAGGCATCGGTGAAATCTGTGCCCTTCGAGGTGGCAACGCCAAAGCGAACCAAAGAGATTATTGCCAAATACGGCTTCTCTTTCAAAAAAAGCCTCGGGCAGAACTTTCTGATTGATCAAAATATTTTGAACAACATCGTGGCTGCTGCCGAGCTGGACGAGACGAAGGGAGCGCTTGAGATTGGTCCCGGGATTGGCGCGCTTACGCAGCGGCTTGCACAAGCTGCTGGCAAAGTGACGGCTGTGGAGATCGATAATCGGCTTATTCCAATTTTAAAGGACATATTGGCTGAAGAGCAGCACATCACGGTCATACATGGCGATGTGCTCAAACTTGATTTGAAGCAGCTGTTCGAAGAGCAGTTTGCAGGGGTAACGGGCGTAAGTGTCGTTGCCAATTTGCCGTATTATGTGACTACGCCTATTTTGATGAAGCTGCTCGAGGAGAAGCTGCCGCTTGAGCACATCGTCGTCATGATTCAGAAGGAAGTGGCTGAGCGGATGGCTGCAAAGCCAGGCGGCAAGGAGTACGGCAGCCTAAGCGTAGCCGTTCAGTATTATTGCGTGCCTAAGCTTGTCTGTACGGTGCCGCATACGGTGTTTATTCCGCAGCCCAATGTCGATTCGGCTGTTATTAAGCTATCCCTGCGAGATAAGCCTGCCGTGGATGTGCCTGATGAGGATCATTTTTTCCGTGTCGTGCAGGCGAGCTTCGCGCAGCGAAGGAAGACACTTGCGAACAATCTGACTGCCTTTGTAGGCAAGGAACGGCGCGAGGCATTAACGGAGATGCTCCTGAAGAACGAAATTGACCCTATAAGGCGCGGCGAGACGCTTTCGCTTGAGGAATTTGCGCGTATTAGCCGCAGCATGCTGGAAGCGGGCTGGGGAGCTCAGACGGTTAAGTCATAAAAATACTCACCATTCGCTCTATCTGCCCATAGGATAGACGAAGAGGTGATTTACCCATGAAGCAAGGGGACCTGGTCGTCCGCAAATCGTATGGCGGTGACGTGCTGTTTAAGGTTGAAGCTGTTCGTACAGAAACTGCTGTTCTGAAAGGCACGGACTACCGATTGCTTGCGGATGCTCCGATTCCAGATCTGTCGGTCGTACGCGATCCAGAATCGACAAGTGCGGTTCAGCAAGTTCGAATTAAAGTCAATGATTCCTTAAGACGTATGCACTCTGAACGAGAACGTCAAGCGGTTGAGAACGAGGATAATATACGGCATGCGCTGCAGCAGAGCCAGCCATTTTTTGAAGTGCCAGGAAAGGTTCTTCATCTCGATGGCGATGGTAACTATTTGAAGAAGAGTATGCAGTTATACAACACGATGCATGTTCCTTCTCATGGCCTCCATGTGCATGAATCCCAAATGGCTGATGTGCTGTACCGACTGCTGCCTCAAATCCAGCCGGATATTGTCGTCATTACCGGACATGACGGTGTATTGAAAAATCGCGCGCAGATGGACTTATACAGCCTGAGCAGCTATAAAAACTCACAGCATTTTGTTAATGCGGTTCGCGTTGCTCGTGAATAC
Source organism: Paenibacillus sp. Y660 (assembly GCF_057221575.1). Lineage (NCBI taxonomy): Bacteria > Bacillati > Bacillota > Bacilli > Caryophanales > Paenibacillaceae > Paenibacillus > Paenibacillus sp. Y660. The sequence goes on along the minus strand of NZ_JBXBBJ010000022.1, from coordinate 59,319 downwards.
GAGAAGAATCGTGACGGATTAATTGTTATTGCGGGTGCTTGCCAATCGCATTTTGAAGCATTGCTTCAAGTAGGCTCCAACTTTGCGAGCTCGCCGGGACGTATTTTAATTCATGCGCTCGATCCTGTGTATATAGCCATTAAGGCAAGCTATACATCGATTAAGGACACGATCAACTTAGCAGATGTTATACATGGCACGATAAGCGGAATTGACGGTGTTGGCGGCATTGAAACGATGGGACGCTTCCGTGTTGGCTTGCCAAAGCCTAAAATAACGGCATCCTCTTCTGTTTTAAAGCAATAATTTTGTTAAAATTAGTAAACAAGCAACGCCAAAAAGGCGTGGATTTGTTTGTGAAAGTTGAAGCAACTTCTTAATATGTATATTATTTGCTAATCTATGCACGGTTTTTTAAAAAATGGGTGAAATCACCGTTGACAAGTAAATAATCTGGCTGATATAATATTTTGCTTTGTTTGACAACCCTCCTCTTTTTAGTTATAATGGACAAGGAAAGAGGTGGTAGTGGACAATGGCAAAAAATGCGCTATTGGATATTAAACGCAGTTTGGAAGCTCATGTTGGCTCCAAAATCCGTCTTCGAGCGAACGGTGGCCGACGAAAGACCATCGAACGAACCGGTACGTTGGAAGAAACCTACCCTTCTGTTTTCATTGTCAAGCTGGATGAAGAGCAGCATGCGTTCAAGCGCGTCTCATACAGTTATGCGGATATACTGACAGAGTCGGTGGAAGTGACCGTATGCAATGATGAAGGTCAAGTCCGTATCGCCCATTTGCAACAATAGATTATACATCGCCTAGTGAGGCATGTTAGCGCAGAGAAATCTGCGCTTTTTTTTTTTGCACGAAAGCAAGAAAACCGTTTTTTTCTTAGTGGCTTCGAGCATGTAACCATTCCAATGTGCATGGTCTTATCCGAATTGAAGCATACTACCTGTGCAATAGTGACAGCCTACATGCTTATCATTAATTTGGAGTTGGAGGTAATGAAATGAGTCGCAGAAGACGTGGAGTAATGTCAGAGCAATTGAAATACGAGCTTGCAAAGGACCTTGGATTTTACGATACCGTGCAGCAGGAAGGCTGGGGCAGCATTCGCTCGAAGGATGCCGGCAATATGGTGAAGCGTGCGATACAGCTTGCCGAGCAAGCCGCTGCAAAGTCGAATCAGCCATAAGCAGAACGTCGTATTTGTGCAGGCAAAAGCTAAGGTGTTGGCAGTCGGAAAATAGCCGATTGTCATCTCTTAGCTTTTATTGCGTTCGTTTGATATAATGATGCTTAAGCTTATGAACGAACGGGTGAACTTATCGGATGAAAATTTATGAAAAAGCTCCTGCCAAAATTAATTTAGTGCTGGATGTACTCCGCAAGCGTGATGACGGCTACCATGAAGTCGAGATGATTATGACGATGGTTGACCTCGCTGACCGACTTGAAATGGAAGAACTCCCTAGAGATACAATCATTATTTCAAGCCAAGTAGGCTACATACCTCTAGATGAGAAGAACCTGGCCTTTCAGGCGGCTAGGCTTATTAAAGAACGCTACGATGTGAAGCAAGGCGTATATATTCATTTGGACAAAAAGATTCCAGTCGCTGCGGGACTCGCTGGGGGCAGCAGCGATGCTGCTGCTGCGCTGCGAGGGCTAAATCGACTGTGGAAGCTTCAGATCCCAGAGGACGAGCTGTGCCGCCTCGGCGCTGAGCTTGGCTCTGACGTTCCTTTTTGCGTGACAGGCGGCACTGCGATAGCTCGCGGCCGTGGCGAGCAGCTTGAGCATATCGCAGGTCCTCCGCAGTGCTGGGTCGTGCTTGCGAAGCCGCCAATCAATGTATCAACGGCCGACGTATATGGTAGATTCCGAGCTAATGAGCTAAAGGAGCATCCTTCGATCCCCAATATGGTCAGCGCGCTGGAGAGTGGCTCCTTTACCGATATTTGTGAAGGGCTAGGCAATGTGCTGGAGAAGGTTACGCTGGATTTGTATCCTGAGGTGATGCAGTTGAAAGAAAGCATGATTCGGCTTGGCGCTGATGGCGTCTTGATGTCGGGCAGCGGACCGACTGTTTTTGGCCTTGTATCGAAGGAAGCCAAGCTTCCGCGCATTTACAATGGGCTCCGAGGTTTCTGCAAAGAGGTCTATGTGGTAAGAATGCTGACATAGGTCTGACGTACTTCTTGATTAAATCCGTATAAAAATGTTATATTGACATTATATTATTCGGATTTAGTGGGGGGAGATGTGTTTGAAGAAGTTGAAACGGAGCTCGCGGTTGGTAGAAATGACCCAATACCTGTTAAGTCGACCCCACACGTTAATTTCATTGACAGCATTTGCTGATCGGTACCAATCGGCAAAGTCTTCAATTAGTGAGGACCTGGCAATTATTAAAGAAGTGTTTGAGGAAGAAGGAATTGGTGAGCTTCATACGCTTGCTGGTGCTGCTGGCGGAGTAAAGTATACGCCAAAAATGCAGCAAACAACGGCACTTACCATTATGACAAGCATATGCCGCCAGCTAGAGCAGCCTGAAAGGGTTCTTCCGGGCGGTTATTTGTATATAACGGATATGTTGGGTCAACCAGAGCTGCTAGCCGATGTCGGCAGAATGTTTGCAACTGCGTTCGCTGATCGCAAGATCGATGTCATCATGACGGTAGAGACAAAAGGGATACCGCTTGCATACGCAACCGCATCCTGCTTGAACATACCGGTTGTTATCGTGCGGCGTGACAACAAGGTAACGGAAGGCTCTGCGGTAAGTATCAACTATGTGTCGGGGTCAACGAAGCGGATACAGACGATGTCACTGGCACGCAGGGCGCTGAAGGAGCATTCACGCGTTCTTATTATTGATGACTTCATGAAGGCTGGCGGAACAATTCAAGGAATGATGGATTTGCTGTTCGAATTCAAAGCTACCGTTGCGGGTGTTGGCGTATTTGTCGAGTCCGGCGAGGTGGAATTGGAAGAGCGGCTTCTTGAGGATTATGTGTCGCTCGCTAAGCTGACTGCCGTAGATATGAAAACAAAGCAAACAACTGTTGTTCCTGGGAATTATTTTAAAGCATAAAAGTGTCTGGAAATATTGTCGTATACTTCTTATAAGAAAGGCTGGGACCTTAATGACTACGAAGCAACAACTGGAGGTTATCGCAACGGATAAAGCGCCTGCAGCGATCGGGCCGTATTCGCAAGCGATCAAACTGGGAGGATTATTGTTCACATCGGGACAAATTCCGTTAGATGCATCTGGACAATTAGTAGAAGGCGGTATTGAGGAGCAAACCCATCAGGTGTTTCGCAATTTGGAAGCCGTTCTTGCGGCTGCGGGTGCCAGCTTTGCTGATGTTGTAAAAGCGACTGTTTTTATGAAGGACATGAATCAGTTTGCAACGGTAAACGGCATTTATTCCTCCTACTTCGGAGAGCATAAACCGGCTCGATCAGCCGTTGAGGTTGCGAGGCTGCCAAAGGATGTTTTTGTCGAAATAGAGGTCATTGCATCGACTCTTGTCGAATGAAAACGAAAAAGATTTAATTGTAAAAAAATATTTTAAATACAGCATGATTTTTCCAAAAATGTAGAAGGAATTGGCACAAAAACGTGGAAGTATACACCAAGTCTCTGATAGACAAAGGTGGTGAACACAAGTGCAAATTACTGATGTCAGACTCCGCCGTGTAAATTCCGAAGGGCGTATGAAGGCGATCGCATCCATTACTATTGATAATGAATTCGTTGTTCACGATATTCGTGTCATCGACGGAAACAATGGTATGTTCGTTGCAATGCCAAGCAAACGTACTCCGGATGGAGAATTTCGGGATATCGCTCATCCGATCTCTTCAACCACCCGGGAGAAAATCCAGGCTGCTGTTCTCGCAGAATATGAACGTGCAGCAGAAGAAGTTGCGATTGAAGAAGGAGCTTAACCAAAAGCATTTCATGAATTTTGGGGTTGTTTGGAGAAGAGAGCTTTGGCTCTCTTTTCTTTTTTTTTGAAATATAGATACATAATCGTATAATGGAATATAATAAAGCTAGTATTTTTATGCAGATGGGTTTAACTGTAATTATTATTCAAAGTAGATTTAGGGGGTCTTTTATTTGAAAGTTATGGCGATTGTGCTTGCTGCTGGACAGGGCAAGCGTATGAAATCGAAATTATATAAAGTGCTTCATCCGGTATGCGGCAAGCCGATGGTTGGCCATGTGCTTGATGTTGTGAAGGAATCGAAAGCGGAGCGTTCCGTTGTGATCGTTGGGCACGGAGCGGAGATGGTTAAATCGTATTTAGGCGATAGCGCTGAATATGTCCTGCAGGAGCAGCAGCTAGGTACGGGCCATGCGGTACGTCAGGCCGAAGGCTTGCTTGGCGGGGAAGAGGGCACAACAATCGTTATTTGCGGGGATACCCCTCTCGTGCAGGCTTCGACGATTAGCGCGATGCTTGAGCTGCATGCAGCAAGCGGCGCGGCTGCTACCGTACTGACGGCATCGTTTGATGATCCTACCGGCTACGGGCGCGTCATTCGCGGTGAGGATGGAACGGTTCAGCGCATAGTGGAGCAAAAGGATTGCTCGCCAGAGGAGGCTGCAGTGAAGGAAATCAATACAGGCACTTATTGCTTCGACAATAAGAAGCTGTTTGCAGCGCTTGCGAAGGTCACGAGCAACAATGTGCAGGGTGAATTTTATTTGACCGATGTCATCGGCATATTCCGCGCGGCGGGTGAATCCGTTCAAGGCTATTGCACTACGGATTTGGCAGAGGCAATTGGTGTGAACGACCGCGTTGCGCTTGCAGAAGCAGAGGGTTTCATGCGCGAGCGTATTAACCGCAACCATTTGCTAGGCGGCGTTACGCTGATTGATGCTTCTTCGACTTATATAGAAGTAGGAGTCCAAATCGGCTCCGATACGGTAATCTATCCGGGAACGGTGCTTCGCGGATCAACGGTTATCGGCGAGGATTGTGTTATTGGACCGCAAGCTGACATTTCGGATAGTACAATCGGAGCGGGCGTCACGATTAAATATTCGGTAGTTGCAGAATCTATCGTTGGCGATACCAGCTCAGTTGGACCTTATGCGAATTTGCGTCCGGGTTCAAAGCTTGGCATTGGCTGCAAAATCGGCGATTTCGTTGAGCTCAAAAATGCATCGCTCGATGATGGAAGCAAAGTATCGCATCTGAGCTACGTTGGCGACGCTAAGGTAGGCAAAGATGTGAACATCGGCTGCGGCGCCATTACAGTCAATTATGATGGCTATAATAAATTTGTTACGGAAATTGGCGATAATGCGTTTGTCGGCAGCAACGTCAACCTCATTGCTCCTGTGAAGATTGGCGACGGGGCGTATGTGGTTGCCGGCTCTACGGTAACGCAGGATGTTCCAGCCGGCGACCTCGCCATAGCGCGCGAGCGTCAAGTGAACAAACCGGGCTATGCCGAGAAGATTCGCGGCCGTGCCAAAGCGAAGAAGGAAAAGAAGCAGCAATAAGTGAAGTCTAGCTGCTATTAAGATGCAGGACGAATTCAGAAAGTAGAATTCGTTGCTGCATCTTTTTTTTGTAATCTTCTATTTGCTGTTTAATTGTTGGCTGCAGTGGGTAAGTTATAGGGAAATGCTTACGAAGCAAGTTTTGCTTCACAAAACTAAGCGTATGCTTACGAAGCAAGTTTTGCTTCACAAAACTAAGCGTATGCTTACGAAGCAAGTTTTGCTTCACAAAACTAAGCGTATGCTTACGAAGCAAGTTTTGCTTCACAAAACTTTTTAGGAGGTAATCAATATGGCGATAGCTATGAACGCGGATCAACGAACTGGCACGACGAAAGGTGAGTTGCGCCAATTGCGGCTCCAAGGGAAAATTCCGGGCGTTGTTTACGGAAAACAATTAGACAATGCCGCTCAGGTAACGGTAGATAGCAAGGAGCTGCAGGCGCTGCTGCGGTCCAATCCGAATGCGGTGCTTGAAATAAATATTCCATCGCATGGCAAGACGTCGGTTATGATATCAGAAATTCAGCGTGATTCCTTGAACCGTCAAGTGCTTCATGTCGACTTCCATCAAATTAATATGAACGAAAACGTGCGGGCTAACGTTCGCATTCAAGCGGAGGGAGACTCTCAGGGCGTAAGAGAGGGAGGCATCTTCCAAGTGATTTTGCATGAGCTTGAGGTGCAGTGCTTGCCTGGCAATATTCCTGATTCCATTTCAGTAGACATTTCCTCGCTAGCAATAGGCGAGAGTATACTGGTAAGCGATTTGAAGCTGCCTAAAGGCGTCGAGTCGATCGCAGAGCCGGAGCAGGTCGTGGTGACGATACTTGCGCCGCAGAAGGAGCTTACGGAGGAAGAAGCAGCGGATGCGGCTGTGGAGCTTGCGGAGGCGGAATCACGTTCCAAGGAAGCGCAGCTTGAAGGCACTAAGAGTCTGTAATTCCATCCTCTAGCAAAGCAGTCATAAATGTGAATGGCGCCGTCCTTTAAAAGGGCGGCGCTGTTTTGTGATTGGCGCAAGCTGTGCTGCTTCATGTTCTCCTTCCTTACGAAGCTTAAGCCGTTTACGCTAGCAATAGATTATGATACATTTGTCGGTAAAGGAGTGAAGCTAGCAATGAGGTGGATTGCAGGACTCGGGAACCCCGGAACCGCTTATCAGGGAACCCGGCACAATGTTGGATTTATGGTTATTGATGAGCTGGCAAGGCGCTGGGGCATCAGTGTTACACAAAGCAAATGCAAGGCTTTAATCGGAGAGGGCAACGTGCAGGGCACGAAGGTTGTCCTTATTAAGCCGATGACATATATGAATTTGTCAGGCGAGTCTGTTCGGTCGTTTCTTGATTATTTTAAAGCTAATGTTCAAGATGGCCTGATTGTATATGATGATTTGGATACGGAGATCGGCAAGCTGCGGCTTCGTTACCAAGGCAGCGCAGGCGGACATAACGGTATCAAGTCGCTTATTCAGCATTTGGGCACACAGACGTTCGACCGCGTTCGGATGGGCATTTCCCGTCCGCAGCCCGGTATGAACATTGCGGATTATGTACTGTCTGCTTTTCCTAAGAGCGAGAAGGAGAAGCTGGATGCGATGATCATGGATGCGTGTGATGCGATTGAGTTCAGGCTGAAGGCGCCATTTGAAGAGACGATGGCAAAGTTTAACCGATAATCTGTTAGATTACGGGATTATGGGCATACTGAAGGGTATAACGACCCTTCAGGAGGCATACATATGGCTGTAAACTATATTTGTCGGCATTGCAGAACGTCAATTGGATCCCTTAGCGGGTCAAATATAACCGAGCAGCAGCTTGGTTTCCATTTCTTGACCCCCGAAGAGCGCAGCGATATAATAGCGTATGACCCAAGTGGAGATGTAACGGTAAAAGTGGTTTGCGATTATTGCCGCGAGGCGATTGATGCGAACCCGGAGCTTCATTTGGTAGCTAATCCTCTTCAATGACGGAAAGTGAATAGTATGAGCCTTAGCGGATGGCTGAGGCTTATTTTCAATGTACAGGGAACGATCGTATTATTCTTTCGATTGTGTATAGAAACGGGGTGTCGCAAACGTTGAAAGCTTTAATTAATGCTTTTGCCGCGGATACGGACGTTCAGTCCGTTATATCCGGTATTCGTAAAGGCATGCGTGAACAGATGATATCTGGGCTCGCAGGCTCATCCAGGCAAGTGCTTATTGCAGCGCTGCAGGAGGATGTAGAGCGTCCGATGCTTGTCGTGACGCATAATATGTTCGCTGCGCAGAAGATTGCAGAGGATTTGCAGGAATGTCTTTCACCAGAAAATGTTTTATTATATCCCGCGAATGAGCTGGTTGCTGCCGAGGCGGCGATTTCGAGTCCCGAGACGCTTGCGCAGCGAATGGATGTGCTGATCAAGCTGTCCAAGGGCTATCGCGGGATTGTTGTCGTGCCCTTCTCGGGGGTTCGGCGCTATTTGCCTATAAGCAGCGTGATGGCAGAGGCGCAAATTGCGGTCAGCGTTGGCGATTCGCTGCCGATTGACGCTTTTCTGCGCCAAATGACAGCGCTTGGCTACACGAGAGCCGATCGGGTGGAATTGCGCGGCGATATGAGCGTTCGCGGCGGTATCGTCGACTTTTATCCATTAACCGCGTCTACGGCGTACCGAATCGAATGGTTTGGCGATGATGTCGATTCCATACGCGCCTTCGATCCTGCGGATCAGCGCTCCTCCGATCGCTTAGAGTCCTATGTGGTTCCGCCATGCCAGGAGCTGATGGCAGACGGCAGCCGCATGGAGATCGCGGCTAATCATGCACAGCAGCTGCTCGATAAGCAGCTCGACAAAATGACCGATCGAACTGCGAAGGAGCGTCTTCGTACGGAACTGGGCGGGGAGCTTGAACGGCTGCGCGAGCATGTTTATTTTCCGGAAATGTATAAATATATTTCACTTCTATATCCCGAGCGGCAGACGATTCTTGACTATATGCCAAGCGATACGCTTCTCATACTAGACGAGCCAACCCGTTTGATAGAAACTGCTAAGCAGCTCGAGCGGGATGAGGGGGAATGGTCGATGCATTTGATGCAAAACGGCAAATCGATGCCTGCTCTTTCGCTGGCGCGCGATACGGAGGAGATTTTGCACCATCGTCCGTTTCCGACGCTGTTTCTATCGTTGTTCCTGAGACAAATTCCGCATTCGCAGCCGCAAAATATTTTGAACATGACCAGCCGCTCGATGCAAAACTTTCATGGACAAATGAATGTGCTCAAGGCCGAGATGGAACGCTGGCGCAAGACAGGCGCTACCGTTATGATGCTGGCCGGCAATGCGGAGCGCATGGAGAGAATGCGCCGCGTACTCGATGACTATAGCATTGAGATGCCTACCCTGCTTGAAGGTAATTTGCAGTCCGGATTTGAGCTGCCTTCCTCTCATCTCGTCATTATAACGGAAGGCGAGATGTTCACGCAGAAGCAGCGCAAGGCAAGAAGAATAGATAAGAAGGTTGATAATGCAGAGCGCATCAAGAGCTATACGGAGCTGAAGGTCGGCGATTATGTCGTCCACCATAACCATGGTATCGGTAAATACGTAGGTATCGGCACGCTTGAGATCGCAGGCATTCATAAAGATTATTTGCATATTCTGTATGCTGGCGGAGATAAGCTATCTGTTCCCATTGAACAAGTTGACATGATTCAGAAGTATGTCGGCAACGAAGAGAAGGAGCCGAAGGTCAACAAGCTCGGCGGAAGCGAATGGACAAGGGCGAAGAGCAAGGTAAAAGCGTCAGTACAAGATATCGCCGATGACTTGATCAAGCTGTATGCGGAGCGCCAGACCGCGCCAGGCTACGCTTTCGGACAAGACACCTCGTATCAGAATGAATTCGAGGCGATGTTCCCGTATGACGAGACGCGCGACCAGCTCAGAGCTATTGAAGAGATTAAGAAGGATATGGAGAAATCCCAGCCGATGGACCGGCTTCTATGCGGAGACGTTGGGTATGGCAAAACTGAGGTCGCGATTCGTGCCGCTTTCAAATCGGCGATGGACAGCAAGCAGGTAGCCGTGCTTGTGCCAACAACGATTCTGGCGCAGCAGCATTACGAGACGTTCCGCGAGCGCTTCTCGGGTTATCCGATTAACGTTCAGGTGCTTAGCCGCTTCCGCTCCCGCAAGGAGCAGAATGAGACGATGAAGGGACTGAAGGCGGGGACGGTCGATGTTGTTATTGGCACGCACCGCTTGTTGTCGCAGGATATCATTTTCAAATCGCTAGGGCTTCTTATTGTCGATGAAGAGCAGCGCTTTGGCGTATCCCATAAGGAAAAGCTGAAGAAGCTGAAAACCAACGTCGACGTGCTTACGCTGACAGCAACCCCGATTCCGAGAACGCTGCATATGTCCATGCTTGGCGTACGCGATCTGTCCGTTATCGAGACGCCGCCGGAGAACCGGTTCCCCGTGCAAACCTATGTGGTCGAATACAGCCCGTCCCTTGTTCGCGAGTCAATCGAGCGGGAGCTTGCGCGCGGCGGCCAAGTCTACTATTTATATAATCGGGTTCAGGGTATCTACCAAATGGCGGAGCAAATCAATGCGCTCGTTCCAGGTGCTAGAGTTGCGGTCGGCCATGGCCAAATGTCGGAGCAGGAGCTTGAGAAAACGATTCTCGACTTTCTTGACGGCGAGTCTGACGTCCTTGTCAGCACGAGCATCATTGAGACAGGCGTCGATATTCCGAACGTCAACACGCTAATCGTGCATGATGCGGATAAAATGGGGCTCTCCCAGCTTTATCAGCTGCGCGGCCGCGTAGGGCGTTCGAACCGCATCGCTTACGCGTATTTTACGTACCAACGGGATAAGGTGCTGACAGAGGTAGCGGAGAAGCGTCTGCAATCTATCAAAGAGTTCACCGAGCTTGGCTCAGGCTTCAAAATCGCGATGCGCGATCTATCGATTCGTGGAGCGGGCAATTTGCTAGGCGCGGAGCAGCATGGCTTTATTGCCTCGGTTGGCTTCGATATGTATTCGCAAATGCTGGCTGATGAGATTGCGAAGCGCAAAGCGGAGATGAGCGGCGAGGAGATTCAGGAAGAGAAGCCTGTCAGTACGCTTATTGATGTCAGTATCGACGCTTATTTGCCTTCGGATTACATTTATGACAGTATCCAAAAAATCGAGATCTATAAGAAAGTTGCTGCCATTCGCAATTTTGATGAGGCGGATGATGTGATCGATGAGCTGGTGGATCGCTTTGGCGATTTGCCGCAGGCGGTTAGCAACTTGCTTGCAGTAGCTAGACTGAAGGTTTACGGCACGATGTATGGCATTGAGCAGCTTAGCGGCAAGGGTGATGACCTATTGCTTCGTTTTGCAGCCACTGAGAAGCGCCGGATTGACCGGAAAAAGGTGGATCAGCTGTGCTTGAAGCATGAGAACCGCTTTAAGCAGGGCAGCGAGCAGGAGCCGAATCCAACGGTTTTGCTGCGAGGCAAGGGATTGAATATGGAGCAAAAGATTTATATGATCGAGCAATTTTTGCAGGCCTATAAGGATGTTCTTCTATTTAAGGACGAATTGCAAAATGTATCGCCATAGACAAGATTCGCTTTATGCGTCCCTTTTCTGATACAATACTAACAAGTTCAAAAGATGAAAGGGGATTCAACATGTTACACAGTTCACGCAAATCGGCATGGCGCAAAGGCGCGCTGCTTATCGTAGCAGTTGTGCTGGTCATGACGATGGCGGCATGCGGCGCGAAAAAGACAGAGATTGCTACCTATAAAGGCGGCAATGTGACAGATACGGAATTCAACAAGTATTTGGATGTATTTACGGTTATGCAGCCGACTTATGCACAAGTTATCGAAATACCGCAATTTAAGGAGCAGTTGCTCCAGCAGTATATCTCTTACAAAATATTAGGCAGCCGCGCTTCTGAGGAAGCGATTAAGAAAGCCGAAGCAGATGTAAAAGAGCAAATGAAGCAATATAAAGACGCATTGGGACAAAATGCAGAATTGAAAACGGCCATTGACGCGAAGAAATTGAAAGACAAAGATATGGAGGACTATTTGCTGCTGACATCGAAGGTTGTCGCACATATGAACTCCCAAGTAACAGACGAAGATATAAAAACCGAATATGAAAAGAACACCATTAACTATGCTCTGGTTACGGTGCGTCATATTCTGGTAGCGACTAAGGATCTGACATCCCAAGAGGGGAAAGAGCTTCGTACAGCTGAAGTAGCTTTGGCGCGTGCCAAAGAAGTGAAAGCTAAGCTGGAAGCTGGCGGCGACTGGATAGCCCTTGCCAAGGATTATTCGGATGACACAGAATCCAAGGATACAGGCGGGCTTTATGCAGACAAGTTTAACGGCGATTGGGTTGAAGCCTTTAAACAAACTGCATACAAGCAAGAGATCGGCGTTATTAGCGATCCGGTAGAAACAGAGTACGGCTACCATGTCATTAAAGTAGAGAAGCGTGATTCACCAGCCTTCGATAAGATAACGGATGCAGTCAAGGATAAAGTTAAGAGCACCGTTTCTTATGAGCTTATGAACAAGTTCATGACGGACGAGCTTCCTAAGCAAGAGATCGTTATCAAGCTTCCTAAGACGGAAGAGGAGACTCCGGCAAGCGATGCTCCTGCCGGAGATGAAACACCGGCTACTGATGCTCCAGCTACTGATGCTCCTGCAACGAAATAAAAGTAAGGACTCCTGATTTAGACCCTTTAACCAGCTGCTGGTTAAGGGGTTTTTTTTGCTAAAAAACTGAAATATGCATATCTAACAATGTATGAACCGGGAGCGTGCGGATGAGATTAAAAATGAATGGAGCTACCGTTTGAGTAAAGTCCATTTCAAGGTGCAAGCCTTGAAATGGACTTTTTTTGTAAACCAGGAAATTATATGTTATAAAATCTATCATAGAATAGAGCTTTTAATCATATATGAAAATGAATGTGATTGGCGCCGAGAATCCAGAAAGAGATGTCCGACCTACAAGGCGCGTTTAAGGCTTTAGATCGAGCGTTTCAGGAGATTGGACGACAACGCAGAAATGCAGCAGGAAGAACGCATGCGCCGCATGTACTAGCCATTAGCGGGGGAAAGGCATCTGATTATCGGATGCCTTTTTCTAATGGTTATTGTGTTATAGTTTCCGAGGGAGTTTAATAAAAAGAGCAGGAATTCGTAGCGCCTGCTCATCTGTGTGTGATATTCAATTATCGTGTCCCGTCTAAGGCAGCCGATCTAATTGGCTGCCGTTTCTCGAACGTTATTGGAAGGGTTCCGTTAGCAGCGCGTCCTTTACATCCGATAATGAGATTCTATGAATATGAGATACATATTTGAATAGAATAGAATAGAATAGCAGCATCATGAACAAGAAGAGACTTCTCGTGATGCCGAAAAAACTCATTAATCAATGGCCAAGAGAAAAACTGAAACAGAAACACAACTTAACTACTGCAGAACTACAGCAGCTTGCTAATGAAGCAATTGCTAGTGCCAAAATAATTGGAATTCCCCTTAAGAAGAAAAATCTTAAAGGGATGGAATCATTGATTCACAATTTTGAATATGGTTTTCTAATGCTCATTCATAAGTCCATCTCCATTTTACGTCGTAATTGGCTATAATCGCCGATTTTAATTCCGTGAAACAATTTAAAAAAACGGCCGCTGTTCGAATCGTTTGCGACAGGGCCGTTTTTGCGTTTTCTTAAGATAGCTTCGAATTTCTCCGCTTTTCTTGAAGGCGCTGATAATAAGTGGCATGGTTATATCGCTGGCGTAGATAAAGGAAGTTGGAGTTTAGGGGTATATAATAATGTTCAAGCACAGGCAAATAATACTGCCCCGACGTCAGATAGTCCATATTTAACTAGTAAAACCGATAATGCTAATTACAGAGTTATGGACCATAAATAGTAGGGAGTGATTTATAATGAAAAAAAAATGGTTACTTATTGGAACGGCCGTAACAGCATTACTAAGTGGAATGATTATTCTAGATTCGATCTCTGCAAGAAGTCCTATAGAAATTGAGAAAATTAAGACTAATCTTGCAAAGGAAGGGGTTATTCTTTCTAATATTTCTGCATCTGGATCAATTGTAAAAATGAATCTCAAATCAAACGCAGGTGAAAATAAAGCGACCCCAGAGGATATTAAAGCTATTCGAAATATTAGAAATGAATTGAGAAATGGCGTAAATAATACAATTGAAATTAAAAGCCTTGATTTGACTATTACCGGTAAAAATGATCAAACTATCTACGAAGGTAAAATGAATGACATCACTCAAATACCGGAATTTTCAAAAAAGCCAGAAGCGAAGCTCAATTCCGAAACAGTAAAAGAAGTATTGTTAAAGGATCTGAAGTCGAAAAATATATTATTAGATTCCGTGACTATAACGGATAATAGCCTGGGAGGAAAACTGGCTACGTTATTGATAACGGAAGAAGTTTCTCAAGTCAATTCTCTGGTTCCGGAAATTGAAAAATGGATCATGGAACTAAATGAAAAGGAAGGGACAGGTATTTCACAATATGACCTAACTATCAACGACAAAAATAAAGATACTATCGTATATTTAACAGTTGATTTGGTATATCGCGACTTTTATTGGTGGCAATCTCCGGTCCTTGATGATGGAACATGGACGAATTCAAAACCGGAAGATCCTAAAGATGCGGCAACAAAAGAGAAAATACAAGCAACGTATGACCCGACTATTGGAGTTGAAGGACCGAAACGACCTGAGCTTCCTAATGATCAATAGTTAATTGTCTTGATGGATGTGAGTAAATCAAAATCAATAAAAAAATTAATCAAATGGCTCTCAGGTATTTGTCTGAGAGCCATTTTTGCTATTCGCTTAGAACCGTGGTAATTAGCAGAATTAAAAAACCGCGGAGATCTTGAACGATTTCGTGAATATTAAATTTCATAGTCATGTTTAAAGCCTCCAATCGAATGGCCAACGATTATTTTTGTGAAATATCCGAATATTTTTCAACCCAATTTTTACGCCATTCTTGAAAAGGTTTATCTTGAAGCTCCTCTAAGGTTTTGCCGTCTATCGACCAGTAGCCGCCGTCCGATGTGTCACCGTGCGGATGCGAGGTCCCGCCTATAGGCTGGCCATCTGCTAAATAGACATAAACGTCGACTTTCTTTTTGCTGAGCGGATGCTTGGTTACGATAAACTTTTGGACCTGGATTGTTTTGCCGAAAAAGTCAGAGGGGTTGGCGGATTGCAAGCCCCAATAGATCATATAAGGCAGCTCGATTATTTTCTGCTTAGACAGCACGTAGCTCTCGGCAATGCCTTCGTCTGAAACGATGCGGTACCCTTTTTGCTCCAGGTAGTTCTGCGATTCGGAGCGCTCGATCGACGCGTCCTTTCCATCGTTACAGCCAATTGAAAAAGTAAGCATTAGCATGATTAAAAGATATTTCAACGCATTCACCCCTGTCTTCTTCTCTTCTTTCTTGTAACGAAACCTAACCTTGTATTGTTGCGAACAGCAGAATGAAAAACTGAACAAAGATTGCTTATTTTTGTAAAAAGTGATATCATAATTATATCATAATAATATATAGCTGAAGATGAAGGAGCGGGGTCGGATGAACGAGAAGAAAGCCTGGTACGTGAGTGGGTATATGGCGTTGCTGATAGCTGTAATCGCTGCTGGCGGTGGAATTTTTCTAATCATATCGGAAGCATCGAAGGAAAGCGGGTCGGGACTTATGATCGGCGTCGGTGTCTTTCTGGTGCTGCTGTCTGCGATTTGTCTATCCTCTCTTACGATTGTGCAGCCGAATGAGGCGAAGGTTGTTACGTTTTTTGGAACGTATATGGGCTCTGTGCTGGAGAGCGGTTTGTGGATGGTGCTGCCTTTAACGAGCAAGGCTAATATTTCGTTAAAAGTACGCAATTTCAATAGCCAGACGCTTAAGGTAAACGATGCGGAAGGAAACCCTGTCGAAATTGGCGCGGTTGTTGTGTTTAAAGTCATGGATACGGCAAGAGCGAGCTTTGACGTCGACAACTACGAAAGATTTGTAGAAATTCAAAGCGAGACGGCAATCCGTCATATTGCTGCTCAATATCCTTATGATGTATTCTCCGATGTCGATGCCTTGTCGTTAAGAGGAAATGCGGATGAGGTGGCATCTGAGCTTAACCGCGAGCTCCAAAATCGACTTGCAGTTGCGGGGGTTAAGGTACTTGAGACGCGTCTGACCCATTTGGCGTATGCCCAGGAAATCGCAAGCGCAATGCTTCAACGTCAACAGGCCATTGCAATCGTGGCGGCGCGTTCCAAAATTGTCGAGGGTGCTGTTGGGATGGTAGATATGGCTCTGCGCCAGCTTGCGGAAAATGGGATCACACTAGACGACGAGCGTCGTGCCGCGATGGTGAACAACTTAATGGTAGCGATCGTGTCCGATCGTGCCGCAACTCCTGTAATTAACACGGGAACCCTTTACGGCTAGAGGCCGATTATTATGGCAAAAGAGAAAAAAGCATTTCCGCTTCGCTTGGATCCTGATCTTCATCGTGCGCTGGAGCAATGGGCGACAGATGAATTTCGCAGCGTCAATGGGCACATTGAATTTTTGCTAAGAGAAGCGCTAAGCAAAGCAGGAAGGCTTAATAAGCCGAACAAGGCTGGCGGCAACGAAGAGGGCAATCCTTAATTTTAACCCTGACAAAGTAAAAAGCGAGCGATTATCGTGCATAGGGCGATAATCGCTTTTTTTGATGATCACCACGTTAAAATAGGCTGCGAATAAAACGAAAATATTTTCAATGTGATTAAACCTAACATACCAATTGACAAACCCGTGCAATCGGCACTATACTACGAATTAACGTTAGGTTTTATAACAAAAGAATATCGACTCTCGCAGAAGAATGACGCGGGAGCAACAAGCTGTCTAGGGTTCCGTTCGAACGATTTGCAGCACTCGAAGCGTATCGGGTGGGCATACAAGTTTGAGTTCTGGTCCGAGAGATGGCGTATAGCAAGCGGTTTCCTTAATCGGCGCCTAGGCTGTATAACACGGAAGGATAAAAGCCTGGGAGAATCTCTCCCAGGCTATTCATTTTTTTGTATAACAAATTTTGGGAGTGATCTTATGCTGGCTGCGAAATCGACAAACGGAACCATTGAGATTCAGGGATTGCAAAAAGTGTATGAGTCGAAAAAAAGTCGATTTGAGGCGCTTCGCGACATCGATCTGACCATCGGAGAAAATGAATTTCTTACGATTGTAGGGCCATCCGGCTGCGGCAAATCGACGCTGCTTCGGATGGTGGCAGGTCTTGACGAGCCAAGCGGCGGATCACTCACGGTAGATGGAGAAGACATAATAGGGCCAGGCGCCGACCGTGGCATGGTGTTTCAAGGCTACACCCTCTTCCCATGGTTGACCGTGCGTGAAAACATTGAGTACGGACTTAAGCTCAAAGGAGTATCAATTTTGGACCGCCGAAAAATATCGAATTATTTTCTAAAGGTCATCCGGCTGGAGTCATTCGACAAGGCTTATCCAAAGCAGCTTTCGGGCGGAATGAAGCAAAGGGTCGCGATTGCTCGCGCGTTAGCCAATCGGCCAAAGGTGCTCTTAATGGATGAGCCGTTCGGCGCGCTTGATGCGCAGACGAAGCTCGAGATGCAGGAGATGCTGCTGGAGGTATGGGAGAAGGAGAAGACAACGGTTCTCTTCATTACACATGATATTGATGAAGCGATTTTTTTATCGCAGCGCATTGTCGTTATGGGAGCAGGCCCTGGCCGTATTTTGAAGGAGTTCCGCGTGGAGCTGCCGAAAGGACGCACACCAGAGGTGCGCGAGCATCCTGATTTTCTGTCCTTGAAGCGTGAGCTTGCACAACTGCTCAAGCATTAATTAGACATAGGGGGAATAATGATGACTAAAGCTGACATGAACAAAAAATCTTTCGAGCAAGAAAGTGTTGAAACCGCCGCGACCTCCATCCCTAAATCGAGATCAAAGCTTTTAATAGTGCTTGGCATCATCGCAACCGCCATGTTTTTTCGACATCCTGCAGCTCTCTCCGGAGCGGCAGGATGTTTTCTAATTAAAGAGCCGAAGCGCTGAGCGATCATTAGCTTTGATCAAAAGCTTCTTGGCAACATGCAAGCAAATGGAGGAAATGGGGCATGCTGAAAAAGGATAATAAGGAAGCGGGAACATGGAGGCGTGATGATGCATGATGCCTTTTCACAAAGAGATGGAACGTTTGGCTGAAACTGTTGTCCGTGCATAAGAATTTGGGAGCGGATGAATACTATGGTCAGATTCAAAATCTTTTTGAAGGATGTTTCTTCTTCGTTATAAAAAAGCTCAGTCTGAGTATCCAGTCGATTCAAAATCCTCTAGGAAAGCGGGGCAACAAGAAATGAAAGCAACTGGAATTGTACGTCGCATTGATGATCTCGGGCGTGTGGTGATTCCGAAGGAGATCCGCCGTACACTGCGTATTCGCGAGGGTGACCCTCTAGAAATATTTGTAGATCGTGATGGCGAAGTGATTTTGAAAAAATATTCTCCTATCGGCGAGCTTGGTGACTTTGCCAAAGAATATGCAGAGTCGTTATTTGAGGGTACGAACCATGTTACATTGATCACGGACCGGGATACGATAATCGCTGTTGCCGGGGCCTCCAAGAAAGAGCTGCTCGATAAGCAGGTGGGGGCAGTTCTGGAGAGCTGTATGGAAAACCGCAGGACGATGGCAGAAGCAAACGGCGGCGCATTCGAGATAGTTAAGGATTTGCAGGAAACGTACAGCTCATTCGTCATCGCACCGATCATCGCCGGCGGCGACCCTATTGGCACCGTTGTACTGCTCAGCAAGGATGAGTCAGTGAAAATGGCTAATATGGAAACGAAGATGGCCGAGACGGCAGCAGGATTTTTGGCCAAGCAGATGGAACAATAGCACAAGTGCAAGCAAATGAAAGCAGCAATAGCGAGGAATATGACAGCTTCTTTGATCGAGAGAAATCTCGATTAAGGAAGCTTTTTCAAGGTTTGCGATTGTAAGGTATAATAATACCAAAATCAATCGATGGATAGGCAGGAGCGTGGGAGGATGAGCCGCAAGCCGAGGGGAAAAGAGCATGCAGCGGAGTTGCTCAAGCTTGTGGACGGGCGTAAAGCGAGTATGGCTGAACGTAAAGCAAGTACAAGTGGGCGTAAAGCAAGTACGACAGGGCATGAAGTGAGTACGGCTGGGGATAGAGGATTGCCTTCTGAGGCTGAACAATTGACTGGGGCAGCGGAAGGGCTGCAGCTGAAGGGAAAACAATTGACTGGAGCAGCGGAAGAGCTGCCCTTTGAAGGGCGAGTGCAGGCTAGCCGCGGCTCAAAACGGCTTTTGCTGAACGGCGTTGTCCTTATGGCGGGTGCGGCGCTGTTGTCTAAGCTAATTGGTGTTTTTCAAAAAATCCCGCTGCAAAATTTGGCCGGAGATCGTGTATTTGGCATCTACAATGCCGTATATCCGTTCTATCAGCTGGCGGCAGTTCTAGCGACGGCTGGCTTGCCAACGGCAGTGTCTCTCCTGATCACAGAGAGGCTGCGCAAAGGAAATGATCCTGAAGGCGTTAGGCGAACGTTATTTGCGGCATTGCTGCTGCTTGGGATAACGGGAATCGTTACCTTTGGCTTCATGTGGGCGGGAGCGGGACATGTCGCAATCTGGATCGGCGATGCTCATACGGCTGGAGCCATTCGCTCAGTCTCGTTTGCGCTGCTGTTGGCACCGTTCGTAGCAGCATTGCGCGGCTATGTGCAGGGGCTAGGCAGGATGGGGCTGTCCGCTGCCTCGCAAATCGTGGAGCAAATGATGCGAGTTGGCGTTATGCTGCTCGTGCTTGCGATGAGTTGGTCGGCGGGTTGGGCAGACGCTTCCGTCGCGTCTGGTGTAATGAGCGGCTCGGCGTTTGGGGCATTCGCTGCTTTGCTCGTCCTTGCTTTATATGTATGGCGGAATCGTCGCCGTAAGCGGGATGCACCTAAAGCTGGGGCACTCCGAGCTGAAATGAAAAAGCTTGCAGCTATCGCGCTTCCGGTTGCACTTGGGGCGGTTGTTGTTCCTGTTCTAGGAGTCGTAGATGCCTTTACGGTTCCGAGATTGCTTCAGGCAGCGGGAGCATCCGAAGCTAACGCGATGGCGTTGTTTGGTGTATATAGCCGTGCGCAGCCGCTTGTGCAACTGGTCGTTATGGTGGCTGGAGCGGCAGCTGCTGCGCTTGTGCCTGGCATTGCGCTTGCGCGAATGCGCGGTGCTTATGGACAGCTGCGCGTACAGCTTTCACTTGCCGAGCGAGCGGCATGGTCAATCGGCGCGGCGGCAGCTATCGGCTTAGCGCTTCTTGCTGAGCCGCTTAATGTAATGCTGTATGCCGATTCAAAGGGTACGATAGCGTTTGCTTTGGTCGGCTGCACCGCGCTTGCCGGCAGTGTGAACGCGGTAACAGCGCCCGTGCTGCAAGGGCTTGGCGCTGTGCGAATTCCGGCAGTGCTGCTGCTTGTTGCGGCGCTGCTCAAGGGTGTTCTTAACGCAGCGCTCGTTCCTGCGTACGGCATCGAAGGAGCGGCCATTGCCGGCGTAGCGGCATTAAGCGCGGCAGCTTTGCTGGGCTCGATCGCGGTGCGGTATATGGCGGCTAGAGCAGGGGCTTCGCTTGCAGGGAGCTGGGGAGCGGAGCGGAGTGTTGAGCGAGCTTCTAGGGAAATGAAAGAACGTGTGGATGCGAGTGTGGGAGAGAAGTCGTCTGGTAAGGTGAGTGAGCGGGAGGAAGGTCGAGCGTTTGAAATGGCGAGTGAGCAGGAGAAAGGGCGAGCGTTTGAAAAGGCGAATGAGCAGGAGAAAGGGCGAGCGTTTGTAGGAGTGAGCGAGGGTGAGCGGGAGGAAGAGCGTGCGTCTGAAAAGGCGAGCGAGCAGGAGAAAGGGCGAGCGTTTGTAGGAGTGAGTGAGGGTGAGCGTGAGAACGGGCGAGCTCCTGCGAGGATGCAAGGGCGAGGGCCGGCGATTGGTCGCGCGGCCATAGGCACGGGCTTTGCACTCGCGGTGATGGCCGCGGTGCTTGTTGTCGCCGAGCGAGCGCTGAGCGCTGCGCTAGGCGGGCTGCCGCCTCGGGCGGCAGCAGCTGCGCTTGCGCTGACGTGCGTAGCCGTCGGCGCTTGCGCCTTTGGCGCCGCGGCTTTGCGCGGCGGCGCTGTTAGCGCGCGCGAATTGCGCGCGCTTCCGGGCGGCGGCGTATTGGCCGCCCGACTACGGCGCTGGCGGCTTATTCCGCCAGCGAGGGATGAGCGCTAGTATAGGATTGCTAGCGCTTGAGCATGCAGTGTGTCCACTTTTTAGTCTAGCACCACAGACATATCCGTAAGAACACATACGTTCTTACAGTCAAGGATTGGCCGGAATTTGCTGCCAATAAGCACAAATACGTGCTTAAATCACCGAATAATCACCCAAACATGGCGACAAAATCGCAATAAGAACACATACGCTCTTACAGCCAAGGTTTATCTATAAATTGCAGCCAATAAGCACAAATATGTGCTTACAGCACCGAATAATCACCCAAACATGGCGACAAAATCGCCATAAGAGCACATACGCTCTTACAGCCAAGGTTTATCTATAATTTGCAGCCTATAAGCACAAATACGTGCTTACAGCACCGAATAATCACCCAAACATGGCGACAAAATCGCCGTAAGAACACATACGTTCTTACAGCCAAGGTTTAGCAAGAATTTGCAGCCTATAAGCACAAATACGCTCTTAAAGCATCGAATAATCACCAAAATAAGGCCCAGCCTACTCCATACGAAACATTTTTCACGCGAGGATATTGATGTTTCGTACGATTTGGTCCATTATTACTTTTGGTATTTGCTATTTCACTCGCATTCAACGATGCTGCTTACATAACGATTGCTCTAAGCTAGTTTCAAGCTTGTAGGATTTTGCTTTTGTATAACACTCTCAATGCACGTCTTTACTTGTGCTTATTCTCAGGCACATCTTTATTACTCTAGTCCACGCCTTACATGTATTTACTCTCAAAGGAGGCCTATCTCACATGGCAGCTTCACAACTTACTATCGTCGGACTAGGCTCGGGCGATCCCGATCAGTTGACGCTTGGCGTATGGCGCAGACTGCAGGCGGCGAAGCGCATATTCGTGCGTACGGCGCAGCATCCCGCGATGTCGATGCTTCAGGAAAATGGCATCGCCTATACTTCATTCGACACACTATACGAGCAGTTCGAGTCTTTTCCAGACGTATACAAAGCAATCGCGGAGGCGCTTATTGCCGAAGCAAAAAACACCTGTCCTGACGAGTCGCTCATCTACGCCGTTCCCGGCCACCCGATGGTAGCCGAGCGCACGGTACAGCTGCTGCGCGAGCAATGTCCGGATTTGGGCATCGACCTGCAAATTATCGGCGGCGAGAGCTTCCTGGATCAAGCGTTCGTCAGCCTCGGCATCGACCCGATCGAGGGCTTTGCGCTGCTTGATGCGGCCGATCTGCAGCCATCTCTGTTGCAGCCGCAGTTGCATACTTTAATTGGCCAAGTGTATGATGCTTTCACGGCATCGGATGTTAAGCTCGCCCTTATGGAGCGCTATCCCGACGACTACGAGGTTGTTGTTGGACATGCCCTTGGCGTTGCTAACGAGCAGCAGATCATTCGCGTTTCGCTATACGAGCTTGATCGTACGCCGGGCTATGGCAATCTATCGCTTATCTGGGTGCCGCGCTCTGACGATGCGGCGCTGCGCAACCGCTCTTTCGAGCGATTGCACGAGATTGTCGCGATCCTTCGCAGCCCGGAAGGCTGTCCGTGGGACCAGGAGCAAACACATCAGTCCCTTCGCAAAAATTTTATCGAAGAGCTCTATGAAGCGCTGGAAGCGATCGATAACGATGATCCGGACGGTATGCAGGAAGAATTCGGAGATGTTATTCTGCAAGTGATGCTTCATAGCCAAATGGAAGAAGAGACTGGCGCATTTTCTGTCTATGATGTGATACAATCACTAAACGAGAAACTTATTTTCCGCCACCCGCATGTGTTTGGGGATCAGGATGCTAGCAATTCGCAAGAGGCATTAGTCAACTGGGAGCAAATGAAGGCCGAGGAGAAACGCTTGAAAGGAACCGATGTGAACCGTCCTTCGGTACTCGATGGCATTCCGCCCGATCTGCCAGCCCTTATGAAAGCTTATAAGCTTCAGAAAAAAGCTGCTAAGGTAGGCTTTGATTGGGACGAGCTGGATCCCGTGCTCAGCAAGATAGAAGAAGAGCTCGCAGAGCTGCGCGAAGCGATTGCTTCAAAGTCCGAGGAGGAGCAAGCCTCGGAGCTTGGCGATTTGCTGTTTGCGGTCGTCAATGCCTCGCGCTTCATCCATGCCGACCCGGAAGAGGCGCTTTCTCGCACGAACAAAAAATTCCGCAGTAGATTTGCATATATTGAGGAACAGCTTCGTATAAGCGGGAAGCAATTTGACCAGACTGATTTAACAGAAATGGATCGTTGGTGGGAAGAGGCTAAACGTCAATTGTAGCTGTCATTTCGTCATGAATCGCCTTTTTTCCGCAACAATCGCAAAAAAATTTCAAATAGCGGCAGGATTTATTTGCTAGAAGGCAGAATAAGTATTCTTCGTGAGAGTAAGAATTGAAAGTAAAGGCGGCGCTGCTAGCGTCGACCACAAATAACGGTAACGAATTAGGAGGATTTTATAATGAACAAAACAGACTTGATCAACAACATTGCAGAAAAAAGCGGTTTGACTAAACGTGACGTAGAAGCAGTTCTTAACGGCTTCTTGGGCGAAGTAACAGATGCACTTGCAGGTGGCGATAAAGTACAATTGATCGGCTTCGGTACTTTTGAAACTCGTAAACGTGCTGGACGCACTGGCCGCAACCCGCAAACAGGCGCTCCAATCGAAATCTCGGAAGCAAAAGTTCCTGCATTCAAAGCAGGCAACAAATTGAAAGAAGCTATCCAATAATCAATGCGATTAGATAAATTTCTTAAGGTATCCCGGCTGATCAAGCGCCGTACCGTTGCGAAGGATGTCTCCGAGCAAGGGCGCGTATGGATCAACGGCCGCGAAGCGAAAGCAAGCAGCGCCGTAAAAGTCGGTGATGAGCTCCAAATCCAATACGGTCAAAAAATCGTAACCGTGCGCGTTGAGCGCATTGCGGAGACGACCCGTAAGGATGAAGCCGGAGAGCTGTATACCTTGGTGAAAGAAGAGCAGCGCCAGCGCGAGAATACGCTCGACTGGGAACAGCAGCAATAAAACCCAGACTGCCTGCAAGATAAAAACTTGTAGGCAGCCTTTTTTTGTACATATCTGTTTCAAAATGGTTTCAAAATGGCTATTAATGTTTATATACTCGGAGGACTAATCCATGAATCATCTTCAGCTCCCTATTCCGGAGTATCGACGGAAAGGTTTTTATTTGCTTGGCGACGCGTTCGCTCTTTTTTTCAAGCATGCTGCTCCTATTCTTTTCTTTGTTGCTGTTATGGCGGTTCCGGTCGAGGCGATCAAAAACTACTATTATTTTGATCCCGAAAGCGATTATGGTTTTCTTGATTCGAATTCGCGATGGGATGGTTTTATTGGGCTTATCTTTTTGAGCGCCATTACTCCAATGATTGTCCACTACTTACTCGGCCAAATGACAGCGACAAGCACCGGTATTAAGACTTCTATACTGTGGGGTATGCGCAAATGGGCACGAATGATTACGAACAGCTTTTTGCAAAATGTCATTTTTTTCGCAGGAATTATTATGCTCGTTGTGCCTGGCTTGATATTTGCAGTATGGCTGATGCTGATGCCTATTTTTGTATCGGTGGAGGATACCTCGCGGAGCAATCCGCTGATGGAATGCCGGCGAATGGCGCGCGGGCGCTTTTTTAAATTCGCAGGGTATGCGCTGGGCGGTTACGCGTCAGCCTTCGTTATCAGCATGCTCATTGTTTTACTCTCATTAGTCATACCGAACGAATCCTGGATCACTAACACTATATTTGATGTAGCGGTCGATTGGGTCAGTGAGCTTGTTACAGTCGTTTTTCTGCTGGTCTACTTGCAAGTGAAGACAGAAACCCGCGACTTGTCTCTGGAAACTGCTGATCTAGCAGAATAGGTTCTAATTCTCGTCCTTGCCCCATAAGCTAGTCTAAACATATAAGACAGGATAAGCCTCGCGCTTATGCCCTGCTTATATTAAATGCGAAACGTATGCCGCGCCGCCACTGGACGGCGGTAGCCGTTTACGCCTAGACATGTTAACGAAGCGGAGGACGAGTCTATGGTTGACCAAGGCAAGGGGCAGAAGTATCAGGAAGTGAAAATGCTAAATCGCAAGCTGCTGGAGCTTACAGGCGTCGTGAACGTGGAAAGCTTCGACAGCGAGGAATTTTTACTTGAGACAGAGCTTGGCTTCTTGGCGGTAAAGGGCCAAAATTTGCATATGAAGCATCTTAGCCTCGAACAAGGTCAGGTGGCAATTGAAGGGCTCGTCCATTCGCTCGCCTATTTGGATGGAAATAATACCTCTTCAAAATCAAAAGGGCTGTTCGGGAAGCTATTTAAGTGACGCTTAGTATGCAATGGTTGACGATGGCAGTCATGCTGTTATCGGGCCTTGGCATGGGAACGGTGTTCGATGGCTATCGGGTCGTGTCGAATGAGCTGAAGTTCCCGCGCTGGTGGCTGCCGGTGCTTGATGTCATCTATTGGATGGCGGCGGCTTTAGTCGTCTTTCGGGTGCTGTACGCTAGCAACAATGGCGAGGTGCGGGCGTACGTTTTTATTGGACTGGCCATCGGAGTCGTTCTTTATTATCTATTATTAAGCAAAATCGTTATTGTTGTCGTTAAATGGATCATCGGAGCAGTGCGAAAGCTCATTGCTATTGTGCTCAAATGTCTCGAGATCCTTATCGTGAAGCCGATTTTGCTGCTCTTCAAGCTGGTTATGGTTATTTTTGCATTTGGGTCTGCGCTCACTATTTTCGTATTAAAAATTGTGGTACAATTGGTTCGTCCATTTTGGAAATTGTTTGTTTGGATGGCAAGGCCAGCTATTCGTCCGCTTGGACGCTGGCTGTCGCCCTATATAACCAAATGGCAATTAGCCGGGAGGCTTAGCAAAATCGGACTACTAATTGCCCAATTGTGGAGCAAATGGTTTAGGAGGTAGTACCGCTCATGGCAACAGCTGCTGTAAATAAGACGCAAGGGAATGCTGGCACGAAACGTCGCTTCAAGCTATGGATGATGTTTATTGTGTTATTTATGGGCTGGGCGGCGTATACTATTTTTGGCCAAATGCAGCAGAAAAACGCCACTGGCGTTCATCTAAATACAATTCAAGGGCAGATTGAAGCGTCTTCCAAAGAAACAGAGGCACTCAAACGTCAAATTGAACGATTGAACGATCCAGAATATATCGAACAGCTAGCAACGAAAGAGCAGGGCATGGTTAAGGAAGGCGAGCAGCAAATTTTCAGTGATTAAATAGGGCTTCAAATCGGGTGAACGTCTGTTGACCTTACTTGAACGGTTCGGTTATAATCACGTTAATAGCGTTTTCGCAAAACATAGCATATGCTTATGAACTCAGTTTTGCTTCGCATAACTTTTAGGGAGGAACATTTTATTTTATGGCAATTGAAGTGGGCGCTAAGTTAGAAGGAAAAGTGACAGGCATTACGCATTTTGGGGCATTTGTCGACTTGTCGGGAGGTGTCACGGGTCTTGTTCACATTTCGGAAATTGCTGATAATTACGTCAAAGACGTGAAGGATCACCTGAAAATCGACGATGTCGTGAAAGTAAAAGTGATCAACGTGGACAAAGACGGAAAGATCGGACTTTCCATTAAGCAAGCCATTGACCGGCCAGAAGGCCAACCAGCGCCACAACAACGCGAGCGTCACAGCGGAGGCGGCGGTGGAAGCACTGGCGGTAGTGGTGGTGGTGGCGAACGTTTCAACCGCGGCGGCGGAGGCGGTGGTGGCGGCGGACGTCCCTTCAACAAGCAATCGTCTGGCAGACCGGCATTCGGTAAACCGTCATTCGAGGATAAAGTGTCACGTTTCCTGAAAGACAGCGAAGAGCGGATCTCCTCTTTGAAGAAGAATACGGAGGGCAAACGCGGCGGACGCGGTGCCAAGCGAGTATAAGCTGAATCGTCATAACATTATTTAAGAGCAGAACCTTATAGGTTCTGCTTTTTTTGCGTGCAAATGAACGGATTTTGACATTCAGATGGTAAGCGCTTACTATTTGCTGTCGAAGCGGAACGTTAATCCTGATAAATGCTGGTGAATAAATGGTAAAGCATCTGATTGGCACGGTCATTGTCGTTTGTGAGCCTGCTAGAAGCTGGAAAAAAATACTTTTCTCGTATACTCCATCAATACCGACAGGTTACTACGTGAATTCGCCAATATCTGGATGATAAACAGCACATATTTTGTTGTCGGCTCATTGCTTCAAGGCGGCGGTCCAGACGAGGCAAATCCATACGGGGCATATGTTTGACCGCTTGTTGACAAGGGCAGGAGCGCCAATTATTTTTGTCGGAAAAAAAATTTAAGCGTATTACGTTAACTGACAAACTTCATGCGGACAACCTCCTATAATGAAAAACACATTACATTCGGAATGGTGGTGTCTGCTCATGGAAAAGGAAAACGCGGTTGTGCTTCCAGGTGTGAAACGGACAGGTCTGGCTCAAACGATGTTGCAGAAAGGTCGGGAATGGGCCGCCGCACGGCGATTCATACAAGTCATTTTAGCCAAAAAGTGGACATTCTTACTTGTAGGTGTAGCCTTCTTGCTCGGAAGGGCGGTTATACTCGAATCGCTTATGCCTTTTGCTATCGCTTATTTCGCAGTTATTTATTTTATGAGAAGGGATATTTACCCATGGGTGGCGATATCCTTGGTTGCAGGAAGCTGGCTGGCCGCCGATCCGGCGCCGATGTGGATTGCGATGGAAATCGCGGTGCTGTTTCTATTTCTGAAGGGCTTGGAGGCATATGAGAAGGCGGAGCTGTCGTCGGCGCCGATTCTGGTGTTCGCCTCAACGCTATTGGTGCAGATGTTCAGCGTATTTATAGGGGACGAGCTTAGCTGGTACAATTTTATGCTCGTCGTCGTGGAAGCAGCACTCGGATTTGTGCTTACGCTCGTGTTTATACAAGCTATCCCCGTTCTAACGATGACTAAAAAATCTGCCTCGCTCAAAAACGAAGAAATTATATGTTTGATGATTTTGCTCGCTTCTGTCATGACGGGGGCGGTCGGATGGGTTTTCTACGGCCTGTCGGCAGAACATGTCATGTCCAGATATATGCTGCTGCTGTTTGCTTTGGCAGGCGGCGCCCCGCTTGGCGCTTCGGTCGGTGTTGTTGCAGGACTCATTCTAAGCTTGGCTGACTTTGGTGCAGTCGTTCAAATGAGCTTACTCGCGTTTGCGGGATTGCTGGCTGGCTTGCTGCGTGAGGGCGGCAAAATGGCAGCGGCATTTGGAATGTTGCTTGGGACATCGATTTTATCCATATATGTAGGGAGTCAGGCTGATGTGATGAGCTCCACCTGGGAGTCAGTAGCGGCAGCCATGCTGCTTATGCTGACGCCGCGAAGCATGATTCGCACGATCTCGCGCTATGTGCCGGGAACGAATGAGCATGCCAAGTCACAGCATGAGTACGCGAAGCGGGTGCGTGAGGTGACAGCGGACCGCGTATCGCAATACTCGGACGTGTTCAGCCAGCTGTCGCGGAGCTTCGGCCAGCTCAACAGCAGTGCAACGACCTTGAACAGAGAGGATGAGATCAGCCATTTTATGAATGCGGTTGCCGAGCGCAGCTGCTCCAGCTGTCATAGGCAAAACGCATGCTGGGAGGACAAGTTTTTCCATACGTACAAAATGATGACCGATATGATGACCGCTGTAGAGGAGGATCGTGTTCCATCTGCCAAGGAGATACCGCGGGCTTGGTCAGCGCACTGTGTTAAATCCTCACAGGTGCTAACGGATATGACGCAGCAGTACGAGCTTTATCAAAATAATATGCATTGGAAGAAGCAAATATTCGACTCGCGCAGACTTGTTGCAGATCAATTGCATGGCGTGTCGCAGGTGATGGAGGATTTGGCAAAAGAAATTAAACGAGAGGGGCAAACGCTGCATTTGCAGGAGGAGCAAATTCGAGAGGCGGTGGAGGGACTAGGCTTATCGGTGCAAGGGATCGATATTGTAAGTCTGGAGGAGGGAAATGTAGATATAGAGGTCTATCACTCGTTTGGACAAGGGTATGATGAGTGCCGCAAAATTATCGCGCCGCTGCTTAGCGATATTTTGGGCGAGCATATAGCGGTTAAATCAGAGAGTCCGCCAACGAGAAACGGTGAGCCAACGCTTGTTGCCTTCGGCTCGGCTAAGCAGTATGAGGTGGAGACTGGCATTGCAGGAGCTGCTAAAGGAGGCGATTTGCTGTCTGGAGACAGCTTTAGCATGGTTGAGCTTGGAAATGGTAAATTTGCTGTTGCGATTAGCGATGGCATGGGCAATGGCGAGCGTGCGCGGCAGGAAAGCAGCGCGGCATTGTCTATTTTGCAGCAGCTGCTGCAGTCCGGCATGGATGAGAAGCTGGCAGTGAAGTCCGTCAATTCCGTGCTCTTATTGCGTTCTTCCGATGAGGTATTCGCTACCGTCGATTTGGCGATCGTTGATTTGTATACGGCGCAGACGACGTTTATGAAAATAGGGTCAACCCCAAGCTTTATTAAACGAGGAAGTGAGGTCATTCCGGTCACGGCAAACAATTTGCCTATTGGCATTCTTCAAGATATTGACGTCGATTTTGTATCCATGCAAATGCAGTCCGGCGATACGCTCGTTATGATGAGCGACGGCATTTATGATGCACCGGGCCTTGCCGTTAACAAGGAGCTATGGATGAAGCGCATTATAAGCGAGCTGGAAACGGATGATCCGCAGGAAATGGCGGACGCGCTGCTAGAGAAGGTGGTTCGCCATCATAATGGCGAGATCGTTGATGATATGACGGTGCTCGTAGCGCGGATCGATAAGCATTTGCCGGAGTGGGCGTCCTTCCGCTTTCCTGGCATTACGCGCATGGAGCGCCCAAGGACGGTGAGCTAAAAAGTATTACTTCGTAATATTAAGTAATCCTAAGTAGAGAGGTGGGCGGATATCGGATCTAATCATTAAGCAAGCTGAAGCCTTTTGTCAGTCAGCTCAATTGCAGCTGGCGGCCAAACGGCTTCTTTTTGTTGCTTGTTTGACCTAATTGAAGTTGGGAAATGAAACAACAACCGTTGCACACGGTGGTTATCTCACTGTAAGGTGTATATATCCATATCTTCCATCTCTGAAACAGAAGCGTTTCATCTATTTATTGACCTTATAGAATTAGCTGATGAATGATATAGTGGAAGTGAATACCTGCCATCATGCGATGGTGGCGTAATGCTGTCTGCCGTTTGCTTGCAATTATTGATCTTTTTACTAGTCTAGCTGTTTATCCCTCTCAAAAAAGGCAAAGCTAATAGGAAGGCTGAGGCGGAGCCTACGCTTACGAAGCAGTGTTTGTTACACAAACACTGAGCTAACGCTTACGAAGCTGTGTTTGTTACACAAACACTTGAGGAGGGTAAACAATTATGAAGCAAATATTATTAATAACGGATGGCTGCTCCAATGTGGGGCTGAGTCCGGTCGTAGCGGCTGCGCATGCGCATTCGGATGGCATTTCCGTTAATGTGGTAGGCGTGCTGGATCATGGCGATGTGGGCGAACTTGGTGCTGCGGAAATTGATGAGATTGCGCGTGCAGGCGGCGGACTAAGCAGAATGGTGAATACGCGCCAGCTATCGCAGACGGTGCAGATGATGACGCGCAAGACAGTGGTGCAGACGATTCAGCTGGCGGTGCAAAAGGAACTCAAGCAGGTGCTGGGCAATGGATCGATTGAGGCGCTTCCGCCGGAGAAGCGGAGCGATGTCGTTCGCGTAATCGATGAGCTGGGGGAGACATCAAGCTTGCAGGTGGCGCTCCTTATTGATGCTAGCGCAAGTATGAAGCCAAAGCTGGCTGCGGTTGAGGAGGCCATACGCGATTTGATGCTTAGTCTGCAGGCTAGGCAAGGAAAAAGCGAGATTTCGGTCTTTCATTTTCCAGGCTCAAGACATGGGGATGATTGCGTGATGGATCTAGGCTGGACAAGTCATCTTAATGGCGTGCAGGGCATTTTCCCGAGGCTGCAAATGGGCGGAACGACACCTACGGGTCCTGCGATTATGCAAGTGATTGATTTTTACCGCAAGGGAGATTATGGTAAGAAGAGCAGAGATGAAACGGATGGGATGATGAGTGACTACGTCGTTTAAGGTTGATCTTCGCCGCGGCATGGTGGTGACCGGCAAGTGGAAGCAGGGACGGTACCGGGTTGAGAGGTTGCTTGGTGAGGGCGCAAACGGTAAAGTATATCTCGTACAGCGCGATCGCAGCTGGTATGCCTTGAAGCTTGGTCTCGATGCGATTGATCTGCAATCCGAGATTAACGTATTGCAGTCGATCGCCAAGCAGAAGCATCACGGGCACGAAACCTTTCTTTTTGACGTGGACGATTTGTACGGGCCGGATGGACGGGAATATCCTTTTTATATTATGCGGTATGTGCTTGGCGCAACGCTTGGCGACTACTTGAAGCAAAACGGCTCGGAGTGGTTTCCGCTTGTGGGCCTCAACCTGCTCGGCAAGCTGGCGAAGCTGCATCAGGCGGGCTGGGTGTTTGGCGATCTAAAGGTGGAGAATGTGATGGTGGCCGATTACGGGCATGTCGAGCTGGTTGATTATGGCGGCGTAACAGCGGCAGGCAAAGCGATTCGCCAGTTTACGGAAATCTATGACCGCGGCTACTGGAACGGAGGCTCGCGTTCGGCTGACCCGAGGTACGATCTATTTTCCTTCGGCGTTTTGTGTATTCAGCTGCATGAATCGAAGCGGCTCCATCAGCTGACATTGGAGCTTTTGCCGCAAAATCGTTCAGAGAGCGATCTGATTCAGATTGCGGAATCCAGCCCGGCACTAAAGCCGGTAGCCGGATGGCTGCGCAAAGCCTTTGCAGGCCAGTTCGCCGATGCCGGCGAGGCATCTGAAGCTTGGCGATCCTTAATGCATAGACGGGATACGCACAGGCCTTCCGCTACGCCGGTGTGGCTGAAAGGGCTTGTTGCCGCATCAGCGGTGCTGCTCGGAACATCGGTTTATTGGTTGCTGCGAATTGTGCTGTGAGATCAGCCATGAGCAGGGAAGTGAAGGTGAGGGTAATACATATGAATCTGGGGAACGAACTTGAGAAAGCGGCAGCGGAGCGCGGGCTATGGTCAACGGGCGATTGCATCGTAGTAGCGGTATCCGGCGGTCCGGATTCCATGGCGCTGCTCCATTTGCTGGCCGCTTCTGCGAAGGAAAACGAATTAACGATCATTGCGGCTCATGTGAATCACGGTTTTCGCGTAGAAGAGTCGGCGCATGAGCTGATGGTCGTTCGGGCATTCGCGGAGGAGCTTGGAGTCGTTTGCGAAACGGTCACATTCGACATGCCTACTTATATAGAAGAAACACGTTTGAACGGACAGGCTGCTTCTCGCGAGAGACGATATTCATTTCTGCATGAGATTGCAGCGCGTTACGGAGCCTCGCGAATTGCGCTGGCCCATCATGCTGACGATCAAGCAGAAACCGTGCTTATGAGGGTTATACGGGGGACAGGCTTAACCGGGCTAGCTGGAATTCTTAGCAAAAGACGTGAAAAAAACGTGGAACTTATCAGACCGCTGCTGCGTATGAAGAAGTCAGACCTTCTACGTTACTGCGAAGAGCATCATATCCCGTACTGCACGGATAGCAGTAACACAGAACGCCATTATTTCCGAAATATTATTCGGTTAGATATTTTACCGTATTTATCTCGGCATAATCCGCAGCTATCCCAATCACTTCAGCGGCTTGCTGAGGTAGCAGGGGCGGAAGACGAGTGGATGGAGAAACAAACCGAAGCGTTATTCGCGCAGCTCGTTACGCTATCCCCCAATGAATGCTCGATTAGCTGCATCGATTTGCACGGTCTCCACGTCGCTTTACAAAGGAGATTGATTAAACTAATATTAAGTTATCTTTCTAAAGAAACGGAAAAGATATCCTTCGAGCAGATTGAGACGATGCGGCTTGCTGCTTCCGCTAATGCGCCAACAACTTGGCGAATTGATGCCGGTGCCGGTATTCGCTGCGCGCGTGAGTACGATATGATGCGATGGCTTCAAGTCCCGCAGCATTCGTCAGACGATGCGAGCGCCTATTCGTGTGAGGTAGGAAGAGATACAGCCAGCTTGAAAGTCGAGCAAAGCGGATGGACATTTGCGTTTTTCCATGCATCTGCAGAAGATAGCCGCAAGCCTGCTTCACGCTATGAAGCTTGCTTCGATGTTTCAGAGTTAATGTTTCCGCTCGTCATTCGAAATCGGCGGCCGGGCGACAGAATTCAGGTTTTAGGATTAAATGGTTCGAAAAAAGTGCAAGATATGTTCGTTGATGAGAAAGTTGCTCCGCTGAAGCGGGAGACGTATCCATTGCTGTTCGATGCAGCAGGGAAATTGCTCTGGATTCCGGGCATTCGCAGATCAAGTCACGCGCTTACGGAGGCGCACACAGAAGGTGTGCTTTTCATAAGGGCAGGCAACGAATAAGAAGCACTGGTACACTCATAAACATAGTTAAGGCGTAGGGGGATTTCTACTTTGCAGAACGATATTCAAGAAGTATTGTATGACGCGCAGCAAATTGGCGACAAGGTAAAAGAGCTTGGTGAAACACTAAGCAAAGATTTTAGCGGACGCAATCCGCTCGTTATTTGCGTTCTTAAGGGCGCATTTATTTTTATGGCGGACTTGGTGAAGGAAATGACTGTACCGCTTGAAATTGATTTCATGGCCGTATCAAGCTATGGGCAATCGACTAAATCGTCTGGCGTTGTCAAAATCATTAAAGACCTTGATGTTTCGGTCGAAGGCCGCGATGTTCTGATCGTTGAGGACATTATCGACAGCGGACTAACGCTTAGCTATCTAATCGATGTTCTTGAGCGTCGCAATGCGAAGTCGGTCACCGTCGTTACATTGTTTGATAAACCTGCTCGCCGTACAGTGGAACTAGAAGCGGATTACAAGGGCTTTACGCTGCCGGACGAGTTTGTTGTCGGTTATGGACTGGATTTTGCAGAGAAATATCGCAATCTTCCTTACATTGGCATTTTGAAGCCGCAGGTTTATGAGAAATAAAGAAATAATAGCGATTCACCCGTACATGCCCTTCTCCGTACACCTCTATTGTTATGGAAAGTCATGCTATGGTAAAATATTTTAAGCGTCTGAGAGGAGGTTGGGGATGAATCGGATCATCCGTAATACTGGTTTTTATTTAATTATCTTTTTGGTGACCGTTGGGATTTTTCAATTTATCAGCAGCCAAAATGACACGACAGTTGGATTGCGATATGACGAGCTACGTGCTGCAGTTGAATCAGGCAATGTGAAAGAACTGAGTGTCAAGTATGAGAATCAAACTTATTTTGTTTCTGGTAAATATAATACAAAGCCTGCAGGCGCGGAAAGCGACCAATTTGTATCTAGGGTCAGCGTCAAAGCGGAGGAGAAAATCCTCGCATGGCAGGAGCAGTTCGGGTTTAAGCTTGAAAGCAAGGAAATGGATCAGCCAAGCATTTGGCTTACATTCCTCACTTCCATCATCCCGTTTGTCATTATCTTTGTCCTGTTCTTCTTCTTAATGAATCAAGCTCAGGGCGGCGGCGGCAAAGTGATGAACTTTGGCAAGAGCAAAGCGCGGCTTTATGATAATGAGAAGAAGCGGATTACATTTGAAGATGTCGCTGGCGCAGACGAGGAGAAGCAAGAGCTCGTTGAGGTTGTAGACTTCTTGAAGGATCCGCGCAAATTCAACCTGGTAGGCGCTCGCATACCGAAGGGCGTATTGCTCGTTGGTCCTCCAGGTACAGGTAAAACATTGCTTGCTCGCGCAGTAGCAGGGGAAGCAGGCGTGCCGTTCTTCAGCATTTCCGGTTCCGACTTCGTAGAGATGTTCGTCGGTGTCGGCGCATCCCGTGTGCGTGACTTGTTTGAGAATGCGAAGAAAAACGCTCCATGTATCATTTTTATCGATGAGATTGATGCTGTAGGTCGTCAGCGCGGCGCCGGTCTTGGCGGCGGTCATGATGAGCGTGAGCAAACGCTCAACCAATTGCTCGTTGAAATGGACGGCTTTGGCGCTAACGAAGGCATTATTATTATTGCAGCAACGAACCGTCCGGATATTCTTGATCCGGCACTTCTTCGCCCAGGCCGCTTTGACCGTCAAATTACGGTTGATCGTCCAGACGTGAAAGGCCGTGAGGCGGTTCTTAAAGTACATGCTCGCAACAAACCGCTTGCGAAGGACGTTAAGCTTGAAGTTATCGCGAAGCGTACAACTGGCTTCAGCGGTGCTGATCTCGAGAATTTGCTCAATGAAGCAGCTCTACTAGCTGCTCGTCGCAACAAAAAGGATATCGCTATGGTTGAGGTTGATGATGCGATTGATCGGATTATCGTCGGTACGGAGAAGAAGAGCCGTGTTGTCAGTGATCGCGAGAAACGGATTGTTGCTTACCATGAGGCAGGACATACCATTGCAGGCTACTTCTTGGAGCATGCGGATATTGTCCACAAAGTTACTATTATTCCTCGCGGCCGCGCTGGCGGATATGTCATTATGCTGCCGAAGGAAGATCGTATGCTTGTAACGAAGCAGGAGCTTCTTGATAAAATTACTGGCCTTCTCGCAGGTCGCGTAGCGGAAGAGCTGTTTATTGGTGAAATCGGAACGGGCGCATACAGCGACTTTAAACAAGCGACTAGTATCGTTCGTGCGATGATTATGGAATACGGTATGAGCGATAAGCTTGGACCGATGCAATTCGGCAGCTCGCAAGGCCAAGTGTTCCTAGGCCGCGATATCGGTCATGAACAGAACTACTCCGATGCGATTGCCTACGAGATTGACCAAGAAATGCAATCCATCATTACCGGCTGTTACGACCGTGCAAAGACGCTATTGTCAGAGAAGAGCAAGGAAATGCATTTGATTGCTCAAACGCTGCTTAGCGAAGAAACGCTTGAGCTCGAGCAAATTAAACGATTGGTTGAGAC
Organism: Paenibacillus sp. Y660; assembly: GCF_057221575.1. Classification (NCBI taxonomy): domain Bacteria; kingdom Bacillati; phylum Bacillota; class Bacilli; order Caryophanales; family Paenibacillaceae; genus Paenibacillus; species Paenibacillus sp. Y660. The sequence goes on along the minus strand of NZ_JBXBBJ010000022.1, from coordinate 23,350 downwards.
TGGTTCTTTGGAGGGCGGCCCGTCGTCTGACGGAGCGGCAACAACAACGGAATCAACGGTAGAACCTATCGTGGAGACGGTTGGCGATGTGAAGGTGCGCATTCAGACTCGTGAGCAGGATGAGATTAAAGCTCCTTCTCTTGAGAAACGCGACAACCCGAAAGATCCGGATAAGACCGAGTAGATTTTTGATATTGAAGCGTGCTGTAGTCGTTCTGCTACTTGTAAAGAGTAGCAGGACGACTTTTTTTTCTTTATTAATGTTCGGATTTAGCCTATAATACGGGTATAAACCTTTGACCTAAATTGGAAAATCTAACATGAAGGTTTGCTGTTATTGGCCAATATGTTACATATATGTTACGTAAAATCCTTATCAGTGATTTAATGTTATATAACCTGACTCCAAATCATTGACGTATATTTTTTTGTAACTATAATGAAATAATAGCGGCCAGAAACAGCAAGAATAAGAAAGTATTCAGGGGTTGCAAGGCTTTACCTAAATTTGAGCAAGGGAGAGAACACGCATGAAAAAAACATTTAGCTTTATGCTCGTTATGATGATCGCATTGACACTTGTGTTGTCAGCTTGCGGAGCGAAGAAAAACAATGAGGGCGGCGCAGGCACAAACACAAATGAGGGTGCCAAAGTAGAATCCGATGGTACGGGTAAAGATTTTAAAATCGGTATGGTAACTGACGTCGGCGGCGTTCATGACAAATCGTTTAACCAAAGCGCATGGGAAGCATTAGAGAAAGTAAAGGCTGAAACAGGCGCAGAAACGAAGTTCTTGGAAAGCAAAGGCGAAGCAGACATGGAGCCGAATCTGAACAGCTTCGTTAAAGAAGGCTACAACCTGACTTGGGGTATTGGTTTCTTGTTCAATGATGCGCTTAGCAAAGTGGCAAAAGAGAACCCGGATGTAAAGCTGGCTGTTATTGACAGCGTAATTGAAGCGCCAAACGTTGCTTCGATTACATTCGCTGAGCATGAAGGCTCTTTCCTAGTAGGTGTTGTTGCAGGTCTTATGACTAAAACAAACAAAATCGGCTTTGTAGGCGGCATGGAAATTCCGGTTATCAAACGTTTTGAAGCAGGCTTCGCAGCGGGCGTAAAAGCAGTTAAGCCAGATGCGGCAATAACTGCTAGTTATACTGGCGACTTCGGTAAGCCTGACCTCGGCAAATTGTCTGCAGCGACTATGTATGATTCTGGCATTGACATCATATTCCACGCTGCCGGCGCAACAGGCAACGGTGTGTTCAATGAAGCAAAAGCTCGTAAAGATAACGGCGATGACGTTTGGGTTATCGGCGTAGACAAAGATCAATCGCTTGAATTCGGTGATGAAATCACGCTTACGTCGATGATGAAGGGCGTAGAAACAGCGGTTCATAAAGTTTCTAAAGACCTGATTGCAGGCAACTTTGCTGGCGGAACAACTCAAGAGCTTGGTTTGAAAGATGATGCAGTAGGTTTGCCGGCAACAAGCAAGAACGTTCCTGCTGATGTGCTTGCAAAAGTAGATGAATATAAAGCAAAAATCGTTAGCGGCGACATTAAGGTACCGACTGAATAGTTTCCTTTATCCAAAGGTATCCTTTGATTGAGGTTCGTATGTCGATGTATCAGACAAGACCGGCTTCGGCCGGTCTTTGTCCTTTTTTTTGTGGTTTAGTCAGCGTTAGAAAACCGGGGAGATGATGAGAATGGACCGGAGTTTGACAGCAGTACAGTTGAAGGGTATTACAAAACGCTTCCCAGGGCTCATTGCAAATGATTCCATTAATTTTGAATTAAAAAAGGGCGAAATCCATGCGCTTCTAGGTGAGAACGGCGCGGGTAAGTCGACGCTTATGAACATTTTATTCGGATTATATCAGCCGGATGAAGGTGAAATTTGGATTAATGGCGAGCAGACTGTCATAGAAGGCGCGTCAAAAGCCATTGATTTAGGCATCGGCATGGTGCATCAGCATTTCAAGCTGGTACAGCCTTTTACAGTTGCTGAAAATATTGTCCTTGGCAATGAGCCTGTCAAAGGTTTGAAAATCGATTATAAGCTGGCAAATGAGAAGGTTCGGGCGATCTCCGAACGTTATGGTCTAAAGGTAGATCCTCAGGCGCGGATTAAAGATATTACGGTAGGTACACAGCAGCGGGTCGAAATTTTGAAAACGTTGTATCGTGGTGCGGAAATTGTCATTTTCGACGAGCCGACTGCCGTTCTAACCGTACAGGAAATCGAAGAGTTGATCGAAATCATTCGCAATCTGGCTGCAGAAGGCAAGTCGATTATAATTATCACGCATAAATTAAAAGAGGTTATGGCGCTTGCCGACTCTGTAACGGTTATAAGAAGAGGCAAGGTTGTCAAAACCGTCAGTACAGATGAGACGAATGAGCAGCAGCTTGCTGAGCTTATGGTAGGCAGGGATGTGTCCTTCGAGGTCAAGAAGACGAAAAACGAGCCAGGCAAGGTTGTCCTTTCGGTTGATGATTTGCAAATGAAGGGCGAGCATGGCAAAAATGCATTGAACGGCACCAGCTTTAACATTCGTGCCGGAGAAATTGTCGGCATAGCCGGTGTTGACGGCAACGGTCAAAGCGAGCTTATCTATGCGATTACCGGCATGCGAAAACTAGATGGCGGCAGCGTGAAGCTGAATGGCCGTGATATGACGAATCTGTCCCCCCGCCAAATATCAGTTGCAGGCGTAGGCCACATTCCGGAGGACCGGCATAAGCACGGTTTGGTGCTTGATTTCTCGGTTAGTGAAAATATGATTTTAAATACTTACTTTGAGCCGGAATTTGGCCGCTCGATGTTTATTGACTACGATGCGATGGACAAGCTGGCTGACAAGCTCGTAACGGAATTTGATGTACGCTCGTCAGGTATCCATACTCATGCGCGCGCACTCTCTGGGGGCAACCAGCAAAAAGCGATTATCGCACGCGAGCTGCATAAGGATCCTGATTTGCTTATTGCTGTGCAGCCGACACGCGGGCTCGATATTGGCGCGATTGAATATGTGCATAAGCGGCTGGTACAAGCCCGCAATGAGGGGAAAGCGATCTTGCTCGTATCCTTCGAGCTTGATGAGCTTTATGCTTTATCCGATCGGATAGCGGTCATGTACGAAGGCAAGCTAATGGGCGAGGTTGACGCTGAGCGCAGAGATGATCAACAGCTTGGTTTGATGATGGCTGGCAATAAGTCGGCCGTTGCTGCATCAGAGGGGAGAGGATAGCGTATATGGAAACATTAAAGAAAATATTTAATAAATCTTCTATCCTTATTCCAGGTGTGGCGATCATACTCGGGCTATTGATCGGCGCTATTGCTATGCTAGCTGGAGGCTACAATCCTATTCTGGCCTACAGCTCATTGCTGGACAAGCTCTTTAGCACGCCTTACAACATGGGCGAAGCCGTTCGGGCGATTACTCCATTGATCTTTACGGGTCTTGCGGTTTCGTTCGCTTTCCGTACTGGACTTTTCAATATCGGGGTAGAGGGACAATTTGTAATGGGCATGACAGGCGCAACGATTATAGGGGTTCTGCTCGACTTGCCTTGGTATATCCATGCTCCGCTTGCCATTATTACGGGAGCTGTATTCGGTGGGCTATGGGCGGCAATTGCCGGATATTTGAAAGCAAAACGCGGCGTCAACGAAGTTATTTCTTCCATTATGCTGAATTGGATCGCCTTGTTCTTGTCTAATTTTATTATTGCGAAGTTTCTGGTCGAGAAGGGTCAGCAGAAATCGATGGCCGTTCATGAATCGGCAATGGTGAAGATTGACTGGCTTATTAAATTGACGGACAACGCTCGGATGCACTGGGGAACGATCATTGCACTCATCTGCATCGTCGTGTTTTATATCGTGCTTTGGCGTACGAAGCAAGGCTATGAGCTGCGCGCCGTTGGACATAATCCCGATGCGGCACTGTATGCGGGGATGAATGTTAAATTAACGATGGTTAAATCGATGTTTATAAGCGGTGTGTTTGCCGGCCTCGGCGGCGTGTTTGAAATTTTGGGCGTGTTCGGCAACCAGACGGTTATGGCTGCTTCACCGGGATACGGTTTCGATGGCATTGCGGTAGCATTGCTTGGCGGCAATACGCCAATTGGCGTACTTCTTGGTGCAATCTTGTTCGGCGGCCTCAGCTACGGCTCGGCAGGCATGAGCTTTGGCGCTGGCGTTCCGCCAGAGGTTGTGCGCATTGTAATCGGCGCCGTTATTTTCTTCGTTGCTTCGCATGGATTGGTGAAGTGGTTCTTGAAGCCTTTTCTAAATAAACGTGCAAGCAAGCGGAAGGAGGCGGTGTAGAATGAACGTAATCGATGTCATTGGACAGCTTATTAATACAACACTTGTGTTTTCCACCGCTCTTATCTTTGCAGCACTCGGGGGAATGTACTCCGAGCGTTCAGGTGTCGTCAACATTGGGCTGGAGGGCTTGATGGTATCCGGCGCGTTCGCTGCTGCGGTTGCTACCGAATATGCCATTCAGGCTGGCCTCGGAAATGCGTCTCCTTGGATCGGACTCGTAGCGGCAGCCATATATGGTGTCTTAGTTTCGCTGCTGCATGCCGTATCCACCATCACGTTCAGGGCCGATCAGACGGTCGTGGGCGTCGTTATTAACATTTTCTCGCTAGGATTGTCGCTTTACTTAACCAAAAGCTTATTTGACGGTTCGGGACAAACGCCGCAGCTTGCAAACGTATTTCACAAAATGAAAATACCTTTCTTATCGGATATACCGCTGCTTGGCAAAGCGATCTTTACTGCTTATCCAACAACATATATCGTCATCATTCTTGCAGTTGTCAGCTATTTCGTTCTTTTCCGCACGCCATTTGGCTTAAGACTTCGCGCGGTGGGCGAGCATCCTAGCTCTGCGGACACTGTCGGAATCAGCGTTACGAAATATCGTTACATCGGTGTATTGCTCAGTGGAGCGCTCGCAGGTCTCGGCGGTGCAACGATTACGCTGACTACGACGAGCAGCTTTGCGCATAATACGATTTCGGGGCAAGGCTTTATCGCGCTGGCAGCGCTCATTTTCGGCAAATGGAATCCCCTTGGCGTCGTTGGAGCAGCCATGTTCTTTGGCCTTGCACAAGCACTAAGAAGCTTCGCGCAGCTGTTTGAATTCTCGAAGCAAATTCCAGTTGAGTTTTTCTACATGCTGCCTTACGTTCTGACGTTAGTCGTACTGGCAGGAGCTGTCGGCCGCTCGAACGCTCCTTCAGCACTTGGACAGCCTTACGATCCGGCTAAGCGGTAGTGTCATTAAAGATGCAAAGGTCTCTATTCCATTATGGATGGAGGCCTTTTATTCATTTTTGAACACCTAATGAAGTTGAACTTTGCTATCAGATAGCCTACTTGTTAATTAATTTTAAATTGCTGCCCGAAAATGGCCTTTAATACATTGACAGTAGCATCTACCACGTGTAAATTAAATCTTAATCAAATGAATTTATCCCTTTTGGTTTAAACTATAGGTAAGCGACTTTCTAAGTTTGTGCATCAATTCACAAAGTTCAGCTTGCCGTATAACGGAATGGGCATTATCCCCCATCCCTCATAAGAGGAGAGGATTTACTGTGGAAGCACTGGCACTGGAACGCAAGGCGGAGCAAAACCGTGAGCTGCGTGAACGGTTGTTACAGTTGAAGAAAGAACGGAATGCTATCATTTTAGCCCATTATTATCAGCGTGATGAAATTCAAGAGGTAGCTGATTTCCGCGGAGATTCCTTCTTGCTTGCTCAGAAGGCAGCTCAAACGGATGCCGATGTTATCGTATTCTGCGGCGTTCACTTCATGGGCGAGAGCGCAAAGATTTTGGCGCCAAACAAGACGGTCATCATTCCCGACGAGCGTGCAGGCTGCCCGATGGCAGACATGGTAAGCGTGGACGGCTTGCGCAAGCTGAAAGCGCAGCATCCAAATGCAAAGGTCGTTACGTATATCAACTCGTCTGCGGAAATCAAGGCTGAGACGGACATTTGCTGTACGTCGGCGAATGCGGTTAAGGTTGTTAACTCGGTTGAAGGTGACGAGATCATCTGGGTACCGGACAAAAACCTTGGTCACTATGTGCAGCAGAACACCGATAAGAAAATGATTATCTGGGAAGGCTACTGCAACACGCATGACATGCTTACCGTGAAAGACGTAGAAGAAATGAAAGCGAAATATCCGAACGCACAGTTTGTTGTTCACCCGGAATGCCGTCCTGAGGTTGTCGAGCTTGGCGATTTTGTAGGCAGTACAACCGCAATTATCAAATATTGTAAAGAATCGGAGTGCCAGGAGTTTATCGTAGGCACAGAGGACGGTACAGGCTACCAGCTTCGACTAGACAGCCCAGACAAAACATTCCATTTTGCATCTAAATATTTGGTATGTCCTAACATGAAGGTAAATAATTTGAAGAAGCTCGTAAAATGCTTGGAAACGATGCAGCCTCAAATTTATGTACCGCCGCATGTTGCGGATCAAGCACGTTTGTCCTTGGAGCGCATGCTACTCGTGAAGTAGTATGCGCTACTCCTATGTTTGAAATATAAGACTTATTCGTACTCATTTCCTATTATGCTTATATTTCACCACGAAACGAAAGCAACAAAGCCAAAGCCGGCTTTTGCCGTTTACGCTTGGAGGAGCCATAATGATTCCCAGATATTTAGTCGATGTGCAGTTGAGTGAGCTGCCTGTTATTGAAAAAGATGTCATCGTTATCGGGGCCGGCATTGCCGGTCTTTTTACAGCTATACGGTCAACCGAGCATCATTCCGTTCTTATGATTACCAAAAAATCGCTGCTCGACAGCAACACGCGCTACGCGCAAGGCGGTATCGCTGCTGTTATATCGGACGAGGATTCGCCCGCTTACCACAGGCAGGATACACTCGTTGCAGGGGCTGGCCTGTGCTCGAACGAAGCGGTTGATGTGCTCGTTCATGAAGGACCAAAGGGCGTTCGCAGCCTGATCCAGATGGGCACCCAATTCGATTTGGAAAATGGCGAGTTTGCGCTTACGAAGGAAGGCGCGCATAGCCAGCGGCGTATTTTGCATGCCAACGGTGATGCGACGGGCTTTGAGATCGTTAGAGCGCTATCGGAAACCGCTATTGCTAATCCGAAAATAGAAGTGTGGGACGATCATTTTGTGATCGACCTTATTACTCAGGACGGCGAATGCTGCGGCGTTATTGTGCAGAAGCCAAGCGGTCAACGATTGTTCGTGAAAGGAAAAGCGGTCATCCTGAGCTCCGGCGGAGCCGGTCAGCTCTACCGCTATACAACCAATCCCGAGGTTGCAACGGGAGACGGCATTGCGATGGCTTATCGTGCAGGAGCATACATACAGGATGTGGAGTTTATTCAATTCCATCCGACTTCCCTTTGCTATCCGGGCGCGCCGAGATTTCTCATTTCGGAAGCCGTGCGCGGAGAAGGGGCGTACCTCCGCAACATAAAAGGAGAGCGCTTCATGGAGCGTTACCATGAGCAGCTGGAGCTGGCGCCAAGGGACATTGTGGCAAGAGCGATCGTCAGCGAGATGGAAGAGACGAAATCAACCTTCGTCTATATTGATATTACGCATGAATCGGCGGAAATGGTGAAGCACCGTTTTCCTACTATATATGAATACTGCTTGAGATACGGTCTCGACTTAACGTCCGATTGGATTCCAGTTGCCCCTGCTATGCATTACATGATGGGAGGAGTGAAAACCGACCTAAATGGGGAAACGAACATTAAGCGTTTGTTTGCATGCGGCGAGGTATCATCCACGGGTGTTCATGGCGCTAATCGACTGGCAAGCAATTCGTTGTCTGAAGCGATCGTATTTGGCAGAAGAATCGTGAAGCGAATAAATGAGCTGCCAAGCAGTACGTTGGTTCCTATTATTGAAAATGAAATCGAGCGAAGCGGTACATCGATTCAAGCTGTTGTAGAAAGACGGCTTAAGCTGCAAAAAATTATGGTGCGTTATGCCGGCCTGCGCCGTGATGCAAAGGGGCTTGAGAAGGGTCTTGAGGAATTGAAGCGGCAGCTTTCGATTTATCAATCGGTTCTAACCGAGCGTGAAGAGTATGAGTTTGCTAATTTGCTAACCTGCGCGATGCTGACCACGGAAGCGGCGCTTTCGCGGGAAGAAAGCCGGGGAGCTCACTACCGGGAGGATTTTCCGGTACGCGACGATGCGGCATGGAGAAAGCATACGGTGTTGCACCGTCTATATGGACTGACGGAGGAGCGAATAGAGGATGTATGAATGGACGGCAGGCGGGTATGACGCTGCAGTGCGCGATCAAATTCGCGGCTGGCTCGCAGAGGATTTAGGCAGCGGAGACATAACGACCGAGACAACGATTCCTAGAGAGTCGAAGTCGAAGGCTGTTATTCACGTGAAGGAGAGCGGCATTATTGCAGGGCTTCCTATCGCTAAGCTTGTATTTGAGGTTGTAGATTCGTCGCTTGTATTCGAGCAAAAGGTGCAGGATGGCGAGCATGTAGATAAAGGTACAGTAATCGCTACAGTAGAGGGCAGTACGCACAGCTTGCTTATAGGCGAGCGCCTAGCACTGAACTTAATGCAACGGCTCTCGGGCATAGCTACCAAGACACGCGCTTTCGTTGATGCGCTTGAAGGGCTTCCGGTTCGTCTTGTGGATACCCGCAAAACGACGCCAGGCCACCGGATGCTGGAGAAGTACGCAGTAAGGGTGGGCGGCGGTGCCAATCATCGGTTTGGACTGTACGATGCGGTGATGATTAAGGACAATCACATCAAAGGCGCTGGCGGCATTCACGCGGCAGTCGAGGCAGCACGCCGCAAAATTCCGCATACGATGAAAATTGAAGTGGAGACGGAGTCGCTTGAGCAGGTCGATGAAGCGCTGGCATGCGGTGCAGACATCATTATGCTCGACAATATGGCTCCTGAGCGGATGAAGGAAGCTGTAGCAAGAATCAAAGGAACATCGCCTCATGTCATTATAGAAGCGTCGGGCGGCGTTTCATTAGAGACAATAAATCGTATTGCGGCATGCGGAGTTGACGTTATTTCCGTAGGCGGACTGACTTATTCCTTCCATGCGCTTGATATTAGCTTGGATTTGAATGAGAAGAAGGGTGGGGAAACGCTTTGATCCTCGTCATTGATGTCGGGAATACGAATATCGTGCTCGGCATATACAAAGGAAAAGAACTGCTGCACCATTGGCGGCTTAGCACGAATCGTTCGGCGACCGTAGATGAATACGGCATTACGATTCACAATCTATTTCATTACGCTGGCGTGAAGCTGGAGCAGATGGACGGCGTCATTATTTCTTCAGTGGTGCCGCCGCTCATGCGGACATTAGAGCAGCTATGCTTAAAATATTTGCGCAAAACCCCGCTTGTCGTAGGGCCTGGCGTGAAAACCGGATTAAATATCCGCTATGAAAATCCGCGTGAGGTTGGCGCGGATCGCATCGTGAATTCCGTAGCGGGCATCGTCAAATACGGATCACCCCTCATTGTGGTTGATTTCGGAACGGCGACAACATTCGATTACATCGATGAAGGGGGCAACTACTTAGGCGGAGCGATTGTTCCGGGAATCGGGATTTCTACCGAGGCGCTGTATCAGCGTGCCGCGAAGCTTCCGCGCATTGAGCTAGTGAGGCCGAAGAGCGTCATTGGCCGCAATCCGGTAACGTCGATGCAGGCTGGCATTATTTTCGGATATGCAGGACAAGTAGACGGTATCGTAAAACGTATTCGTACAGAGTTTGGCGTCAATCCGCGCGTTATCGCGACAGGGGGCTTGGCGGAGTTAATCGCTGCCGAATCGGAAACGATAGAAGAGGTCGATCCGCTTCTGACACTTGAAGGCTTAAGAATTATATATGAACGCAATCAGGAGGGATTATGATGGAAAATCAGCTGAAGGACGTGTTGGTGCGAGGTACGGCATGGGGCGGCAAAATTCGAGTGTTCGCAGCTCGCACGACTCAGCTTGTGGAGGAGCTTCGGCAACGGCATGGCACCTTTCCAACTGCTACGGCAGCATTGGGTCGCACCTTGACAGCTGGAGCCATCATGGGCGCTATGCTGAAAGGGCAAGAGAAGCTGACCATTCAAGTGAAAGGCGATGGCCCAATCGGTCAAATCGTCGTGGATGCTAATGCAGACGGCGAGGTGCGGGGGTATGTTGACCATCCGCAAGTTCATTTGCCGAGCAATGCGCATGGCAAGCTGGATGTTGCCGGAGCGGTTGGACGCAGCGGTCATCTTCATATTACAAAGGACTTAGGCATGAAAGAGCCTTATCGCGGAAGCATTCCGATTGTCTCTGGCGAGCTTGGCGAGGATTTCACGTACTACTTCGCGGTTTCGGAGCAGACGCCTTCTGCGGTTGGCCTTGGTGTATTAGTGGATACGGATAACGCGGTGCTGCATGCAGGCGGATTTATCGTGCAGCTGATGCCAGGACTTACGGATGAGGAAATTACGCGGCTGGAGCAAGCGGTTGGCGCGCTGCCTCCTGTAACGGCTTTGCTGGATCAAGGCGAGACGCCTGAGGAGCTGCTTGCCCGGATTGTTGGCGATAACGGAGATCTTCATATACACGATACGATGGACTTGAGATTCCAATGCTTCTGTTCCGCGGAACGCGTAGAGCAAACGCTTCTCAGTTTGGGCGAAAATGAGCTGAAACAAATTATTGAAGAAGACGGAAAAGCGGAAGTCGTTTGCCAATTTTGCAACGAAGCGTATACATTTGAACGGGCGCAGCTAGAGCTGTTGCTAGATCAAGCGAAGCCGAAGCCGATCCAATAATCGGAGGCATTGGGGTAATGAAGAAATACGAGGTGCTGAGGGCCGTTGTCATCCTTCAAGCCGTATGTATGGTGGTGTTAACGGTTGTCGTAATTGCGAAGGTGTGGCCAGGGAATGACCGAATGCCGAATAGTAGTCCGCAGACGAATGTGGGCAGCGATGAAGAGAAGGATGATCCTGTCAAATCTGGTCAATCACCGGGCGCTGATTCGTCCCAACAAACGGACAAGCAGCGAGTGGTCGCCAAGGTCGGTGCGGAAGAGATTACTTTAGCCGATCTGGAGAAGGAGCTTCATAAGCAGTATGGAGATGCTGTACTGCGTACACTAATGGTGCACAAAGCGATTGATTTAGAAGCTGCGGCTTTCGAGCTGTCTATATCGGCTGAAGAGCAAAGCCGTGCGCTTGAGAAAATGGTTGAAGGCTACGACAGCGAGGCTCGCTTCTATGAAGTTATGCAGGAGCAGGTCGGCATGACGAAGGAGCAGGTGCTTGAAGATCTCCGCTACCGTTTGCTGATGGAAAAAATCGTCATTCGAAGCATAAATGTCTCCGATGAAGAGGTCGATCGTTATATTGCCGATCATCCCGAGGAGTTTGATGCGCGGATGCAGCTGCATTTGCAATGGATTTTGACGGAAACGTCGAAGGAAGCGAACTCTGTATTGGGGCTTCTAACGGATGGCGAAGACTTCACTACGCTTGCCCGCACCTACTCGATTGACTCCTTCACGGCCGATTCAGGCGGAGATTTAGGCTTAATTGATGAAGATGACCCTTTCTACAATCGAGAAATGCTGGATACAGCCAGCCGATTGCAGGTGGCTGAAATGGCGGGTCCCATTAAGGTTGACGCCGGCTATGCGATAATTCGGCTCATCGAACGCCAGACAACGACAAAAATGACGGGGCGCAGGCTGCATGATACGGTTCGCAAACAGCTGGCGCTTGAGCGTGCCGACTCGATGACGGATCTTGAAGATGCGCTTCTCGATAAATATGATGCAGTGAAAACGGAATAGCATCGATCTGAACAGCGTTTTCAGTGGAGTGAGAAAGTCACTATTGACAACGGATGCAAGACATTGTTAATATGGAGTTAGTGAAAAAACCAACTGAATTAGTCGGAATAAGGAGGCAGTTATTTCCATGGCCAAAATTGTGCAAAGCGTTCTAGATCTTATCGGTGATACTCCGCTTGTTCGTTTGAACCGTCTCGTACCTGAAGGCAGTGCAGAAATTTATGTAAAGCTTGAATACCAAAATCCAGGTGCAAGCGTAAAAGACCGTATCGCAATCAGCATGATTGAGGTAGCGGAGCAAGAAGGAATTATTAAACCAGGCGACACGATCATTGAGCCTACAAGCGGCAACACAGGAATCGGACTAGCACTTGTAGCAGCAGCCAAAGGCTACAAAGCTATTCTTGTAATGCCTGAAACCATGAGCGTTGAGCGTCGCAACCTGCTTCGCGCTTACGGCGCTGAGCTTGTATTGACACCAGGATCTGAAGGTATGAACGGTGCGGTTCGCAAAGCTGAAGAGCTTGCAGCCGAGAACCCTAACTACTTCCTGCCGCAACAATTCAAAAACCAAGCCAACGTGAAGATCCACCGTGAAACGACTGGTCCAGAAATCGTTGAGGCGATCAACTCCCTTGACGGCAAATTGGATGCATTCGTTGCAGGTATCGGCACTGGCGGTACCATTTCTGGTACGGGTGAAGTGCTTAAGAAAAACTTTGATGGCATCAAAATTTACGCAGTTGAGCCTGCGGCTTCGCCGATTCTTTCTGGCGGCAAACCAGGCGCTCACAAAATCCAAGGTATCGGCGCTAACTTCGTACCTGATATTTTGAATCGTGAAATCTATGACGCTGTTATTACAATTGAGAACGAAGATGCGTTTGAATACGCTCGTCGCGCAGCGAAAGAAGAAGGCATCCTTTGCGGAATTTCTTCTGGTGCAGCTATCTATGCTGCTCTGCAAGTTGCGAAAGAGCTTGGCGCTGGCAAACGTGTAGTTGCTATTGTTCCAAGCAATGGCGAACGTTACCTCTCAACTCCACTATTCAACTTCGAAAACTAATTTTTATTGCCTATACAAAGACAGCCTTTCATTCCTTGGAATGGAAGGCTTTCTTTTTACTTTGCTATTCTGTATACTGAGCAAAATAAGTCAAGTTATCGGGGGTTGAAGGTGATGGTCACCGCAATGGAGCAGTGGTATCGGTGGCACGCCGAACGGAAATATACGACGCTGCCGCTGCTCAAGGAATTGCCCTTTGAGCTCGAGAATAGAGCTGGCGTTTCTTCATGGGAAGAGGTCTGGCAGGATGCCTCGCCTTATGCTTTTATACTAGAGAGCGGCAAGGACGGACGCTATTCGTATTTGGGCTTGCATCCTGACGGCGTGATACGCGGAAAAGGCTTGTCTGCTCATTCTGTTGAGTTCCATTCGCTTGAGGAGCATAGCGAGCGCCAGTGGGAAGGTAAGCCGCTGGAGGTTGTGAGGGAATGGATGAGCGGACAGCTTGGCCCAAGGCTTGAAGGCGCTCCTAAGTGGATCGGCGGCTGCGTCGGTTATTGGGGGTATGATATTATACGCTCCATTGAACGATTGCCTGCTATTGCGCAGGATGATCGGAATATGCCAGATTATTTATTTATGCAAATGAATGAGCTGTGGATCATCGACCATGTGCAATCGAAGGTATATTGCGTAGTTCATACGAAGGTTGATTTGGACGCGAATGAAGATGAGCTTGGCTCTGTTTACGAGCGAGCGCTTGCTAGAGCAGAAGGAATGACCGATTATTGGCTGACCTGGTTCGACGAAGAACGCGCCAAGGCGAAGGCGGCGCTGCTGCGAGAGAAGCGGCAGCAACTGCTCGAGGATGATTCGCTGGAAATAGACATTGAGTCTGTCACTGGCATTACCTCTCCGTTCTCGAAGGAAGCTTATATGGAGGCCGTTCGAAAAATACAAGCCTATATCGAGCAAGGCGACGTCTTTCAAGTAAATCTTTCCGTACGGCAAAGCAAGGAGATTGCGACTTCGGCCGAAGAGCTGTATGAATGGCTGAGACTCGTTAATCCGTCGCCATACATGGGTTTTCTGCGCTGTCCCGAGTTTCAGCTTGTATCGGCATCGCCGGAGCTATTGGTTGAGCTTCGTGATAGCAAGCTTGCCACAAGGCCCATTGCGGGAACTCGGAGGCGGGGACGTACAGAAGAGGAGGATCTTCGACTCGCAGATGAGCTTCTATCGAATGAGAAGGAGCGGGCCGAGCATATTATGCTTGTTGATCTGGAGCGGAATGATCTTGGACGCATCTCAGCCTATGGCACAGTTAAAGTGGAAGAGCTTATGGTTATCGAACAGTATTCGCATGTCATGCATCTTGTCTCCCAAGTAGAGGGACAATTAGCAGGCGGCAAGGATGCTTACGATGTTATCTCGGCTACTTTTCCAGGGGGAACGATTACCGGCGCTCCGAAAATTCGCACCATGGAAATTATCGAAGAGCTTGAGCCGACACGCCGAGGCCCTTATACGGGTTCGCTTGGATGGATTGACTATAATGGCGATATGGAATTTAATATAATTATTAGAACAATTGCACTGCAGGAGGGGATTGCCCATATTCAAACGGGAGCGGGAATCGTGATCGATTCTGGACCAGAGAGAGAATATAAGGAATCGTTGAACAAGGCGAAGGCATTATGGAAGGCCATTCAGTATAGCGAGCGGTTTGCTGCGCATGAACAAGCAGCGGAATCGGAAAGAGGAGGAGCGTTAACATGATACTGGTAATCGATAATTATGATTCTTTCACGTACAATTTGGTTCAATATTTGGGTGAGCTTGGGGAAGAGATTGTAGTTAAACGCAATGACGAGATTGATTTGGCAGGAATTGAAGCGCTGGCTCCTGATCATATTTTGATATCGCCAGGTCCTTGCTCGCCGAATGAAGCAGGCATCAGCCTGTCGCTTATTGACCATTTTAAAGGAAAAATCCCGATTTTCGGCGTTTGTCTAGGCCATCAATCGATCGGACAAGCCTTCGGAGGCGAAGTGGTTCGCGCAGAGAAGCTGATGCACGGCAAAACCTCCGCTATTCATCATAATGGAACGTCGATTTTTGCAGGCATGCCATCGCCATTTACTGCTACGCGCTACCACTCTCTCATCGTGCGCCGCGAAACGCTGCCGGATTGCTTGGAAATTACGGCAGAGACGGATGAAGGCGAGATTATGGGGCTGCGCCACAAGGAATATCCTATTGAAGGGGTGCAATTCCACCCGGAATCGATTATAACGGAGCATGGTTTGACGATGCTTCGTAATTTCTTGCAAAATCGGAGCAGCGCAGTTCGATGAAAATCGGACTGAACGGCTCCGTTATGGAAGCGAGTGAAGCCGTGATCTCAGTATATGATCACGGTTTTTTGTACGGCATGGGCTTGTTTGAGACCTTTCGCACCTATGAGGGGAAGCCTTACTTACTGGATAGGCATATGAATCGATTGCAGTCGGGCTGTAAGCAGCTGGGGATTCAGTATCATGCTGATGCCGAGAAGGTAAGCAACTGGGTGAGAGAGCTGCTGGAGGCGAACGGGCTTCAGGATGGCTACGTTCGAATGACGGTCAGTGCAGGTGAAGCTGAGCTCGGCTTGCCGACAGGTGATTATGAGCAGCCTAATATGTTCATGCTTGTAAAAGCATTGCCGCCAGTTAATGATGCGGTTCATATGCGCGGACGGGAGCTGCGTCTTATGCAGACTAGGCGGAATACGCCTGAAGGCGATGTTCGCTTCAAATCTCTCCATTATATGAACAATATTATTGCAAAGCGGGAACTGCTGGCTGGCGATGCCTCGCCAGGCGCCGAAGGACTTATGCTCAGCCATGAGGGATGGCTGGCAGAGGGAATTGTGAGCAACTTGTTTTTTGCTAAGGATAAAGTCATATATACGCCCGACATTACGGTTGGCATTTTGCCAGGCATAACGCGCGCGCGAGTGCTTGAGCTGGCGCGGAGTGCGGGCTACAAGGCGGAAGAAGGGCTTTACAGCTGGGAGCAGCTTCAGTCGGCTGACGAAATTTGGTTAACCAATTCGATTCAGGAGCTTGTCCCTGTAACCAAAATATCGGACGCAAACGGGTGGAGTGCGGTGATTGGCGACGGTGAAGCGGGAGCTGTGACTAGAGAATTGCTGTCGCTATACCGACAATCAACGCGAGCCGATTAAGGTGATCTGCTTATCCGTCATATACAGCTGCAGCTTAAAGAATACGAATAAGGGTGGCGGACGAACATTGGATCAACAACCACGATTCTACAATAGAGCATATAGTTTTGGCGGCAGTGCCAATCTGGAATTAGGCAGCCGCACCTTAATTATGGGCATTCTCAATGCTACCCCTGATTCATTTTCCGATGGCGGGCGTTATACGAATATAGATGCCGCCGTTGCCCATGCCATTGCGATGGCTCGGGACGGCGCCGACATTCTCGATATCGGCGGTGAGTCGACCCGCCCTGGCTTTGAGCCAGTGGATGTGAAAGAGGAGATTCGGCGCATTGTTCCCGTCATTCGTGCGGTGCGCGAAGCGCTGCCGCATATTCCTCTCTCGATTGATACCTACAAAGCGGAGACGGCTCGCGCGGCGCTGGAGGCTGGCGCTCACATCATCAATGACATTTGGGGCCTTAAAGGCGACCCCAATATGGCCGCCGTTGCGGCGGAGTATGGCTGTCCGGTCATTATCAGCCATAATCGCCACGCCCGGGACTATAACGACCTCGTCCCGGATGTGCTCGCTGACCTGCTAAGCAGCGTCAGCATCGCTCATACTGCCGGCATCGCCGATGAGCAAATATGGCTTGATCCCGGCATCGGCTTCGCCAAAACCCATGAGGACAACCTCGAGCTGCTCGGTCGTCTATCAGAACTGCATGCGCTCGGCTATCCGGTGCTGCTCGGCACCTCGCGCAAGCGATTCATCAAGCAGACGCTGAATCTGCCTGTGGAAGATCTCGTTGAGGGGACGGCTGCGACCGTCGTCCTCGGCATCGCGCATGGCTGTCAAATCATGCGCGTCCATGATGTGCGCGCAATCAAGCGCGCCGCGCTCATGACGGATGCAATCCTGTATCGCAGCTAACCTTGCTGCGGAAGGCTTTTTTAAAAAGACAGCTAAGCTGCATCGACAGGAGAATAGCATATAATGGATAATATGATAGTTAAAGGGATGAAGTTCTACGGCTACCATGGCGTATTTCCCGAAGAAAATAAGCTGGGCCAGCAATATTTCGTCGACATCGAGCTGCGTATGGACTTGGAGCAGGCTGCGAAGACGGATGATTTGAGCCATACGGTTAATTATGCGGAAATTCATGCGTTAGCCAAAACGATCGTGGAAGGCCCGCCTTTTAAGCTGATTGAAGCTTTAACGGGTCACATTGCATCACGAGTACTGGAAGCTTATACTATGGTAAATGAAGTTACGGTTCGAGTAACGAAGCCGCATCCGCCGTTCGACATCCACTTTGATGGAGTAACAGTAGAGCTGCGCAGAAAGCGGGATGCTGATGGACGAACAATTCCCGCGTGAAGGCGCACCAGCGGAAGCTTATATCGCATTAGGCTCCAATATGGGCAATCGCGAGCAATTGCTGCTTTCTGCGATTTGTCTCATTGACGCACACCCGAACATCGCGGTAAATAAAGTATCTGGCATGTATGAGACGGATCCTGTAGGATATACGGAACAACCGCCTTTTCTCAATATGACGTTAGCCGTGCAAACGACGCTTTCCCCGATCATTCTGCTGAGACAGCTGCTTGCTTTCGAGCAGCAATTAGGGAGAGTTCGACAAATACGTTGGGGACCGAGAACCATTGACCTTGATCTTCTCCTATATGATAATGTCAGAATGGATCAAGAAGAGCTGATATTGCCGCATCCGCGCATGATGGAGCGGTCATTTGTATTAGTGCCGCTGAACGATACTATGGATCAATCGCATCCGTTGCAGGCCGAAGTAGGCGCAGCTTCTGAGGCGGCGCTTTTGGATGGAAAGGAAGGCATCACGCTATGGAAAACAATCAATTGGCGCAGCGCGTCAGAGCCTTTCGAAAGCTGAAGGGCTATACTCAGCAGGAGCTGGCCAAGGTGCTTGGCGTATCAGTAGCGGTTCTCGGCTCATTGGAGCGAGGGACGAGAAAGACAGATCCAAAGCTGCTCAGCCATATAGCAAAAACGTTAGGAATCAGCTACGAGGAACTTATGTCTGACGATCGTCAGTAATGATGCAATTAAGGGATTGGAACAATAAATAATTAGAAGAGGAGCAAGGAGCGACATGCTGAAAATCGGAGACATCGAGATGAAGAACAGAGTGGTGCTAGCGCCGATGGCAGGCGTGTGCAACCCGGCTTTTCGATTAATTGCCAAGGAATTCGGAACAGGTCTTGTATGCGCGGAGATGGTAAGCGACAAGGCGATTTTGCACGGAAATAAACGGACGCTGGAGATGCTGTTCGTCGATGAGCGGGAGAAGCCGTTAAGCCTTCAAATTTTTGGCGGTGACCGAGAGTCGCTTGTTGAAGCGGCAAAAGTCGTCGATAAGCAAACGAATGCGGATATTATCGATATAAATATGGGCTGCCCGGTGCCGAAGGTAACGAAGTGTGATGCAGGTGCCCGCTGGCTGCTTGATCCGAACAAGATCTATGAAATGGTCTCGGCGGTAGTGGATGCGGTACAGAAGCCGGTTACGGTGAAAATGCGCATCGGCTGGGATGATCAGCATATTTACGCAGTCGAGAATGCACGAGCTGTTGAGCGCGCTGGCGGCAAAGCCGTTAGCGTACATGGACGTACGCGCGAGCAGTTGTATACAGGCAAGGCTAATTGGGACATTATAAAGGATGTCAAAGAAGCGGTATCTATTCCCGTAATTGGGAATGGCGACGTCTTCTCGCCAGAGGATGCTAAGCGGCTTCTTGATCATACCGGCTGCGACGGCGTTATGATTGGGCGCGGAGCGCTCGGAAACCCTTGGATGCTCTATCGTACGATTCAATACTTGACCAATGGCGAGCTGCTTAGCGACCCTACGCCACGCGAGAAAATGAAAGTGGCCATTTTGCATCTGGACCGGCTGGTAGCACTAAAGAACGAAGCGGTCGCGGTACGCGAGATGCGCAAGCACCTCGCTTGGTATCTGAAGGGCCTTCCAGGCGGTGCGCGCGTGAAGGATGTCATTATGGAAGAAACAGGACGCGACCCGATGGTAGCCATTTTGGAAAACTACGTACGGACGCTTGAAGAGGAAGCTGAGTTCCAGCCAACAAGCGCTTCTGTGAGCGGAGACGCAGCAGCCGCCGAAGAAGTTGTATACTAAAAAACGATCGATCGATTATTCATTTTACTTGTTCGGCAACTTAACCGACACTATTCGACAAAAGCCGCTATCTAGCGGCTTCTGCTTCAACTGCCAGAAATGAAACGGCTTCAATGGGTCGTCTGGCTTTGATTGACATTGAGGGTAATTTTGCAATATAATCGTGCAATATAATCTAACGAATACATGAAGAGTGCCTCAAACATCAGTAGGTATGAGGTTCAGGAAGCGTAATATATTAGGTATCAGTGAATTCATACAAGGTATGAATAATTAGTCACATGACAGGAGAATCGGAAAGATGAACGATAAGCAAATCATTCTGACTCAAGAAGGGCTGCGAAAGCTTGAAGATGAATTAGAGAACCTAAAGTCTGTCAAACGCCGTGAAGTTGCCGAACGGATTAAAGTGGCAATCGGCTATGGCGATATAAGCGAAAACTCGGAGTACGAGGATGCTAAGAATGAGCAGGCATTCATCGAAGGCCGTGTTCTTACCCTTGAGAAAATGCTGCGCAACGCGCGTATTATAAATAATGATGACATTGATATTGATACCGTGAGCATCGGCTCGATCGTAACGGTTGAAGATATGGAATATGGCGACACGATGGATTATTCCATTGTAGGTACAGCGGAAGCTGATCCTTTGCAAAACAAGATCTCGAATGAAAGTCCGGTTGGCAAAGCGATTTTGGGCAAGAAAAAAGGCACAGTCGTTGAAGTAAGCGTACCAGTTGGCATTATCCAGTACAAAATTCTCGATATCAAAAAATAAGGTTTGCCATGTGCGGATCAAAAAGCTTCCTTGTGGGAAGCTTTTTGAACGTTTACAATAGAAGAACCTATTATTTAAGTTTATTGGATGCTTATCTTTTACTGCAGGGTTCTGGAGACAACCGCGTACGCCTGCCGAACGATCAAGGAGATGAAGAAGTGGAACATGAAAACAATGAGCAGGAGCTAAGCGAGCTCTTGCAAATTCGCAGAGACAAGTTGGATGAGCTGAGAGGGCTGGGAGTAGACCCATTCGGCCGTAAATTCGAGCGCACTCATAATGCCAAAGAAATTGTACAAGCATATGAAACGCTGACCAAAGAAGAGCTTGAAGGCCAAGCGGTTAAGGTTAGCATTGCTGGACGTATTATGCAAAAGCGAGGCATGGGCAAAGCGGGCTTCGCGACGATTCAAGATTTGAGCGGCAAGGTTCAAATTTATGTTCGCAAGGATACAGTTGAAGAGCATAAATTCGCTGCTTTCGACTTGCTTGATATCGGTGATATCATCGGCGTGCATGGCGTAGTATTCAAAACGAATACAGGCGAGGTATCGGTTAAAGCGCATGATGTTGAAGTATTGACCAAATCGCTTCTGCCATTGCCCGATAAGTATCATGGCTTGAAGGATGTAGAGCTTCGTTACCGTCAACGCTATGTTGACCTTATCGTGAATCCAGACGTACAACAAACCTTTATTACGCGTTCCAAAATCATTCAATCGATGCGCCGCTACTTGGATTCCCGCGGCTATTTAGAAGTAGAAACACCAACTTTGCATTCTATTGCAGGCGGTGCGGCAGCGCGTCCGTTCGAAACGCATCATAATGCGCTCGACATGCAGCTCTACATGCGTATTGCGATCGAGCTTCATTTGAAGCGGTTGATCGTAGGCGGGTTGGAGAAAGTGTACGAGATTGGCCGCGTTTACCGCAATGAGGGTATTTCGACTCGCCACAATCCGGAATTTACAATGATTGAGCTTTACGAGGCTTATGCCGATTACAAAGATATTATGGCTTTGACGGAAAATGTAATCGCCCATATTGCCCAAGAGGTTCTCGGTACTACGAAAATTACTTATCAAGGTCAAGAGATTGATCTGACACCGCAGTGGCGCCGGGTTTCCATGGTTGAGCTTGTCAAAGAATTGACGGGCGTTGATTTTGGCGTGGAGATGAGCGATGAAGAAGCACATCGTTTGGCGAAGGAGCATAAGGTTGCTGTTGATCCGCATATGACATTCGGTCATATCCTTAACGCATTCTTCGAGCAGTTCGGCGAGCACACGCTTATTCAGCCGACGTTCGTAACCGGACACCCTGTTGCGATCTCTCCGCTAGCCAAGAAGAACGAAGATGACCCGCGTTTCACGGATCGCTTCGAGCTCTTTATCGTAGCGCGCGAGCATGCCAATGCCTTTACCGAGCTGAACGATCCGATCGATCAGCGCGAGCGGTTCGAATCGCAGCTTGTAGAGCGTGAGCATGGCAACGATGAAGCGCATGAGATGGATGAGGATTTCATCCGTGCTCTAGAATACGGCATGCCGCCAACCGGCGGACTAGGAATCGGTATCGACCGGTTGATCATGCTGCTAACGGATGCGCCATCGATCCGTGACGTACTGTTGTTCCCTCATATGAGAGATCAACGCTCGGCAGAGTAACGATTAAAATAGCAGAACCGCTTGGCACTGGCTGCCGCGGTTCTTTTTATTTTCAACAGTCGAGCATTTGCGGCAGCAATCGTGAAATAACTACCAATTTCTTCTTAATAAGATGGCGAAATCTATTGATTTGCTAGAATCATATGGTAAGATGGATCTAATAAAGCGATACACGATAAACGGCAAACCTATCGAAAGGTAGGGACGCAAAGCTAAAGGGCCTTCCTGAAGATGGCAGCCAGCTTCCGAATGGATGGGCTTTTTTTGTTTGTATTGGACATGCGCTCAGCATGCAGCTTCACACGATAACGGCAAACCTATCGAAAGGTAGGGACGCAAAGCTAAAGGGCCTTCCGAAAGATGGCAGCCAGCTACCGAAGGGAGTTACGTTCATGCGTAAAATATTCTTAGCAATCGCAGCTTTTGTACTTTTTGCATCCATTAATGTCACTGTGGCACAAGCAAGCGAAGCGAATGCATCTGCTTGGCTGAATACGAGCAATCTGGATAACGGTGTTGTCTCCATCCAATATGCCGTGAATGCTAAAGTGAAAACGAAGCTGATGATTGCCAAAGGCGAAACAAACTATACATACAATCTCGATAGCGAAAAAACAGCAGAGATCTTCCCCTTGCAGCTTGGCAATGGTGCATATACGATTTCGTTGCTTGAGAACACGACGGGCAATAAGTATAAGCTGATAAGTAAAGAATCAGTAACGCTTAGCTTGAAGGAAAGCAATGATGTCTACTTGAATTCGATTCAAAATATTGAATGGACAAGCTCGAGCAGTGCGGTTGTCAAAGCCAAGGAATTGACTAAAAACAAAAAGACAGATGCTGAGAAAGTAAAAGCGGTCTATGATTACATCATTACTAACATCAATTACGATAATCAATTAGCGGCTAATTTATCGGTCGACTACCTTCCTAATATCGATCGCACTTTCAAATCGAAGAAAGACATTTGTTACGGTTACGCATCTCTGTTTGCCGGAATGCTTCGCAGCTTGGATATTCCAACTAAGCTCGTTATGGGACAATCCACTTATGTAGATGTATATCACGCTTGGAATGAAGTTTATTTAAATGGCAAATGGGTATTAATCGATACCACCGTCGATGCAGGATTGAATAAGGGAAATAAGAAATTTGAGCTAATTAAAGATGCAGCCCAATATAAAGCAGCCAAACAATACTAATACCCGATTAAATAACGAGCTTGCGCTAAGACGCAGAGCTCGTTTTTTTTTTATGTCTTGATCTAGCTCGTATATCTGTTTAAGCTCCACTACTATTTAGAAGAAATATGGAGTAAATAGTGGGGTGAAAAAAAGATGCACTATTATTTAAAAAAATGCTTGCATTCATATAGGCGAACGTGATATATTATCTAGGTCGCCAACGAGACACACGGCCGACATGAAAGAAAAGATTGCTCTTTGAAAACTGAACAACGAGTGAAACTGCCTCGCAAATCCTTCGGGATTTAGCGAAAAAGCGATAAAAAGTAATGAGCATTTCAAACACATGAAGCTTTTCTCTTCGACATCGCGTCGAAGCGAAAACTTCCATTTGGAGAGTTTGATCCTGGCTCAGGACGAACGCTGGCGGCGT
>NZ_JBXBBJ010000021.1:0-81691 GCF_057221575.1 Paenibacillus sp. Y660 | reverse complement strand
GTGATAAACTTCACCATAAAGGTGCTCCTCTCTTTTGGGTGATGTGTTCTAGACAAACACCATTCTACCAAAGATCAGGGCACTTTTTTACATTTTTATGAGATTTCACTTTCGAAATTCAGGATTAATGGAGTAAATGATCTTTATTAAAAGGAGAAAAAATTATGAGGAAAATATATATTGTTACCGCTCTGATTCTTTGTTTTCTTATGATCGGATGTTCGAACAGTAATTCCATTAAAGAAAAAGCCAATAACGATATTGTAGAAATAGTCACAGACTAAATTAGTGATAGCTTGATGAAGATTTGGGATATTCATAATAGGCAAAATTAAAGGATCCGAACATGCGGATCCTTTTTTATTTCACAAAATATAGGTTTTTGTACATTTGTTCACCCTGGGAATATTTGTATCAAAGCCAATTTACGACTAAGCAATACCCCTTACATACACAAATTGGATATTTTATACCCGGTAAAATTTTGTCGTGAAAATTCTCTTTTATCCTTGTTGTACATCATTACTTCGGCGGAACCTCAGGGGGAATGTCCGGTTTGATTTCGGGTACAACGTCTGGTTTAATCTCTGGCGCCGTCTGCGGAATAACTTCCGGGACTGGCTGCTCAGGCTTAATCTCCGGCGATGCCGGCGGAACAATTTCCGGTTCATGATTAGGATTAACCTCAAGGATGTCTTCCGGTAAAGCATCATCAAATAACATGGTTCAACAGCTCCCTTCGCTTATAAGTATTAGTACCCTAAATGAGCCCAAACCTAACATTAAAAAATAAAAGAGGAACCCAAAGGCTCCTCTTGCATTCATTCTCTATTGCTCACTTGGCCTTGACCGGCAACCGATCTGACCTTGATCCGATATTCCTGCGGCGAGATGCCTTCCAGCTCCTTGAACACGCGTGAAAACTGCTTGCTGTTCTCAAAGCCGACGGCGCTTCCGATCTCCTGCAGCTTCTGACTCCCTTCGAGCAGCAGCTCCTTGCCTTTGCGAATACGCACTTTTTTCAGAAATAATACGAAGCTCTCTCCTGTATGGGCTTTGAACGCTTCGCTGAAATAGGAGTAATTGAGGCCCACATAATTGCTTACGACAGCCATATTGAGCGGCTTGTAATAATTTTCTTCCATATAGGCAACAGCCGCCTTAATCTCAGAATGCTCGCTATAAGCAGAACGAATGCCTCGGATATAATCATTTACGCTTAACAGCAATAGCTCCAAGCTTCGGTAGTAATCGTGAAAGCTCCGGAAGTTATCCATGCTGCCTACTTTGCGATACAGCTTCAGCACCTCGATCGATTCCTCGCCGTAAATACGAAATACCTCGTCCAGCACCTGCTCGTTCATCCGTTTTCCAACTAGCTTTAAGTAATGGATGTCGACGTCAGGTATTTCCTCCGTACGGAAGATCAGCTTCAGCAGCTCTTGAACCTCCCGTTCCCGGTCAGTACCCAGCATATTCCCCAGCTTGCGAATCTCCTCGTCAGGCAGCTTGAAATCCCGTCGCTTCTCTCGAATATCCTCATACCGCAGCATGCGGCAATTCGAATACAAGAACGAAGACTGAAGCGCTTCCGATGCCTGCTTGTAGCAATGGAACAAATCCTCAATCCGGTTCCCCTCGCTACTTACACCCATGCGCAGCCCGTCCAGCTCCCTTCCGCCTGCCTGCCGAAA
This sequence comes from Paenibacillus sp. Y660, assembly GCF_057221575.1. NCBI lineage: Bacteria > Bacillati > Bacillota > Bacilli > Caryophanales > Paenibacillaceae > Paenibacillus > Paenibacillus sp. Y660. The sequence goes on along the minus strand of NZ_JBXBBJ010000021.1, from coordinate 79,997 downwards.
CAATTCCTCGAACTGCCAGGCCGGACTTCCGATCAGAACAAGCTTGCTCTCGCTATCCAAAAAAGAAACATCCAGAACGCCATTGATCGGCTGAAGCATCCGCTCAACGAGCAGCTTAAACTCATCCTTGTTCATCGAGTCGCCGCTCTCTGATTTATAGTTCAATACAGCGACAGTAAACGGGGACGAAATTTGCTCGAAGCCGATTTTGAACGCCAGATCACTTAAGCTGTGGCTGCCTGTAGTAAGCTTCTCTTGCCGAAACCACTCCTTAAGCAAGTTAATTCGCAGCTCTTCACGATACGTATCGCTTACCGCTACTCGCTGTGCTAATTCAGCTTGCACCTGCAGCGTATTCTCGCTTTTAAGCAGCGCTTCAAACAGCTCGTCTCGGCGTATAGGCTTGAGCAGATAGTCTTTTACCTGATATTTGATAGCCGCTTTCGCATAGGCAAAGTCATCATACCCGCTCAGAATAATAAAGATCGGCTTCTGCTCTGGTCCTTCCTCTAATGTAAGCCGCTTAATCAGTTCAATACCGTCCATTATCGGCATGCGAATATCAGTTATAACGATATCCGCCCGTTCGCTATCATATTGCGTTAGAGCGTCTTCTCCATGGATTGCTGTCCGAATAGCATATTGTTCCGGAAATTCTCGTTCAATCATGGTTTTGAGCCCTAATCGGATATTTTTCTCGTCATCTACGATTAATAGCTTCCTCATTGCCGGCCCCCCCTCCCATTAACAGCACCTTCGGAAAAGTAATAACTACCTCTGTGAATTGCCCTTCGCTGCTGTACACATGTAATCCATATAGCTTGCCATAATAAAGCCGAATACGCTGGTGAACATTGCGCAGGCCAATCCCGAACGCTTGCTTTCCGCTTCCAAACTCTGCGCCAGAGGAAGCATTGGTTCTATTTTCAGCATGAATCATTTCATTTAATCTCTCTAGGCGCTCGGCTTGAATACCCATCCCATTGTCCCTGAGCGTAATAATAATTTCTGCCTTCTCATTCTCGGTGACATCAATTAAGATGGTGCTCTTGCTCTCTTCCACCCCAAGCCATGCATGCTTAACCGCATTTTCGATGATCGGCTGCAGCGACATCTTGAGCACCTCGATCTCCATCAGCTTCGGGGGAATGTGAAGCTCGAGCTGGATCGGCTCGTCGAACCGAATGTTCATAACGGCAATGTAATTCTGAATATGACGAATCTCATCCCGCAGACTGACATATTCACCTGACCATTTGAAATTATAGCGCATCATCCCGCCGAGCGAGGTGAGTGAATCGGATATCGTCCGCTGGTTCTCCATCTCTGCCAGCATCTTAATGTTCTCCAGCGTATTGTACAAAAAATGAGAGTCGATCTGGCTGTGCAGCGTGCGCAGCTCCGCTTCTTTCGTCAGCGCTTGCTTCTTCACGCCCTGTGCAATCAATTCATTAATGGTATGAATCATTTTGTTGAAATGATGGGCAAGCTCCCCTATTTCTCCGCCTCCCCCGAGCGGCAGCCCGGTTGGCACTTCCCCTTTTCTAACCTTCTTCATCGCCTCTGTCAGGCGTCTCAGGTTTTTGAGAATAAAGGAATTCAATATATACGTAATAATAGACAGCAGTCCAATCAATATAAGATTTGCAGCTATGATCTGCTTCTCTGCCGTAGATATGCGCTCATGTGCAGTTTGCAAGGACACGACATTTAGGATATGAGCATCAGCTTGCTCGATAGGCGTTGAGACGAGCAGGTAAGGATGCTTATTCACGACAAAACGCTTCTCGTTGATTCCTTGCTCATTCATTCCAGCAAATTCATTCTCGATCGCTTGGCGAAGCTCCGGATTGCGGCCTGCAAACGGTTGATTGTCATCCAGAAAGATAGCGCCGCTGCTGTCAGCAAGCATCATTTGTGAGCCCTCATCCTTAATATTGGCAAAAGCTTTGGGCGAAAACTGCTTCAGCAGCATTTCCACCTGTATAATCCCAATGCGCTTGCTCCCGGCATGAATGACGCGTACGAGCGACACCTTCGGCATTTGGTTATTCACATCGGTCACATATCGACGTAAAATATCGGGATCATTGTCCTTGAACATCCACAGCTCCTTGCCATCCAATTGATCCAGCGTTTCGAACCAAGGCTCGCTTTGAATCCGGCGCTCTTGAAAAATAATCGGCCAAATTTCCGATATATGCTCATTGTTTGCGTATAAACGGAGATGGGCAATATTCGGATTGTTCGTTTGAATATTGATCATATCGGTAAGGGGGCCCCGGTATAAATCAAGCAGCTCTTCAATTGGCGGCTCTTCCTTAGTCGATATATATTCTAAAATTTCAGATTCCGATATCGTGAGCTGGGCAGCCAGTTCCATCGCTTCAATCTGATTCAAAATATTCACTTTTTCCATTTCCAGCAAGTATTGACCCTGTTTAATCGTATCATTCGTATAACTATCCCTGATCTGGCCAAAAAGATAATTCGATACAACGATGCTTGGTATCAATAGAATGATGATATAAGCGGCTACAAGGCGGCTTTGCATCGATCTGCGCCCCAGCCAATGTGTAACCGATTGAAGGTATGACCGCGAACGGGATATCCTGCCCATTATTTTCTCACTTCCGCTCCGTATATCATTCACTGTAATTATTCCTTATGCAACAAAAAGCACTCCAGCCCGTTTCCGGTTCTGGAGTACCTTTCGTTTGATGTTACTTAGTCGCTTCAGCCAATTTCGCAATGTTTATCTCGTATTGCTTTTGCTTGTAAGCCTGTACCTTGCTGAAGTCGAGAGACTCGCGTTTAGCTAGATAGTCATTCCAAATCTTATCGAATTCAGCATCGGATTTCGCAAGCACTAGCCTCGGAAGCACTTTACCGAACTCTTGATCGATTTTCGTATTCATAATGCCTTCCTCTGATGTGCCTGTAGGATTAAGCTGGTCGAACTCAGACAAGCTCTTCGCTTTGCCGCGTGTCCAGTCTTCCAATTGCTTGAACGGCTCAACCGCAGGAGGGGACCATACCGGCGTAAGGTTCGTGTCCATCATCATCCAGAACGTATGGGATGCTCCATATTTCTTATCGAAAGCGCCGCGATCCGTATTCAACAGATTAAGCACATCCGGCAAGAACTGATCCTTGCCATCGATATTGTCCCAAGTTTCGCCTTGTTTGCCGAAGAACGTATCATGCTGGCCTTCTTCAGAGATCAAATAGTCCAGGAAACGAATCGCACGCGCCTTGTCCTTCACGTTTTTGGAGATCAATGTAACCGTCCAACCCGAAATCGATGGTCCAGCCAGTGTCGGTTGATCCAAATTCGCATTTGCAGGACCGTCAACCGCGATGTAGATCGAGTTCGGGTCACTTGCAAATAGCGCATTTTGTTGGTTAGCTAGGTCAGATCTGGAATACAGCATCGCGAAGTAACGGCCTTGCGCGATTTTTTCTTCCATTTGCGGGCGCTTGTCGATGAAGATGTCTTTCGCTAACAAGCCATTCTCGTTCGCTTGACGCATCGTTTTGAGCCATTTCACATATTCAGGATCTGTATTGCGATCATACAGCTGGCCATCTTTATCGTACGGAATAGCTAGGAAGTTTTGAATATAATGCTGAAGCGACGCATTGCCCGTATCGTTAAAATCATACATGCCCAGCGGAATAAGCGGCTGCCCGTTAACGTCAGGATACTTTTCCTTCGCAGCCTCAAGCGCCTTCAAGAAGCCTTCCGGCGTACGCATATCCGGGCTTCCAAGCGCTTCGTACATATCTTTGCGCACTAGGAACGTTTGTGTTGACGTAATGTTATCTCCGAATTTCTCATAATCCTTAGGGGATGAGGACGAGTTGGGATAGCCGTAAACATTGCCGTCTTCCTGCTTGTACCACGAAAGCTTAGCCGGGTCCGTTACTTTGTAGAAGTAAGGATCATATTGGTCAGCAAGCTCATTCAGTGGCAGGACCAGATCGCCTTCGATCATTTTCTTAACCGCTTCTTCATACCAACCCAGCGTAATAAAGTCAGGCAGGCTGCCCGATGCGATCATCGTATTCATCTTCTCTGCTTCGTTGCCGGCAGGAACGATAAAGTTTACGTTAACGCCTGTTTTCTCCGTAATATATTTCGATGTAGCGTCTACGCCCCATTTGTTAGGGAACCAAGAAAAGTTAATATACCAGTCAAACGTAATCGGGCTTTTATCCACTTCCCAGCCCTTATCGTCTTGCGTAAGCTTCACTTCTTCAGCAGGAGCACCCGTGCCCTCTTCTTTATTCTCATTTTTGTTGCCGCCTGATGAGCAAGCCGTTGTTAAGACTAGAACCGTTGCGATCATCATCATCAATAAATTTTTGAGCTTAGGCTTCTTGTTCATTTTGTCTTCCCCTTCTCTGTATGAATGATTATATATGCAATCCTCTGCCCGTTAAAGGACGGAAGCTTTTGCCGTTGGTTAACCTTTGATCGAGCCAATCATCATCCCTTTGACAAAATACTTCTGCAGGAACGGATAAGCGATCACGATCGGGAGCGTTGTAACGACCATCGTAGCCAGCTTGATGGATTGCGTTGTAACCGATTTGCCAATTCCTCCAGGAATAGCAGCAAGCATCTGGTTAGAGCTGGACTGAGCGACAACCCGGTACAAATACGTCTGAACCGGCTGCAGGTCCATATTGTTCATATAGATGACGCCGGCAAAATAATCATTCCATTGGTATACGCCGTGGAACAGCGCAATCGTAGCGATAACCGGCATGGACACCGGAAGAATAATTCTTACAAAAATCGACCAATCATTCGCACCGTCAATTTTGGCTGCTTCCTCAAGTCCATCCGGAATATCCCGGAAGAAGGTCATGAAGATGATGAGATCGAAGAAGCTGAACATCGCCGGAATGATATAGACCATGAAATTATCGAGCAAATGCAGGTCTCTCATAAGCAGATAGGTTGGGATTAGGCCGCCGCCGAAAAACAAAGTAACGGTGCCGAAGAGAATATATATTTTGCCGCCAATGAGACCTTTACGAGAGAAAGCAAAGGCAACCATAGCTGTAAAAAACACGTGAATTAGCGTTCCAAGCACCGTTTTTGCAACCGTAATGCCCATCGCCGTCATAATGCCGGTGCTTTGGAAAACCGCGTCGAAGCTCTCGAAGCTGAAAATCCGCGGCCACCAGTAGATCCCTCCGCGCATGCCGTCTTGCCCCTCGTTTAGGGCGTTGACCAGCACATACCAAATCGGATATAACGTCGCGAAGCAAATGAGCAGCATGCCAAAGTTATTGAAGAGGTCGAAGAAAGCCTCTCCCTTTGTTTTACGTTTAATACTAAACACGGCTGGACTCCTCCTTTTCTAGAAAAGTGATGTATCGTTCATTTTTTTCGTGACACGGTTAGCAATCAGCAAGAGAATAAGTGCGATGACTGCCTTGAACAATCCGACCGCTGTCGAATAGGAATAGCGTCCTTGCTGCATGCCGGTCTGATAAACATAAATATCGATTACGTTGCTCGCACTCTCATTCAGCGAGTTTCTCAGCACGAGAATCTGGTCGAAATTGGAGTTAAGCACGCCGCTTACTGCAAGAATGAAGAGGATGGAGATCGTCGATTTGATGCTTGGCAGCGTGACATACCACATTTTCTGAAAGCGTCCCGCTCCATCAATCGTTGCCGCTTCGTACAATTCCGGCGATACGCTCGCGATAGCCGCAAGATAGATAATCGCGGACCAGCCGAGCTCTTTCCAAATATCTGAAGTAATAATGATGCTCCAGAAGTAGCCAGGCTCTGCCAAATACGAGATCGGCTCTTTAATGAGATTAAGCGCAAGCAGCACATTGTTGATGACGCCTACATCCGCAAGCCACGTTGTCAGGATGCCGCCGAGAATGACCCAAGACAAGAAGTGAGGCAAGTAGGAAATGGTCTGAATCGCCTTTTTGAACCCGATAGAGCGGACCTCGTTAAGGAACAAGGCGAAGATAATAGGTAAAGGAAAGCCGATAGCCAGCTTAATAAGGCTGATCCCGAGTGTATTCCTCATCACGTTGACGAAGCTCTCATCCTGGAAAAATTCCTTGAAATGAGCGAAGCCTACCCAAGGCGCCTCACTAATGGATTTCACAATATTGAATTCTTTAAAAGCGATAATAACGCCGTACATTGGAACATAGTTGAATATAACCATCCAAACGACGCCGAGAAGCGCCATAATCTGGATATGCCTTTTGCTGTACAGCTTCTTGAACCATTTGCTTCTCGCTGCTTTTGCGTCTGCAGCAGGCAGGGAAGCGGAAGCTGGTGCCGAACTTAGCTGTGTCTTCAAAATAATAACCCCCATGCTGTTGAAAGTCTGATGTAAGCCCTTGCAAACCTTATAGATTAATTGTAGATCGTTGTCCCTCCTGCCGTAAGGCTTTAGATTTCGTATTCAGGTGACCATTTTTCGGTTTTTGGCTGATGCTGTCATTTTTGCGGACAAAAAAAGAGGAGCTGCATTTATCCGAATGCTTCTTTGATAATAAGGAAAAATCATGATATATTTTCTAATATTTAGAGGATTCAGCTAATCGTTATTTTTCTATCCAAACTATTAATGGAAGCGAGTGTTCCTTCGTGAAAAATAAAGCGGTCATACTAGGTTCTAACTTCTATACAGGACTTAGCATTATAAGAGGCCTAGGATCGAATGGCATCTATACCGTCGCCATGGATCATTCCAAAGAAAATACATACGGCGCTCAGTCTAAATATTTAAACGAACAATTAATAGTCCCTCATTATAAGAAGCAGAAGGAAGAGCTGTTGCAATATTTAATCAACTATGGCAAACAGCAGGAAGTGAAGCCCGTCCTGTTCCCAAGTGTCGACCCCTATGTGGAATTTATAGATGCCTATCTCGATGAGCTCAAACGCTACTTCCATATCAACATGACCGAGCAAGGTTTCTGGAGCAGCATCATGGATAAAGAATATCTTCATACGCTCGCAACGAAGAACGGTGTATTAGTACCAGAATCGATTAGTCCAACCGAGGAGCGGTTCGAGGAACGCGTCGTATCCGAAATCGGATTTCCATGTATCGTGAAGCCAACGGATTCCCCTTCGTTTGTATCCTTGTTCCGCGCTAAAATATTTACATGCAACAACCTGGATGAAATGAGGATTGCGCTCGAGAAGTCGGCAAATGCCAAGCTGGACGTTATTGTGCAGCAGATTATTCCCGGCTTCGACGACCATGTCTATACGTTTGACGCTTATTTGGATCAGAGCTCCAAGGTAACCCACTGGCTCACCTGCCAAAAGCTAAGACAGTTTCCGATCAACTTTGGCGCTTCTTCCTTCACGAAGCAAAAATACGTAGAGGAGCTTTATCATATTGGAGCTCCCTTCCTAGAGGCGATTAACTACAAAGGCTTCGCAGAAATTGAATTTAAGAAGGATGCGGAGACGGGGAAGTACTACTTGCTCGAAATCAATGCCAGAACGACTACTCTAGATCCTCTTCTCCGAAAATGCGGCGTTGATTTTCCATTGATCGCTTACAAGGAGCTTACGGGGACGCCGATTGGAAGCTATGCCGTTAGAGAGGATTTCGGCATCGCTTTTTGCTTTTTGTTCGAGGATCTTATCTCCTCCCGTGATTATGTGAAGGCGGGGCAGCTAGGCATCATGCAGATCGTAAAAACCTATTTCACCAGAAAAGCGCCTGCGATTTGGAGCATAAGCGACCCTGTTCCCGCCTTCTACTTCTCATCTATCATTGGGAAGAAAATAATAAAGAAGCTCGCCCGGCGATAGTCAATCATGAAACCGGCCGCGGAAGCTGCTCGGCGACTCCCCGGTCCAGCGCTTGAACTGCCTGCTGAAGTGAGCCATATTATGATAGCCAAGCTTTGCCGATATCGATTCGACGCTCGCGTCCGGGTCCATCAGCAGCAGCTTGGCTTTTTTCAATATTAAAGTGGATAAATATTGCCGCGGAGACATCCCATAGACATGGGTAAACATCCGATTGACAGACGACATGCTGTAACCTACCGCTGCCGCAATGGATTGGATGGTGTCCATCCCGCTGTCCTTATCTCCCCCGTTTGCCTCTCTTTCTACCGCTTGCTCCAGCTTAAGCGCAATCTGCGAAGCAACCGCTGACTTGCGGGCTCCAGCTGCATCCCTGTTTAGCTCGGACAGCGTACCGCTTAAGCCAGCGAACAGCTCAAACAGAGCGGACAAAATACTCATGCGAGATTCAACCCGATCTGCTGCCTCTTTCGAAGTTAACGCCATGATTTTATCCAGTGCAGGCTTGATAGAAACAGCCAGCTCACTATCCGATTCATGGAAGCAGCGGCTATTGCGGATAAGAAGCTCGCGGAAGGTTCGTTCATCCACGTCGAAATGCAAGCAGTAATACGTCATCTCCTCGTCGCCGATCACTTTGCTTTCATGGTGGTCCCCCGGACCCAGCAGCATAAGATCACCCGAATTTTGCCGATAGGACACTCCGTTAACCGTCATCTCCTGTACGCCTGACAATACGAGATTCACCTCAAAGAGCGGATGCTTATGCAGCGGATACTTCCATTCAGGGTCAACGGTTCGCCAATGCGCAGCAAAAACACGGAAGGTGGAATCGATATCGGGAAGCATAAATTCCTTGCGGACAGATTCAAATGTTGTCGACATAAACAAACAGCCTCCTTCGTCATTTGCATGGTTTTATAAAATGATTGATTTGGGTAAATTTTAACCTGCTATGGATATGGGATCGATCTAAAATTATTGCTATCCTATTGGTATTATAGCGTACATCTCGCAACGAAGAAGACTGCAAAGATGGGTAATTGCCTCACTGCAGCTGCTGCACTATTGACTCTGCCTTCCATCACATTCGCAAAGGGGAAAACATATGACTGCCATTCAAAATCCGATTTTAACAGGCTTTAATCCCGATCCGTGTATTTGCCGTGCAGGCGAAGACTACTATATTGCGGTCTCGACTTTCGAATGGTTTCCCGGCGTTGGGATTTACTATTCCAAGGACTTGAAGAACTGGAGGCTCGCCGCAAGGCCTCTAAACAGGCTCAGCCAGCTGAACATGATGGGCAATCCGGATTCCGGCGGTATCTGGGCACCTGCGCTATCTTACAGCGACAATAAATTTTGGCTTATCTACACCGATGTGAAAGTGACCGAAGGACAATGGAAGGACTGCCACAACTATCTGGTCACCTGCGACACGATTGATGGCGAATGGTCGGAACCGATCCATGTGAACAGCTCCGGCTTTGACCCTTCCTTGTTCCATGACGAGGACGGCAAAAAATATTTTGTAAACATGATGTGGGATCATCGGGCCGGACATCATAACTTCAACGGCATTCTGCTGCAAGAATACAGCGCCAGCGAGCAGAAGCTGATTGGCAAGCCGGAAATTATTTTTAAAGGAACGGATGTTAGACTAACGGAAGCGCCTCACCTGTACAAGATCGGTGAATACTATTACTTGTTAACGGCTGAGGGCGGGACCAAATATGAGCATCAGGCCACGATCGCAAGGTCCAAGCAGCTGCGCGGCCCCTATGAGGTTCATACCGAAAATCCATTGCTCACATCCTTCCATGCACCGCGCATCCCGCTTCAGAAAGCCGGTCATGCTTCTATCGTACAGACGCATACCGATGAGTGGTTCTTGGTGCATTTGGTTGGACGGCCGCTTGCTATAGTAGGCGCGCCTCTGCTTGATCCGCGCGGCTACTGCCCGCTTGGCAGGGAAACCGCCATTCAGCGGGTCGAATGGCGTGATGAATGGCCATACGTCGTCGGCGGCAATTCGCCTTCGCTCGTTATTGAAGGGCCAAGCATGCCAGAGGTGAAATGGGAGCCTGATTATCCGGTGAAGGATGATTTTGACAGCGACACGCTTAATCCGCATTTCCAAAGCCTGCGCATCCCGCTTGGCAAGCAGATCGTATCGCTGCAAGAAAATCCCGGTCATCTGCGTCTGTACGGCAAAGAATCGCTGACCTCCAAATTCACGCAAGCGTTTATCGCAAGGCGCTGGCAGCATTTTAACTTTACGGCAGAGACGAAGGTTGCTTTCCATCCGACAACCTTTCAGCAATCTGCCGGGCTAGTCAATTACTACAACACACAAAACTGGACATCATGCCAAATTTCGTGGACTGAAGAGAAAGGCAGAATTTTGCAGCTTGTCGCCTGCGATAATTTCTCGTTCTCGGAGCCTCTTCGAGGCAATGAAATTGCCCTTCGAGAGGATGCTGATTATGTCTATCTGCGTGTAGATACGGAGAATACGCTGTACTATTACTCGTATTCGCTCGATGGCAAGAGTTGGACCCGCCTTCCTGTAAACTTCGAGTCCTACAAGCTCTCGGATGATTACATTAAAGGCGGCGGCTTCTTTACAGGCGCATTCGTCGGCATGCAGTGCCAAGATACCTCCGGCCGCAGCAACCATGCAGACTTCGATTACTTTATCTACGAAAGCCATTAATGAAAGAAGAAAGTCCACCCGGGGAAGATTCGACGCTCCGGAGGGCTTTCTTCTTTTGCCGTTTACGAATAAGAAAAAACCTCCGACAGCACTTGAAATAAGTGTTTGGAGGTTCTTTGTGCGATCAGAATCGAAAAATGCCGATCATAAAGCGTCGCGCCGTTAACTATGTGCAAAATCAGCATTCAGTTGCTTATTACAGCAGCCGTTTAAGCTTATAAAGTTGAAGACGCTTGGCTTACCAGAGAGGAAAGCTGCTCGGAATCAACCGTGTTCCCTTCGCGCAGCTTAATTGTTTTTCTTTCCGGAGGACCATCGAACAGCCCTTCCGGCAGCGTTAGCTCGCTCGCGTTAAAGATCGTAAAGCTTACTGCGTCCTTCGACGTTGAAATGACTGCGGCGTATTTTCCATTTTTCAAAAAATGAGGCTTCTTGTATTGGATACGCTCCTGAACGTCCGGAATCGCTCCGTGGACAACCTCGCGCAGGCGGGAGCACAGCTCCCCTTGCCAAGGCACTTTGACCGCTTCGATAAAATCCGTTACTTCTTGGTTCATGTTTTCTTCTCCTCTTCGATTACATTCATAGTATCGCTGCTAGAACTTGACGATTTGCCAAGTGACGCCGAATTGATCCAGAATTTCGCCGTAATAGGCGCCCCACGGCTGAAGCTCAAACGGATACTTGACCGTTCCGCCCTCTCCGAGATTCGCGTATGCAGTTAAGGCTTCAGACTCGTTGTCATACGCTAAGGATAGACTAATGCTTCTGCTTCCGGCTACCGGACCGAAGGAATCACTCAGAAACAACGTATTGGCTCCAGCAACCGAAAGAACCATATGCATCACTTTATCCTTGACCTCTTCCGGCGTACCCGGCGTCTGGCCAAACGTAGTGACAGACTGAATTTTTCCGCCTAATGCCTCCTTATAAAACTCCGCTTGCGCTCTTGCGTTTTCCGACATCACATAAGGGGTAAGCTGTGCTCCCATTTTTCATCAACCTCTCACTTTGTTTTTTGTGAAATTCCAGACTCTATACATACGACGAACGAGCAAAGACAAAATCGACAGATCGAGAAAAAATAAATTTAACTTTTTTTCAGCATATCGATTTGATCCCGCAGATCGGACTCCAGAGCCATAGTTGTGGAAGCATGCAGCAAACTTTCATTCTCGAACAGCTGGCGGAGCTCAATTTCGGCTTGGCCCCAGCCGCTCGGATTCGGCATCCGTTTCGCCCATTCGATCGCTTCATCCTCCGATTTCACATCAATCAGCGTAAATCCCGCAACCAGCTGTTTCTCCTCCGCAAACGGTCCGACCGTTACCATAGACATCTCGTCGTGTTCCTCATACGTTATCCGCAACCCGTTCGAGCTTGGCTGCAGGCCCTCCGCAGCAATGAGCACGCCTGCTCTCGCTAGCGATTCGTTATACGCAGCCATTGCAGCCATAAGCTCTCGGCTCGGCTTCACGCCAGCTTCAGAATGCTTGGTCGCTTTGACAATCAACATATATCGCATCCATGTTCCCTCCCGCTATCAAATGAGTCCGGGCTGCTAGCAACCCGCCTCTACCTAAACGACGAACAGGAGTCACCATTTTCGACATGGCGGCGCTGTCTATTTTTGAAGAAAGTGATAGTCTGTATGGCCTCATATACGTAGGCTTATCTCTTCGTTTCTTTCATTCATGACGAATATCCGATTCAGATCGTGTGCATTCTGCGGCGCGCTTTAGCAGAAGCTCGCGCTCGCGGGCGTTGCGCGTAAGCGATGCGGCGCGCTCGAATTCAATGCGGGCTTCGTCGTTACGACCCAATTTGACTAGAAGATCACCGCGTACGCTCGGCAATAAGTGGTACTCCTTCAACGATGGTTCAGAGGTTAGCTCGTCTACAATTTGAAGGCCAAAAGCCGGTCCGAAAGCCATCGCGATGGCCACAGCCCGGTTTAATTCAACGACAGGCGATGGCATTACGCGTGATAGAGCTTCATATAAGGCTGCAATACGCGCCCAATCGGTCTCGGATGCGATGCGAGCCTGAGCATGGCATGCGGAAATCGCAGCTTGTAGCGCATAAGAGCCGAGCGGACGACCGAGCTTCCTTGCACGCTCCAGAGCAGCCAAGCCGCGGCGGATCAGCAGTTGATCCCATAACGCGCGTTTTTGGTCCATCAAAAGGATCGGTTCTCCGGCTGCGTTTACCCGCGTTTTGAACCGTGACGATTGGATTTCCATCAAGGCAACCAAGCCGTGAACCTCCGGCTCTCCAGCTGCGATTTCCGCCAGAATGCGTCCGAGTCTAAGCGCCTCCTGGCAAAGCAGCGGACGTATCCAGCTGCCTCCAGAAGTCGCGGTATAACCCTCGTTAAACATTAAATAGATAACTTCGAGCACGGTCGACAGTCGTTCTTTAAGCTCCTCGCCTACGGGAACCTCAAAGACAATCCGAGACGCACTAAGCGTACGCTTCGCCCGAACGATCCGCTGTGCGATCGTTGACTCTCCGACGAGGAAGGCGTGTGCGATTTCATCGGTCGTTAGCCCCCCAAGTAGACGCAGCGTCAGAGCGACCCTTGCTTCCTTGGACAAGACCGGATGGCAGGTCGCAAAGATCAATCGAAGGAGATCATCTCCGACCTCGCCGTCCATCGCCATGTCTATCTCGTCTTCGGTGTACAAGTCGCTGCCCCGCCCAAACTCTTCATATTTCTGGTCACGCAGCTTGCTCCTGCGCATCAGATCAATCGCCCGGCGCTTTGCCGTAGTCATTAGCCACGCGCCGGGATTATCCGGAATTCCGGTACTCGGCCACCGTTCCAATGCGATGACAAGCGCATCCTGAGCAAGATCTTCCGCGAGACCAACATCGCGTACCATCCTCGCCAGCCCGGCAATTAGCTTGGCCGATTCGATACGCCAGATGGCATCGATTGTACGCTGAACCGAGGACTCGCTCACGATTTTTTAAGCCTATCCATCTGATCGCGAAGCATGGCCAGCGTTTCCGGGTCCTGTGTCAATTCCGGCGCATCGATCACCTGTCGGAGCTCAATTTGCCCTTCGCCATTTCCATGAGGGTCCGGCATACGCATTGCCCATTCGATCGCTTCTTCTCTTGATTTGACCTCAATAAGCGTATAGCCCGCTATTATTTCTTTTGCCTCGGTAAATGGGCCGTCGATGACCTTTGGCTTGCCGCCTGGTTCCGGATACGATATCCGGATGCCATTCGAGCTGGCATGCAGCCCATCGGCTGCGAGCAGGACGCCGGCCTTAGCCAATTCTTCGTTGTACCGCAGCATCGCTTCGAGAAGCTCCTGACTAGGCATTACACCCGCCTCGGAATCCTTTGTACCCTTAACAATCATCATAAATCGCATATTTGTTTCCCTCCTGATTCATTATGGAGACTCGATTATTCGTTCTCATCCAACCGTTAATCTCGCTCCTACATGAACGACGAATCGCACAGCTAGAAATCGACATATCCCGTTGAAAAAGATTTATAGTAGTTGAGCCAAGTTTAACAACTCTCGCAGTTCAGTATTCTTTCGTCATTTACCAGGTTAATTCCTGTGATACAATAAAAAATGGAAAACATGCTGCAGCTATTCTCAGAAATTCCATGCATTTTCCGAACAGTAGAAGAGAGCATCATTAAAAACTGCAATACGAAGGAATTACTAGCGCCGGAGTTATTCTGATTTCAGATTCTTTTGAAATTCTGTCATCAAATAAAAAAGCGGCTGTTTACTAATTAGATAGTAGACATCCACTATCATTTACCTACATCACGGATTGGGGTGGCTTTATGCATTTAGAATTAGAACAGGGAACATGGACATTTTTTATCTCTTGCATTACGATCATTATTCTCTTAAGCGCAATTGTTTTAATAAGAATGTCAATTATTTATAAAACTAAAGCTTTTGTATGGATAATCATTTCCACCATCTTTCAAACCGGAGCACTAATACTTGGATTAACATTATTTGCGCAGGATAGAGAATTAGGAACTATGCTGTCAGAGGAGAACTCTTTGTATATTGGAATTATTGGTCTAACATGGGCGGCAAGTATGTTATTCCTTTTTATTGGAATTTGGCAAATAAGCGATAAGCTCTTAAATAATAATAAAAAATAAAAGTGCTCTAATAAGAAACTGCGAGTCATGTTCTGTTCAAGACCCCATTTTGTAGACAATGAAAAAAGCCTATGCTGCAAGCTGGCGCCGATACTCTATCGGTGCCAGCTTATTTAGCTTAAATATTTTTTCTAGTCTAATATTTTATTTTTCAGTCTATCACTTTATTTTCCTCTAACATTAAAAACTATGAGCGCGAGCTGCCCGAGGCTTTAGTTAGCGCCTAAACCATTTCTCATTCAGCCATCAGCCTGTCGTTAATCCGCCCTCAGACGGAGGAGCTGCTCCGCCGGAGGTCAGTTGAGAGTCGATCTCCTGAATGGTAAATTACATTTAGTAATAAATGACATTTATCGTGGAGGTTGAATAATGAAAGCACGAGGAAAAGCAGGTCGTGGTCGTTCATGGGCATTAGCTATATTAGCTTTTTTGGCTTTAGGAATTGGGGCATACGCCTTTCTGCTGTACGGATCGCCTGAAGGCATCAAAGAGCAGCCATTCGTGACGGAAAAAGGAAGCCTGCCTGATTTGTGGTTCACCGTCCTATGGGCGCATGCCATCTCTGCCGGATTAGGTCTCGCTATCGGCTGGATTCAGCTTGTTAAGCGACTTCGCCACAGATCACCGAACATTCACCGCTTGATCGGCTATATTTATTCGTTAATGATCGTTATTGGGGGAATTACCGGCCTATACCTCGCTTATTACGCAGAAGGCGGCTGGATCGCAAAAATTGGCTTCGGCGCGCTTTCCGTTGCTTGGTTATACACCTTATTCCGCAGCCTAAAAAGCATCATCGTTGATCAAGATCCAATCGAACATGGCCGTTGGATGGTAAGAAATTATGCGCTCTCCTGCGCGGCAATCACTCTCCGCATTTATACTCCACTTGCTGCAGTATTGTTTGGACTAACCGATGCAAATGATACTTTCGCCGTTATCGCTTGGATCTGCTGGGTACCCAATCTGTTGTTCGTAGAACTTATCTTCAATAGAAAGAAGCCTAGAAACCGTATTCCACAGGCTCGGCAGGCTAAGCTATAGCAGCTATAAAGGCATTGACGTAAACAAGCTAATGACAGCATTATGCATCGCAGTGGCGAATAGCGACTTGTACGGTTTGATAAATCGAGTTGCCATAAATGCAAAAAAGGCCACCCGCGCCATTGTTATCGGCAGGGGATGGCCTTTTCGAATGTATAACCCAATATCATGACAACTCATTTAAGCCATTCAAGAACTTGCGCCGCCTCTTCCCCGCCCTGCTGAGCGTGTACGACGAGCGGAATCCCGTGAGCCCCCCTTGCATTTACAAGATCAGGGTTGTCAGCAAGCATAGCACGGATAATATCAACCTTCCCGAGCATCGCCGCCGCAAATAAATCGATACGCGCCCCATTTTCGATAAGAAACAGAGCGATGTCTCTTCTTCCCATATGAGCGGCCGCACCAATAGCGGTTTCCCAATCCCCGCCGCCCCAATCCCATGCTGCATTCACAAGACCTGGCTCTTGTTTGAGCAGTTCCTTAACACGTTCCAGGTCACCATGTGCATTGCCGACAAAAAATATTACAATAACTGATTTACCTAAATATTTCCACACCTTTTTTTCTGCTTGGATTCGTTTCAACTCGTACATAAAAAAATAGAGCATGGAGGTCCTCCCTCACATGCTCTGCTATCTTTTTCTCATCTTATATATCCATAAGCCCGCAAGTCCCGTCAAAGCAATGGCGAGGATGCCGTCTGGGCTGGGCATAGCTAAAAATTCAAATTGTTCATGCACCAAAACGAATTTTTTCAAAATCAGCGTATCAATAAAAGCATTTCCCATCGTGTGCATAACAACAGCCGGCCATACGCTCTTGGTCATTAATAAAATCTCGCCATATAGAATCGCCATAGCGATCACACCGACCATCATGCGCGGGATATAGGTGATCATACTCTCCGTGGTATCTATGAACAGGAATAAATATGGAAAATGCCACGCCCCCCAAACCAACCCAACGGCTATATGAACGAGAAAGCGGTTATAACCAAGCGTGAACAGCTTCGGAGCCATATAGCCCCTCCAGGCAAATTCCTCGAACATATTTTTGATGAAGCTCGGAATAATAGCCATCCCGAATGCCGCCATATAAGGAGAAGACGACAGGGGCATCTCCATCCATCCCAGCAGCAAGCTTATACCGACAACGACCACTGCCAGCAAGGGGAAAAACAGCATACTGAACATATATAGCAGCATATTTCCTTTGAAGCGAGGATTGATGCCAAAATCCTTCCACCCGTCTCCCATCAAGCTGCGCATAATTACAACAGCCAATAGGGGCGACACAATCCAAATCAACTGCCCGAGACTGCCGTTCTCATCTGATCCGATTTGCAGATCCACAAGGCGTCCGATCCATCCACAGCTAAGCGCAACGATTGAAAAAATGATTACGTTAATTAGCGACTTGTTTTGCTTTCCTATCATGGACTCAGCTCCTCTTTGATTTTCTGCAAGTACTTCCCGTACCAGTCCTTCAAGAAAGCATAATAATCGCTTCCGAATTCCAACGTATCCAGTCTGCTTCTCACCTTCGGATTATTTAGAAGGTCACTTTTTTTCGCGATCTGCTCCTCGTTCATTTGCTGGAACATCTTCATGGCATTTCCGACATTCTCGATTTCACGCAAGTATTGTTCGACGAGCTCGAGTTTTCTTGCGCTCTCGACATAGTTGAAGAAAAACATTTTGACGAGCGCGGGATCTCGGGGTTTGTCTAACGCAATCGATTCGCCAGCCCAGCTCAAAAACTCCTTTTCCCCCGCTTCCGTTGTGGAGTAAACCTTCTTGCTTCTTGCACCTATGCGTACCTCAGTTACCTGGATATGCCCATTCTGAATGAGCTTCTTCAAAGCCGGTTGTATGCTGCCTTGACTGGTGTTGTAAAAGAACCCTGTGCTTGATTCCATGCTTTTCTTCAAATCGTAAGATGACTTATCGCCGTCCATCAGCAAACCTAAAATGATTTTATCCTGCATCATGATTACCGCCTTTGTTTCTAATAGATATGTCTACTAGACATATACAATCTGATCATAATGCCTTTATTTTATTCTGTCAACAATTGCTAACAAACCTGTTGAACATATGTTCACCAACTTGTTTACATATGTTCAAACTAGTGCTATTATAATGATGTATTTAAGGATCGTATAAGGGGAAGGTGAACTGGCTATGTTAAATTTGTCCGGAATGATAGATCATACGCTTTTGCGCGCAGATGCAACAAAGGCTGAGATTACAAAATTAACGGAAGAAGCGAAAAAATATAGTTTTGCTTCCGTTTGCGTCAACCCAACCTGGGTTGCTTATTCAGCTGAACAGCTGGCAGGCAGCACGGTTAAGGTTTGTACCGTAATCGGATTTCCACTTGGAGCGTCAACTACTGAGACTAAAGCTTTTGAAGCTGCGAATGCCATTGCAAACGGAGCGACTGAGGTTGATATGGTCATTAACATAGGTGCTTTAAAGGATGGCAATGATCAATTAGTCGAAAAAGATATCCAAGCGGTTGTTGAAGCTGCAGCAGGCAAGGCGCTTGTGAAAGTAATCATCGAAGCGTCGCTTCTTACGGATGATGAGAAGGTTCGCGCTTGCCAGCTCTCAGCTCAAGCCGGAGCAGATTTCGTAAAAACTTCAACAGGCTTCTCCACTGGCGGAGCAACAGCTGAGGATGTTGCGCTTATGCGCAAAACGGTTGGGGACAAGCTAGGTGTTAAAGCTTCCGGAGGCATTCGCAATCTTGCCGATATGGAAAAAATGATCGCTGCAGGCGCATCCAGAATTGGCGCCAGCTCAGGCGTAAAGATTATGGAAGGCGAGCAATCGACCTCTTCTTACTAAAAATAAATGGTGCTGCTCCTTGCCGGAGCAGCTTTCCAGAAGGGAAAAAAGATGAAGGAGCAGTTGATTCAAGAAGCTATTGATGCGCGCAAGCATGCTCATATTCCCTACTCGCATTTTGCTGTTGGCGCGGCTTTGCTGACAAGCAGCAAACGCATTTACAAGGGCTGCAACATCGAGAACGCCTCGTATGGGTTAACGAATTGCGCAGAGCGGACAGCTATTTTCAAAGCGGTATCGGAAGGCGATCGCATTATTGAGGCCATCGCTGTCGTAGCCGATACGGAAGGTCCTATCTCACCGTGCGGCGCATGTCGGCAGGTATTAGCGGAATTTTGTGATGAGAACACGAAGATCTACTTAACGAATCTCCATGGCAATACCGAAGAATGGACCATGTCACAGCTCCTTCCAGGTGCTTTTCAAGCGAAAGATATGGAAAAGTAAGAGGCAGTTTAGTTGAAAGCGCTTTATAGAATTGCATTGCATCAGATACTAGACTAACTTACTAGGAGAATGAACAATGAAATATTTAATCGCAATATTGGGCTTGCTTGTTGTTCTTGGTCTTTCGTATGTTGCCAGCAACAATAAGAAGAACATCCGGTATAAACCATTACTCATTATGGTGGTCCTGCAAGTGATTTTGGCCTTTGCGTTATTAAATACTGTTATTGGCGAAGTTTTAATTAAAGGCTTCTCCGGCATGTTCGAGAAATTGCTAGGCTTTGCCCAAGAGGGAATCAATTTTGTATTTGGCGGCCTTCTGAACGACGGACAATTCTCGTTCTTCTTTACCGCGCTGCTGCCGATCGTGTTTATTTCAGCTCTTATCGGTATTTTACAATATATCAAGGTGCTGCCGTTTATCATCAAATATATCGGTCTTGTCTTGAGCAAAATAAACGGGATGGGCAAATTGGAATCCTATAATGCGGTAGCTTCTGCTATTTTGGGACAATCCGAGGTATTCATTTCAGTCAAAAAGCAGATCGGCTTGCTGCCGAAGCAACGGCTGTACACGTTATGCGCCTCGGCGATGTCCACGGTATCGATGTCGATTGTCGGCTCTTACATGACCATACTCGATCCTAAATATGTCGTTACGGCGCTTGTCCTTAATTTGTTTGGCGGATTTATCATTGCCTCCATTCTCAATCCGTATAAGGTTGAAGCCGAGGACGATATTTTACAGGTGCAGGAAGAAGAAAAACAGACGTTTTTCGAAGTGCTCGGCGAATATATTTTAGACGGCTTCAAGGTCGCTATCATCGTCGCAGCGATGCTGATTGGTTTTATCGCGCTGATCGCGCTGGTTAACGGACTTTTCAGCGGAATCTTCGGCATTTCGTTCCAGGCCATACTGGGTTATATTTTTGCTCCATTCGCTTTCATTATGGGTGTTCCATGGAAGGACGCCGTCGACGCAGGAAGCATTATGGCGACAAAAATGGTATCCAACGAGTTTGTAGCTATGCTGGAGCTTACGAAATATTCTAATCTATCCACTCGCGCTGTCGGCATCGTATCTGTGTTTCTTGTTTCATTCGCTAACTTCTCATCGATCGGCATTATCGCCGGCGCTGTAAAAGGGCTTCATGAAAAACAAGGCAACGTGGTTGCTCGCTTCGGCTTGAAATTGCTGTACGGGGCTACTTTGGTTAGCGTCTTGTCTGCTATCATTGCAGGACTGTTTATTAAATAACGAAAGGTGTCTAATACGCATGCATACTTTTAAAAGGATTCACCTCATTGTTATGGACTCGGTAGGAATTGGCGAATCGCCTGATGCGGCAAAGTTCGGTGACTTCGATGTTGATACGCTAGGCCATATTGCGAATGAACTTGGAGGTTTGAAGATGCCTCATATGGGCGTCCTCGGATTATCCAACATCAAGGAAGTCAAAGGGGTTCCGGTTGCGGACAAGCCGCTTGCCTATTATACGAAGATGCAAGAGGCGTCGAACGGCAAAGATACGATGACGGGGCACTGGGAGATCATGGGGCTTCATATTGCGGTACCGTTCCGCGTTTTCGAAGACGGATTTCCGCCTGAATTAATCGCTAGGATTGAAGCCAAAACAGGCCGCAAGGTAATTGGCAACAAACCAGCCAGCGGCACGGAAATTATAGACGAGCTTGGCGAAGAGCATATGCGGACAGGCGCATTGATCGTCTACACGTCTGCGGATTCCGTTTTGCAAATCGCTGCTCACGAGAATGTGGTACCATTGAAGGAGCTGTATGAGATCTGCGAGTTTTGCCGAGAAATCACCTTGGAGGATCCGTACATGCTGGGGAGAATTATCGCTCGTCCCTTTGTTGGTGAGCCAGGTCATTTTAAACGGACATCCAATCGTCATGACTACGCCTTGAAGCCATTTGGCTCTACTGTGATGAATGAGTTAAAAAATGCCAGCTTTGACGTCATCGCTCTCGGAAAAATTTCCGATATATATGATGGAGAAGGCGTAACCAAGGCCATTCGCACCGTATCCAATGCAGACGGCATGGATCAGCTTATTGCCGTTCTTGATGAACCGTTTACCGGCATTAGCTTCTTGAACCTCGTCGACTTTGATGCGTTATACGGACATCGCCGCGATCCTAAAGGGTACGGACAAGCCTTAGAGGAATATGACGCTCGTTTGCCAGAGGTGTTCGCCAAGCTGACCGATCAGGATCTGCTTATTATTACGGCGGATCATGGCAATGACCCGACCTATCACGGTACCGATCACACTCGCGAATATGTGCCATTATTGGTATACTCTCCTCGTTTTGAGCAAGGCGGGCACGCCCTTCCAGTAAGGGAGACCTTTGCGGATATCGGGGCGACTATAGCAGAAAATTTCGGAGTCGCGAAGCCCGCGCACGGCACTAGCTTTTTAGCAGCATTAAAATAACAAAGTTGAAGGAGAATGACAATGAGCATTCATATTGCAGCTGAGCAAGGCCAAATTGCAGAAACGATTTTATTGCCGGGAGATCCGCTGAGAGCGAAGTATATCGCTGAAACGTATTTGGAGGATGTCATCTGCTATAACGAGGTCAGAGGCATGCTGGGCTTTACAGGCACTTACAAAGGCCAGCGCATTTCCGTGCAGGGAACGGGCATGGGCGTCCCTTCCATCAGTATTTATGTCAACGAACTGATCCGCGATTATGGCGTAAAAAACTTGGTGCGCGTAGGCACTTGCGGCGCTATGCAGGAAAGCGTGCATGTTCGTGAAGTTATTTTGGCACAAGCAGCTTGTACAGATTCCAGCGTCAACCGCCACGTGTTTGGCGGCTACGATTTCTCGCCGATTGGCAGCTTCTCTTTGCTAAAGGCAGCTTACGAGCGCGGTACCGCTAAAGGGTTAAAACTGCATGTCGGCAATATTTTCTGCTCTGATTCCTTCTATCGGGACGACAAAGCGATTGTGCAAAAGCTGATGGATCACGGCGTCCTTGGCGTGGAAATGGAAACAACTGCACTTTATACGCTGGCTGCTAAATATGGCGTCAACGCTTTAACGATTTTAACGGTGAGCGATCACCTGCTGACTGGTGAAGAGACCACGTCTGCAGAGCGCCAAAGCACCTTTAACGATATGATGGAAGTCGCTCTCGAAACGGTTATTTCTATATAAATACGGAATTATAAATAGATATTAGGTGAGGAGAGAAACATATGAGAATGGTTGATCTGATTGAAAAAAAACGTGATGGTGAAGAGCTGACGACAGAGGAAATCAACTTTATTATCGACGGTTATACGAAGGATGAAATTCCGGACTATCAAGTCAGCGCCCTAGCTATGGCGATCTTCTTCAAGGATATGACCGAGCGCGAGCGCGCTGATTTGACGATGGCAATCGTGAATTCCGGCGATACGATCGACCTGTCAGCGATTGAAGGCGTGAAGGTAGACAAGCACTCCACAGGCGGAGTTGGCGATACGACTACATTGGTGCTTGCCCCTCTCGTTGCTGCTCTTGATATCCCGGTTGCCAAAATGTCAGGCCGCGGCCTTGGACATACGGGCGGGACAATCGATAAGCTGGAAGCCATCGCAGGCTTCCACGTGGAGATCGAAAAGGATGAATTCGTGCAATTAGTGAATAAGGATAAAATTGCGGTTATCGGCCAATCCGGCAACCTAACGCCAGCTGATAAGAAGCTATATGCCCTGCGCGATGTTACGGCAACGGTTAACTCGATCCCGCTTATTGCCAGCTCGATTATGAGCAAGAAAATTGCTGCCGGCTCGGATGCTATTGTGCTCGACGTCAAGACTGGCGCTGGCGCGTTTATGAAAACCGTAGAGGATGCCAAAGAGCTTGCACATGCGATGGTAAGCATCGGCAATAACGTCGGCCGCAAGACGATGGCGGTTATCTCGGATATGAGCCAGCCGCTCGGCTTTGCTATCGGCAACGCGCTGGAAGTGAAGGAAGCGATCGATACGCTGCAAGGAAAAGGTCCTAAGGATTTGGAGGAGCTTTGTCTTGCGCTAGGCAGTCAAATGGTGTTTCTGGCGAATAAAGCTAGCTCCCTTGAAGAAGCTGAAGAGCTGCTGAAGGAAGTAATCCGCAATGGCAAAGCGCTCGATAAATTCAAAGCCTTTATTGCCAACCAAGGCGGCGACCCATCTGTCGTAGATCACCCTGAGAAGCTGCCGCAGGCGGCATACCTTATTGAAGTGCCTGCCAAAGAAGATGGCGTTGTTACTGAGATTGTTGCAGATGAGATCGGCACGGCGGCAATGCTCCTTGGAGCTGGACGCGCAACTAAGGAATCCGAAATTGATTTAGCTGTGGGACTCATGCTGAATAAGAAAATCGGCGATACGGTCAAAGTGGGCGAATCACTCGTTACCATTCATGCGAATCGTGAAAATGTGGATGATGTGCTGAACCTCATTTACGAGAATATTCGCATTGGCAGCGAGGCAACACCTCCGGTACTCGTCTACGGTATTGTGACAGAGTAGGCTTAGAAGGAGATAAATAAATGTTTTATGCGATTGTCATTTTGTTTTTGGGGTTTCTTCTTATTAACGGTGTGTTCGCCTTTCAGACGAAATTTATCGGCGCTTCATTAGGAGAAACCTTGAAGTTCCAAGCTTATATGATCCCCATCTTATTTCTTGCGAATGTACTGCTTGGACTCGGCTTCAAATACGGCTATAAATATTTAGGCAGCAATACGCTGGTCGTCTCCAGCTCCAAATTTCTTGATATTATAGCCTTGCTTGTCGTCTCCTTCTTCTTCTTCTCGGAAGTGCCAAGCTGGAAAACATTTGTAGGCCTCGGTTTGGTTGTGGCTGGCATTATTGTGGCTAAGCTTTAAAATAGCAAGTCCCCCTTTGGAACGGTGGCGGAAGGGCGCTGTATCAAAAGTAGTATGCTCGGTGAGAAGATAGCTCGCTTTGAATTGAAAATAGCGGTACAGGAGGCTATTCCTGTACCGCTATTTTTCTATTCAGGTCTATGGTTGCTTGGCTTCATGAGATTGTGGGCAAGCGAAAATCTTCCCACCTTAGAACAATGAATGCTGGAATAAGCGAAAAAGCATGTGAAAAGTAAGTTTAAGGAGCGAAAGACAGGAGCTCCTTGGCTCTCAACTAGCTGGTGAAAAATTTAATTTCAGTCCACGCTGCTTCTTACGCTGTAATAGCGCATAGCGCGAGGGACTCCCTTGATTTTGAGGCGGCCGCTGTAAATCAATTCCCGAATTCGGTATTCAAAATAGTCGTCCCCCACATACTGATCGCAGTAGCCTAACGCTTCGCCAATCACGCGAGCTGCTTTAATAAAGTCCCGATCACCCTTTCCGCTATGCAGTTTTTCAACGGTCTCCATCAAATAAGCGTCAAAATAATCCTCGCCAACAGACAGAACCTTCTCATCCTTGCAAATACGAAGCACCTCAGGCTGCTCAGCAAGCTCTAGCCACTCGGTCTCTAATACCTTTCTTGAATCCCCGTTCAATCGTACACTAGCACTGCCTTCACTAAGGACAGCCTGCAGCTTGTCTGGCGTTATTTCACCAGAGTGCTTATACTCAACCGTCAGGTCTTGGTTGTTAAACAAGCAATCGCAAACATCCGATACAGGAATGGTGAATAAGGGGTTCCCACTGTTCCTTAATAAGTAAACGGCATAACGCAATCCTACCTGCTCATGAGCATTCATGCTGCTCCATATCGTTATAGCAGCCTGAGGCGGAATGAGCGAAATTTGCCGCATTAAGCTCTGATAAGCTTCCTCGTAGTCATCCCCATCCTCTCCACTGTTAATATGGTCGAAGAACCATTCCTGTCGCTTCGTTCGTCCTTCCTCTTCGTGCAACTGCCATATAGGTCCGATGGAGTAACATTCGCGAAAAGCGATTACCTTATCGGTATCCTCTCTCCCGAGCTTCTTGATCGCGATTTTCAAGCATGCAGCAAAAGTATCACCAAACCCGATATGCACTTGCTTGCAATTCTCGTCAGGCTCCCATTGCTGCTGCTTATTTGGGGTTAATACAGCCTTATACATCCCCAATAAATCCTCATACAGATCCTCTTTTGGATAATGATCATTTTCCACTGCCTCAATCTTGAGCATCATATGCATAATTATGGATTGGATTTCCCGTTCCGATAAACCGTTGATCGCATGACGCAATTCCGATATTTTCATATGCATATCCTCTCTCTCCAGAGTCATCCGCTTTAGCAGTTAGCTCTACCCTTGCAGCTTCCGGCCCAGCAAACGAAAAGCTTCTATAACAAATTTTTTTGGAGCCACGCCGTGCCGATCGCCAATGTTGACCTCAAAATAGGAGCCACCATCACCTTTATCACGTACTGACTGCGTCAAGCCGATGCCTGTTTCAATAGCGATTGCGATAAGAATCGGTTCAAGCCGCTCCTTCGTTACCGTCGTGTGCACATGAAACATATTGGATACAGGCACTTCCGGGACTGTCTTCATCGCATGGCACCCGTTATATAATGCAGCAAGCTCCTGCGCTTCCCTGTAATACTTCTCCATATGCGGCAGCCGACGCTCCATATAGTAATCTGCGGCAATAATATAAGGATACAGGCTGATTAAATCACCGCCATGCCGTCTCTTCCAAATCTTCGATTGTTCCGTAAAATTTCGCTCTCCGGCCAAGATCGCTCCAGCAATACCGCCAATTCCTTTATAGAACGAAATATAGACGCTGTCGAAGAGCGAGCAGACCTCTAGCGCCGACTTGCGATAATAGGGAAGAATCTCAAACAGCCTTGCCCCATCAAGATGAAGCTTAATGCCTCTCTCCCGGCAAAACGCCGACATCGCTTCAAGCTCTGCGTATTCCGGCAATTGCCCGCCAATTTCCCTCTGCGGCAGCTCCAGCAGCAAGCAGGCAATGTCTTCCTTCAAGCCAAGCAGATCCTTCAGAAGGACAGGCCTCTCTTCATCCGCCAGCAATATCGGTTCAAGATGATGCAGCTCTTTCATGCCGTCTTTCTCATGGATTTCCAGATGGCTTAACGGATGATAGCCCACCTTCTTAATCCCTTTCTCATTTCACCAAATCCGGAGCGCAATTTGCTGCGCCATTGTACCGCTGGGGAAGAACACGGCCGATTCTTTGCCTAGCAGGCGTGCCATTTGCACTTCAAAATCCTCGATAAGCTCCCCCTTGCCGTACATATCGCTATCCTGCTCATCCTCCCAATGTGCCAGCGCTTCTTTCAGCACTTGTACGTTCCGTCTCCCATGACCGATTAAGGGATAGCTGGCTTGATTATAAGCTTCAATAAGTGTCATTGTTTGTTCCATCTCGTATGTCCCTCTCTTTATCCGTCGTTTATTCCTTCGGCAGCATCGTCCGGTTCATCACCGGTGAAGATAGAATAACCGAGGTGTTGACATTGCCGAACGGCATGAGCCGCTCTACGAGCTCGCTCAGCGCATCCATCCCCGTTACCGCCGCCTTCAAAATATAGCTGACCGTTCCCGTTACCCGGTGGCATTCAATAATTTCATCGTCATTCATGATGCGCTTCTCGAATTCCATCGGAAATACCTTCAATTCGCTCATTTGAATGATCAGCTGTATGTTTCTCCCGACTGCGACCGGCGATACCCGAGCGCCAAATCCAGTAATGACCCCTCTCTCCTGCAGACGCAGCAAACGCTCCGAAATACTGGGACGGCTTAAAGCCAGTCGTTTGGACAGCTCGCTAACCGTCATTCGCCCATCCTCCTGCAGCAATTGGAGAAGCGTTCGATCCAATAGATCCATCCTCGCAGGCCTCCCTTCATTTTGCAGAAAAAACATAGCAATTTCATTCAATGTTACCTAATTTCACATCAATTTCATTCCGTTTATTATATATACGATTCGCGCCGTTTTGTATCCTTATATTAACAAACTTAAGCAGGCGGTGCATGCGATATGATACGGAAGTCAGACAACAAAGTGAAGGAAAACATCCGCAAATGGCTCCATTTTGCAATAGGCTGCTTCGTTACTGCCGGCGGATTGATCATCCTAAAGCATTCCCATATCGTTACCGGAGGAACAGCGGGTCTCTCTTTAAGCTTATCGCCCTTGCTGCATGTCCAATTCCCTTATTTATTTGCCCTGCTCAACCTACCTTTTTTTATTTTCTCTTACTTTTACATGGGCAAATCCTTTACCTTCAAAACCATTTTAGCTATCGCGCTTCTCTCTTTATTAAGCGCCATGGACAACATATTGCCTTCCTTTACGATTCCGTCACTGGTTGGGGCTATCGTCGGAGGAGCCTTTATCGGCGCCGGCCTCACCGCCTTGTTCCGTAACGGCGCTTCGCTCGGCGGCGCAACGATACTTGCCATTTACTTGCACAAAAAACATGGAATCAATCCCGTCAAAACCAACTTCGTTTTCGACCTTCTGGTTGTCCTCACCAGCATGTCCGCATTACCGCTTACGAGCGGATTGTTCTCAACTCTATCGATAGCCGTAACATCAGGCATCTTGTCCCTCTATAAGAGGAGGAAAAATAGCGCTGAGCAAGACAAAGCGAAAGCCCTGCCAAACGTCACGTCATCACTCTGATTGAACATTGATTTTTATGGCAAAAAAAGAGCAAGGGAGGCGTGTCCTCCTTTGCTTTGTCTATTTAAGCGATGAGCGGTCCTCATTCGTCGTTTACACTTGGCACGCTTGATACTGAAAACCGTTACGGAAATTAAAAACAAATCGTCTTTCTGCAGCTTGATCTTTTTTTCTTTTTCTTTTTCTTTTTTTTGCCGAGCCCAACTTCAACAGCAATGATAGATGAAATACTAATATAGTTGACTGAGCCCCTGACATTGATTACAACAGATTCGTCAACAATACCTAAATACACGCCAGAACGTACTTTTCCGCCAAAAAAAATGCGAATATTCGTAGAACCTACGCCAAGCTTGAGCAGCATGCTAAGAACACGGATGTTTTTGTCGCAGCTTTGTTCCTTAGAGCCATTACTGCCCTGACTGCGGCTTTCTGTTTTTTTACTTCCATGACTCTGATTCTTAGGTTTCCCATGGCTCCTCTTTCCAGAGCTTTTGCAACCTCCTCTGTTAGTCATTCCTACCATCTCCCTTTTATTAAGAATTGCTATTATTGTATGGAGAATGATAGATTTCGGTGTGTATATCTTTACTAGATTGCTAGATTAAATATAAGGCTGCATAGCCCTCCAAGTTAGCTTATCCCAGTTGCAGTGGCTTTGGTCACTTGCCATTTCCCATCCGCGTATTCAACAACGACTCTTGTACCGACCCCGCCCTTGGCCGATTTATAAACAAAACCCCTAACGACGACTTTATTGTCTGTGACTTCTGTACTCTTCACTCTAAACAGCACACCTTTAATAGAACTCGCCTCACCCACTCGTCCTTCTTGCTCCAATTGCTCTAAAGTGGTATCTAATACGTCAACGCCATACTTGTTAAAATCGTTCAAAATGTCCTCTTTATCTTCAGCGGAGATACCCTCTAAGTTGTTTAACTCCAAGGCAAGATATTTCATGTGATGCGTAAGTCCGTCACCAAGCGGCATAAACGCATCCAAAGCGAGTCTGTAGACTTCCTTCATGTCTTGCTTCACATTTTGCCTCGAAACATGCTGCAAATCAGGCTCCTCCAGCTTTAACTTTTCCGTGCTGCTCGCTTGGGTGGTTTTATAGCTTAATTGATCCGCATTTTTGCTTTCACTGTCTTTTTCAGCTGCACATGCGGCAAGCAGCACGATGCTCAGAACGACAAGCAGCATCTTGATTTTCATACGATGCCTCCTTCTGAAATTCCATTATTACACTTGGAGACGGCAGAAAGAGCTTTAATGTTGCGCTGGCTTATCTAATTATGGGGTAGGTCTTAAATACACGTTTTTCGGCACATAAAAAAAGGGCTGCCGCCGAAGGTCTAAGACCTTCCGTTACAGCCCTGTAAATTATGCGGCAATCAGAAGAGTTCAAGCTCAATAACCGTATCCATCTCATCAGGCAGCTCGGCGCCCTTCAACGTAATGAATGCTCCGCCTTCTATATCGGAATATTCCTCCGCCATCCATGGCACCTCGATTTTAAGCTCCGTACCGTCTCGCAGCAATCTTGCCCTCTTTATTTTCCCCTTCAAGCCTTGGAAATAGATAGGCCCGATCCCTCTGTCATAGACATGAGCGTACAGCTTGTTGTTCTTTTGCGTGTAACGGCCCCACTCCGGCTTCGGCAGCAGCGAATGACCGCAGCCGTAAATGCTGTCTCCATTCAAGCGCATCCATTCGCCAACCTCGCTTAATACGACAAGCGACTCGCGCGTCATTTCACCTTTCGCATCGGGCCCTACATTAAGCAGCAGGTTGCCATTTTTACTGATGCATTCCACCATTGTTCGGATCACTTGCTTAGTCGACTTATAATTTTTGTCTTCCGAGCAGTAGCCCCAGTTGTCGTTAAGCGTAATGCATGCTTCCCAAGGAATAGACTCCCCGTTAACGTCAACGATGCCGCCAGGCGGTATGATTTGCTCCGGCGAGAAGAAGTCGCCCGCATATTCCTCCGGCTCTGCCGCACGGATGTTGCCGCCCAACCGATTGTCGATAATAATATCCGGTTGGATCGAGCGAATCATCCGAACGAGCTCCGTTGCCTTCCATTTCTCGCCGGTCATATTGTCGTACGAGAAGTCGAACCACATGATGTCTATTTTGCCGTAATGGGTAAGCAGCTCCTTCACTTGACCGTGCATATACGTGAGGTATCGATCAAAGTCAATCGGCTTGTCCTTCACCGCTTCGTTGCTGCGGTCAGGATGCGCCTTATCCCCGTAACCGGGATAATCGTCATGATCCCAATCGATGATGGAGTAGTACAAACCGACGGCGATTCCTTCTGCCCGGAACGCATCCACATATTCGCGAACGAGGTCGCGTCCAGTTGGCGTGTTCGTCGCCTTGAAGTCCGTTAGCTTGCTGTCGAACAAGCAGAAGCCGTCATGATGCTTGGTCGTCAACACAGCGTACTTCTGTCCAGCAGCCTTGGCTGCTTTAGCCCATGCCTTCGGATCATAACGGGAAGCGTCAAACTCATCGAAATAGGTCATATAACGCTCTTTGCTCATCCTCTCGTTGCCGCGAACCCATTCACCTCTGGCCGGAATCGAATAAAGTCCCCAATGAATAAACAAACCGAATCTGTCCTGCAAAAACCATTCCGTTCTTTCTTCTCTCGTTCCCATTCCTGAATCCCTCCGTTTATAAAATGGATGATAAATTCATGATCCTGCTTCGATTGTATGAAATAATGCCGCGGCGCCGATGAGACCAACATCGTCTTTTAGGCCGGCTGGCATGAGGCTGTACGTCCCTCTGTACGGCGCCATCACAAGCTCTTCAGTCTTCTGGCGCAGCGCTGGGAACAGTAAATCCCCTGCTTTGCTTATGCCCCCCCCCGATCACGATGCGATCGGGATTGAACGTATGAACCGCGTTAGCCAACCCCTGTGCCATAAAATGAATCGTCCGGTCAATGACTTCGACAGCTACCGGATCGTTTAATTTCATGGCTTGAAATACATGCTGAGACGTAACATTGTCTCCGCTTGCGCTTGCCAGCTCGGATATGAGCGATGCTCTGTTCTCCATGAACTTTAACGCCGTATCGCGAATTGCTGTACCTGAAGCTAACACTTCCCAGCAGCCGTATCTTCCGCAGCTGCATATAGGGCCGCTCGGATCGATCATATTGTGGCCCAGCTCACCCGCGAAGGAATGTGTACCTAGCAGCAGCTTGCCGTCCATGACGATTCCCGCTCCAATGCCTGTGCTGAAGGTGACGTAAACCATATTTTCGGCACCTTTGCCTGCGCCTCTAACATATTCGCCCCAAGCTGCAGCATTAGCGTCATTAACGACCTGCACCGGAGTGCCAAGCTCCGCTTCCATCCATCGCTTCAACGGGACGTTGTTCCATTCCGGAAGGTTAGTGCCGTTAATAACGATACCTTCCCGGCTGTTCACCGCTCCCGGAGAGGCTAATCCGACGCCGATTAATGGCCGTCCTTCGGCGACCGAGCGAATCATTCCGATCATCCGCTGGACGACCTCTTCGGCTGTTCGAGCGCCGGCAGTCTCCATTTGCTCTCTATTCAATAGCGTGCCGCTTGAGTCGAACAGCGCAGCTGCCATTTTAGTTCCTCCCAAGTCGATTCCGACTACGTAGCTTTCAACCTTATGCATTGCCAATCACCTTTTCACTTTCTAGTATCAATCGACGCAGCGCAGGCTCTCAGCCAATGCCCGCAAGATTGCCGGATCAATTGGAGACAGCGAGTCATTGCCGCAGCGGACTGCCGAGCCAAAATGCACCTCCGTCACTCCGGTCTGTTCGATAAACGCCTTAATGCCTTGCGGCTTCAAGCCGCTTCCAGCCAATATTTTCACGGAGCCGCCTTGCGACTCCTGGACCAGTCCGCGCATAGCCGGAATAGCTTCCATCGCTGGACCAGGTCCGGCAGAGGTAAGCACTCGTTTAATTTGCGGGTAATTACTCAGCGTCCGCAAACCAGCAATTTGGTCCTCCAGCTCGTCAAACGCGCGGTGAAATGTCACTTGCAAGCCATTTGTTAACGGCAGCAAGGCTTCCAGAGCTCGCTCGTCGATGCGTCCTTCCGAGGTCAATGCTCCTACAACGATGCCTGCCGCACCACTCTCTGCAATTGCCCTCGTCTCCGCTGCCATTGTCAAAATATCATTATCGGAATATACGAATGAGCGGCTATGCGGACGAACCATGACAAAGACAGGAATGCTCACCTCTTTGGCAACCTGCTGGATTAATCCGATTCCCGGTGTTAAGCCGCCTTCCGTAATGGCAGTAATCAGCTCCAGACGATCAGCGCCGTTTGCCTCTGCCGTTAATGCATCCTCTATACAAGTAGCGATGACTTCCAAAATCATAACAAAGCCCCCTCTCCATCCATTTTTTTATCGTTGTTCCTGCTTCATTGCATAGTCAGCAAGGAGCCGTGCCCCATATCCGGTCGCGCCTGCTTCTGAATAGCTCATATCCTGCTTGTATTGAACCGTACCCGCCATATCGATATGAATCCATTTCATCGATTCCGCTACGAATCGGCGAATAAAGAGCGCTGCTGTAATGGCACCTGAAAACGGAGAGGTGCTGACATTGCGCAGGTCGGCATAATGGCTCTTAAGATCCGCTTCGTATTCATCCATAAGCGGCATCGGCCATAGCCTCTCCCCATTGCGCTCGCCAATCTCGACGAGACTTTGCGTCATGTCCCTATCGCCCCAAATGCCGGCGATGCCAAGACCTAGCGCAGCCCCAACATTCCCAGTCAATGTTGCGATATCAATGGCCTCCGCTGCGCCGATATTCGCAGCATGAATTAATGCATCTGCGAGAATGAGCCTGCCTTCGCCATCCGTATTAGCGACCTGAACGGTCAACCCGTTCGGGAAGCGAATGACCGACGACGGCAAAATCGCCTCCGCATCCGGCACATTGTCAACAACCGGAATAAGTGCCGTCACATTCACTTTAGCCCGCTTCCGAAGCAAAATGTCCATCGCGCCAATGACAGCAGCCGCGCCGCCCATATCCATGCGGGCATCGCTAATATCGCTGGCCGTCTTCACGTTCATGCCGCCCATATCGAACGTAACACCCTTGCCAACCAAGGCCAGCATTGGCAGCTCCGGATTTCTCTCATAGCGGATTTCAACGAGCGCCGGCGCATGTTTGCTTCCTGCGCCTACCGCTAACAGTCCGTTCATCTGAAGATCGACAAGCTCCTGTCCTTGGTACACATGAACCTTAACAGGGCTATCTTCGCGGTCGAAGTACTCCGCCATCCATTGTGTGAAGGTATCAGGATTCAGCGTAACCGGCGATTCATTCACACGATCCCGTGCAAGCATCGCACCATCGGCACGAATTCGTCCATTCTCAAGTACAGCGGCGAGTTCTTCAACTCGCAGCTCCGGCCAATCCTTCGATTGCAGAAACAAATCAACCGAATCGTTTATCTTCGTCGCTTCCCTGTAAGCTTGGAAACGGTATAAGCCGAGCAGCCAGCCTTCTGTCCACTCTTGCAGCCAATCCGCAGCAGCCAGCTGGCTATCTCCAATAACTGCGCCCGCTTCGGCCCCGCCCGCCATGCGGACAAGCGAAGCGCTGCTTCTACCTTCACGCTGCACCATACGAGCAGCTGACCCGCCTGCCCGGCGGACCTTCTCAAGCGTCAAATCGCGGCGCTTGCCCATTCCTACCGCAAGCACGCCCTGCTCTTCTTCGGTTCGGCTGTACAACCATGTCAAGCTGCCGCTCCTTTTATGAGCTTCCCCAAGCTTAAGGGGAAACGCCTCCTCTTCATAAGCCAGATAGACGAGAATATCCGCCGAGCCGGCGGAATCGATTACCATATTCATCGCTGTCCCTTCTTTGCCTTTAAAGTATCTAGATAAGTTCAATTAACGCTCTAACTTCAACATCTCTTCATCGAATAGGCTTCTACGCTCTGAATCCTCTAAGAACTCAATAGCTTTTGTTCCCGGTTCTTCCGTTCCACCTGGCAGCGTATTATCCACGATCAGAACATCGTCGATGATTACATCAGCGGTTGATGCAGCTGTCTCTATATACATCGTAAGCGAGGATGTCCCCACCGGCCTCTCTAAAAACAATAGATGATTATCTATCGTTAGGATTACGTCGCAAGTGTCACATCTCATTGAAATTGCGAAGAGTATCATTGTGGTCTAAAATGTTCCTTAGCTAGTCATAAGGGCGGTGAGCTTGCTTGTTTGATATAAATAAGATAAAAAATAACGATTACACCTCACTCGAAGGCATGTGTTTTAAGCTTCGGGAAATGGAGCATATCCAGAACCACACGAATGAATGGGAGCTGCGCCTTCAATTTATCGAGTCCCACATGATTCTTGTTGCTGCAAGCGGTCAAGGCTGGCTGACCATCGATGGGCAATTCACCGAACTCCGACAAGGCAGCGTGTACGTTTGTTTGCCCGGCCAACTCGTAGAAGCAGCCGCTCATTCCTTTGATGAACGCGGGTTTTATCATATGCGGTTCGATGTTATGGAGGCTGACGGATCATCTGTGCATGCGATGCAGATCATCAAGCGGAATAGCCCGTTTCCGGTAAAAGGGGAAGTTATCGTTATATCTCCGGTTTCCATTCATGCCATGTGCGAAACCATTTACTATTGCTTGCAGAATGAGGATCGCCTAAAACGATTTCGCGGCCAAATTCAGTTTCAAGAGATTCTGCATACCATTCTACATGATGCACTTCATGTACAAGGGGACGATTCAGAAACGGTACTGGAAAATGTGCGGGGCTATATCGAGCAGCATTATCAGCAAGAGCTGACGATCGATCATTTGGCGAAGGTGGCAGGGATTAGCACTCGTCATTTTATGAGGTTGTTTAAAAAGAGGTATGGCTGCGGCGCGATCGACTATTTGGCGACCTTCCGAATTAAGCAGGCGCAGCAGCTTATGCGAATAGGCGGGCAAAATCGTCTCAGGGATATCGCAAGGCATGTAGGCTACCACGACGATATCTATTTTCGACGCAAATTCAAACAGATATCGGGTATGCCTCCAGCGGCATTTATGAAGAACAGCAAGCAAAAAATAGTGGCTTACCATGCCTCCAACATTGGACAACTGATTGCGCTGCAAGTTAATCCTTACGCTGCACCTGCCGATCACCCCTGGACCGATTATTACAAACGAAAGTATCACATGAACACACTGCTGCCTCTAAGCACGAATGCGTTAATAAAGAGAGAAGAGATTCGGCTTGCTAACCCGGATTTCATTATTGGGGTTGATATTCTTGTGCCTGCGGAGGAACAGGCCATGCTCAAGGAAATCGCACCTGCATACTTTGTGCCATGGATGGAGAACGATTGGCGTATGCATTTGCGCCTAGTTGCACAGTTTCTGGACAAGACTGCAACTGCAGAAGCTTGGCTTGAAAATTATGATCGAAAGGCCCTCTTTGTAAGAGAACAGGTGAAACAAGCCTTCAAGGATGACAGTCTTCTCATTCTGAGAATCACTAGAGACCGGTTCCATGTTTTGAGCAACAGAAGCTTGGACACGGTGTTTTATGATGATCTACAGGTTGTTCCCGCGCGTGGCGTCGATCGATTGAAGCCGGATCAGCAGGTGACACCAGATCAGCTAGCGGATTTTGATGCGGATCGTTTATTGCTCATCGTGGATGAGGATGCCCTATCACAAGCGAGCTGGCGAACACTCATGAACGCTGAGCAATGGCTCGGACTGAAAGCCGTTAGAAACAGCCGGGTGGACTTCATCCCTTCCTATCCTTGGGTCGAATATACGGCTTTCATCCATGAGCTTATGCTTGATGAAGCACTGAAAATTTGGCGGGATCGTGCATAAAAATTTGTCGTTATCGTCACTATTCCAAAGCCTTTAATTCATCTATACTCCTGATATGTGATAATGATAATCAATTTTAATAGAAGATTGTCATTTGTAAAATTAGATTTTCAGGAGGGTCATCAGAGAATGAAGCAGCAAGGACGTTTGATTGCAGGATTTGTTATCGTATTATTAGTCATGTTAAGTACTGCCTGTGGAGCTGATAAAACGGAGACGAATAAGGCGGGCACTACCGTTGAGAATGCCAGCAACACAAACACAGAAGCAACCGATAAACAGCGTGTGATTACAACTTTAAAAGGTGACATCAGTATCCCCGCTGATCCCCAAAGGGTCATTGGACTTTCCGTCGTCTACCCGGAGTTTTTGTATGCGCTTGGCGTTACGCCGATTGCCGTACAAAACTATCATCAGGATTTCCCGTCCTATCTCAAGGAGCCTTTTAAAGATACCGTAAAGATGGGAATTGCCCAAACGCCTAATTTTGAAGCTATTCTGGCCGCTGCGCCTGATTTAATTATTGCCCCTACGTGGTGGTCTGATAAGGATTATGATCAGCTTTCAAAAATCGCACCAACCGTGCTTTTGCCGCAGCGGGACAATTGGCGTGATGAGCTGCGGGATATTGGCGATGTTCTTGGCAAGGTAGATCTGGCTGAGACGATTGTTCAAGATTTGCAAACCAAAGAGGGCGAAGCCAAGACGAAGCTCGATTCCCTTGTTCACGACGAGACGGTCATGTATATGATGATTATGGCGAAGGAAATCGTTATTTACGGAGAAAATATCGATCGGGGCAAATTCATTCATAAGACGCTAGGTTTAACGCCGGTTAAAGAATTCCCGCAGAGCGAGCTCAGCCTTTCGATTTCACTCGAAAAAATACCGGAATATAACCCTGACCATATTATTTTGCAGCTGGATGATGAGTCCAGTGAAGAAGTGAAGAGCAGATACGACGAAATGATCAATAGCTCTTTGTGGAAAAACATGACGGCCGTCAAGAAAAATCAGATTTACATGATGGGAGGCAAGGAATGGTTTAGTCTGGGCATGTCTCCTCTGGCAGACATTCATGCGATTGACGACGTCGTTCATGCTTTTGAAAATAAACAAAAATAATGGGAGGGTTTGCAGTGGGCACGGTTGATTTTCAGCAATTGGAGGAGAAATTTTTCATTACTTTGCATGAGCTCGAAAACACTGTGCTTACCATCCCTGCTTCCGATCTATTAATAGAAGAAAATATGAGACGCTTAATCGATACTTACGGACCGCTTATCAAGGCACGAGAACGGTCTACGACCGCTGCTTTTTTTATCAGCTGGTATGCGGGAGTATGCGGTGCGATGCATCATATGCTTTTTCGCGGCGATGGGCTGCTATTGGATTTATCATTATCTAATTTATCCGTGCAGCTATATGCAAGTGAACACTATCCCCTCTTCTCCTTTAAAATCAACGAGGCGCGGTTTTGCAGCATTCCAATAAAGGACCGTGATGATTGGTGCAAGAAATCACTCGACTCCTTTTATAGGGAGCACATAACGCCCTTCATTCAAATGCTGTCTAAGCTTGCCCAAATAAACGCTATACATCTGTGGGGACAGATCGTTAATGCGTTATTCGCTCAAATGGAAGAGAATTTAGCCGAAGCGCAGGATGAAGAAAGCAGAACCAGGATCATTAATCATGTTAAATTGCTTACGCATGGCGTTCATGCAAGCGCATTTGGACTCCGCAAAAACCCGTTTGATATTAAACTGAACTTCACTCAGCACCCCAACAACCCTGCTCACAAAATGTTAGTAAAAACAGCTTGTTGCCTCGCTTATTGCTTGGATAGCGCATTTGGCTACTGTTACGAATGCCCGCGACTGAAAGAAAAGGATCGAGCAGCAATGAGAACTGGATTTTAAGAGAGGTTGGCTCCATCGAAGCATTAGTCAAACAATGCTCGCGAGACGGAGAAAACCATACAATAGCAGAAAGCCTTCGTCTGATCAGACGAAGGCTTTTTGCTGCCTCAACAAGAGTATCCCTGTATTTTGCCAACCCAAGGATCACGCTTTATTACAAACCGCTGTCTGACCCTACTCAGACGAAAAAAAGAGAACCACATACAATATTATTTATAACCAATCCAAGAAACTATGAAACTACCATTGCTTAAAGTAGATGGATAGCCATAACATATAAAGCACCAAGGGAATGCCTAACCGCAGCAAGCGATCAGAAGGGGCCGCATTCACAGAGTGTGCGGTTCCGCTTATCTGCGACTCATCACCCTCGCCACAATAAGCCGGATAGTCCCCGGCTCCTCGAGCTTGGGCTGGCCAACGATCACCAAGCCTTCCTTCAAGGACTCCGCTCCGGAAAACTCCAATTGTTCAGGATCGAAGGTCACAGTCAGATTTTGTGCGTATATAGACTCGGTTACACCTCTAATCTCATACGTCAAATCAATGGATTCACTGTTGCCAACGGAATTGCTTTCCCTTAAGGCCTCAGCTTGAACGCCTTCCTCTGCTTGAATGCTTGGCAGCCTCGTATATGGACCCATTAAAATAGCTATCAGCATGTCATCGCCAAAACTATTTTTTTACCTGTTTTCAATCACATGAACTATACTCCCTTCCAAGATCTATTCGCTCGCTTGCTTGTAATCGAGCAAGCTGAGGATCATAGTTGCAGCCACTGCCCGAGTCGCATGATGATGAGGGTCAAACAGATTATTGCCTTTCCCTTTTATTAAGCCAGCTCTGGCTGCTGCCGTTACTGCCGATTGTACCCACTTCGGTATTTGATCAGCATCAGCAAATGTAGATATTTCTCCTCCATTCAGAGGCTTGCCTAACGCCCGCATAATCATCGCCGTCATTTCAGCGCGGCTGATCAGGTTTTTTGAGCGAAACGTATTGTCTTCATAGCCTTTTACAATACCTGCCCCGACTGCTTCCGATACATAGGACTTCGCCCATTCAGGAATTTGATCCCAATCGGCTAATGTTGGCAGCGCCCCCGCGCCCGATGGCAAGTTGATCGCTCTAGCAATCATCGCTGTAAATTCTGCACGGGTTACATTCCCCTGCGGTCTAAAGGTTCCATCTGGATAACCATCAATCCAACCAAGAGCGTATGCCCGCTCAATCGCTTGTTTGGCCCAATGGCTCGCAGCAACATCCTTGAAATGGACCACTTTGTCACGCGGAGCAATTGCCAGCATAATCTCATCGTCTGTCTTTACCGTGGAAGCAGCCACTTTGCTGTCAACGATTTTCACCTGTGTCAGTGTAACTCCCGCATTGCCTTCAGCGATACTCTTGACGAGAATGCCGCCAAGTTGACCGTTCCATTCTCCCCGGTTTTTTGGCCAACCTTCGTATGCGCGAAGATGATTTCTCCGTCCTTCTTGAATACGGCAACAGTAAAGCCCTCCCAAAGGGCGGAAGCACTCTCAAACCGCAGCTTCTTGGCATCGTAGGCTAAACGGATTTCATAGCAGTCGTTGTAATCACCAGAAATGCCTGGGATAACGACATTTACTGCCGCCAAGAAGGCTTGCAGTGCGGCATTCAGTTGAACCGTTGCTTGCTCCACTTGCTTCTGGGTCGCAGCCGAATTTTCTACTGTTTGCTGAGCACTATGAATGGCTGCAAGCAAAGTTGCTTTCGAGCCTACCGGATATTGCCCTGCATTTGTCCCTTCCACAGCAGCATCATGCTTGTTTTGAGCATCACTAATTAAGGCACTAAGCGCATCTTTATTTATCGTACCAATGGTTATGTTGTGCGTGGAGCCGCCTAAACCCGTTTCATTTCCGTCACCGTTAGCAATGATTACTTTCGTTAATGAAACGGCAGCCGTGCTTGAAACGGCCGATGTCGCTTTCCAGCTCAGCTTCATCAAATCGCCATTGGTACTATCCGTCCCTACATGAACGTCAATGATCCGGAGTTGACCCGGCAATTCTCCCTCCCGTACTATTTTTATTCGTGAAAAAATGGTAAGTTAGGAAACTGCGAAGGTTGAAAATTATATGTCAAAAGGATATTTTTGTCTAAAGGTTTAACCGTTTCCAGATGACTGCCCTTTTTCATTAGAGTACATGAAAAAGAACCTTCAAATCCACTATAAAAGTGGAAATGAAGGTTCTAAAAGCCCAAAGGTTATTCAACAAGATTACTTAGTGACCCTCACATATCCAAAATCAGGAATCAATGCTCCTGCCTTATCTGACAATTGCTGATCATTGTCACCGTTTACCTTTGTATATTGAACTTGTATGACGGACCCCGTCTCAACAGCTTTCTTAAAGATCGAAGAATATTGGTCTTCCAAATCAATAACCAGTACATTCTTATCCGTCCCGTCTGCTCTTACGATGAAGCCTCTTAGCGCATATTGTACATTGTCAACCTTCAGCGCAAGCCCCGCCGCATTAAATCCTTTGTTGTTAAAAGTAAAACCGTCCGCAAAAGTTAATTTGAGCTCGCCATTTGAATAAGCTGCTGATGGAGTGCCCGGTGCTGAAAGCTCCGTTACTTTATTTGATACGAGTTCATTCGGATAATTATCCAAAGCCCAATTCTTTAAGCCTGTGGTGTTTACTTTCACAGTAGTAGTACCAGTTGGAATCGGTGAATCGAATTTCAGTCTGTAAGAAATGTGACCCGTGTTGTAACCATAATAAATTGAATCAGGCGTGAAATTACCTTCATTCTTAACACTAACTGTAAATAAGGATTTATCAACTTGTATCACAGTATCTTTCGGATTCCAACCAGGAACGATCTCGATAATCATCGACTTTCTGTCGAAAGTGATGGTGGTGCTTTCAATCCATTCTTCATAATGGATAACCGACCTGTTTGTATAAGCTACCTCTTTGTTTTTCGCATCTGATTTGTCTTGAATAGCATTTCCAGTGTAGGATAGTTGTAGATTCCCTTTATTGGCTTCCGTTATCCCGCTAACCTCGAGTTTCACGTAGGAAGACACAGCGCCTCTTTGATCTGGATAATTGTATAAGGTGACATTATTTACGATGCCATTATTCAACGTATAATCCGTCGTTTCCGGTTTACTGTTTAAATCAATCCATTCACGATAATAAATATAAATGGCATTCAAGTCATCGTTAATGAACTTGCTATATGAATTTGGAGGATGCGTATCAAGGGAAACTACTGTCTCTTGATCGAACAGAATCGTCGTCACAGCGTTGGACGTATAGTTCTTGCCTGTGTCCTGTATGACAAATTCCACACGAGCAGTTCGATTTTTTAAGGTAACGCCTGTATCAAATTCCTGTAATTGATTGACCTTAGAGCTGTCGATTCTAAAATATGGCCACTTTTCTACCGCGTATATGTGATCATCTTTTCCTGCATGCCCTTCCAGTACCGCCTTCACACTGGACTCCAAAGTACCATTTATCGCATTAACGACCATGAATACATCTGCAGGAGCATTCAGCTTATAGCGAACCCAAATCGTTCCGTCCTTCACATAGGCTTGTGGGTAGCCCTCTACAAAGTACGGGTCAACAAAGTCGCCTAATTCCACATTATCCGCAGCGTTTGATCTTACAATTATGGAATACACTTTTGTACCCTTCGCTCTTCCACTAAGAGTTACTGTCAATTCTACGGATTGATCGTTCTCGGCATCTCTTGTCACAACCCCATCCTTCGAGATGATCGCCGTATTGTTTGTTTCCCAAGCAAGCGTTATGCCAGAGAATGCAGACAAGGATGTCATAAGATTCAAATTAGAAATAATACTATTTAGATTCTTATTGCTTCCCAAAAACGCTGCATCAATGGCTGCAAATACTTCATTGTTGCTTACTGGCTTCACAACAGGTCCGAATGGAGCACTTGTAACAGAACCGCCTACTTTTATGTGATCTGCGGAAACGACAACACGGATAAATTGTCCACTGTCTTCATTCGTCAGTTCATATTTAGAAGCTGTAGCGCCTTCAATGACGGTATAAAGTCCGTCCGCGTTATCCGATCTTAACCACTGGTATGTCAAATTATTGTTGGCAGCCGTACCTTCATAATGTACATTGGCAGCCGTTAATTGTACTCCAATGGTTTTCTCGCCGGTGATTGGTTCAATTGCTGTGATATAAGCTGTTCCCTCTGGTATATAAACAACAACTAGAGTGGTGTCAGCATAGCTATTGTGCGAGAAAGTCAGTTTAAAGCGTTGAATAGACTCCGGATTGCCTGTATTCATTTTCAATACAAAGCTTCCATCCTTAGATCCTTCAGCAAGAGCAGCGCCGAACGCAGGCTCGTAAGTGCCAGCTTCACTTGTTACGAGTGCAGTAATTCCCGTTGTGTCTACAATTGGATTGCCTTCTCTATCCTTTAACGTGATGACAGCATACGCAAACTTGCCTGATGGGTACTCCGATTGCTGCATAGCTTTCTCTGCAACAACCATCGTTTCAAAATAGTTGTCTATATAGACAGATTCTACGACTGACTTAAGAGACAGCCTACTACTATTCGTGATGATCTCATCATCGATAGCTGCATTCTGTTCAATAACGGAGCCTTCATACTTCGAAAGAGCAACAGTTATAGCAGGTTTGCTAACTTTGATGACTACTTGAGCAGATTTTCCCCCGTCTTCCGTCGTTGCCTTAATCGTCTTTGCTCCTTCACCAATAGCTGTAACCAAACCATTCTGATCAATGGTTACGACATGCGTACTGTTGTCTTCTACTTTCCAGTTCAACTTCTTGTTAGTAGCATTACTTGGAGTAAACGTTGTGGTAAGCTGTTTTGTTTCACTGACATTAAGAGATACATTCTTCTCATTAATAGAGATGTCCGCAACGGAAATCGTAGAATTATCGTTGCCACCAGCACCAGCACCAGAAGATCCTCCACCAGTAATAGCGCCATTGCTTTCAGTAGCTGG
Organism: Paenibacillus sp. Y660; assembly: GCF_057221575.1. Classification (NCBI taxonomy): domain Bacteria; kingdom Bacillati; phylum Bacillota; class Bacilli; order Caryophanales; family Paenibacillaceae; genus Paenibacillus; species Paenibacillus sp. Y660. The sequence continues at coordinate 37,493 of NZ_JBXBBJ010000021.1, read as the reverse complement.
TGTAATGGGTTTATTGTTAACTGCAGCAGTTGTGCCGTTTTCAGTCGTTATCTTGCTAATAACTGCATTTCCTTTAATATTCGTATTTACTCCCGCAACCAGTTCATTTATTTTTCCGTTTGCCGTAATTTCAGTTGTGGCAGAATGATTGGTGACTTTGTTGAAATTACCATCGAGAACAACAGACTGACCCGCTAAAACATCAGCCGAAATTTCGACGCTCTCAAAGCCTCCGCCAACAAGTTCTTTCGTAACAAGCAATGCTCCGCTTTCCAATTTCGTAATGGAGACCGACGTGCTACCTGTCGCCAAAATGCGAACTTTACCGTTATATTTGTTAACGACGAGAGCGCCTTTCACATCAACACTGTTGAAAATAATGGAATGCTCGCCGCCGCCATGAACATATACGGAGCCCGTAACGTCTACATTATTAAGAGTGACTTCGCCCTCGCTAACACCCTGCGAAATATAAAGATCACCCGATATTTTCATATCTTTTAAAATGACTCCAGCCGTATTTACAACTAGATTTCCATTAACATTCTTTGAATACTCGCCTGATTTGGCAATCAAATCTTGAATAAAATTATTGAAAATCGTTACTGCTGCCGCTCTAGTCAAAGGAGCAAGCGGCTTAAACGTCCCGTCCGGCTGGCCGTTGATAATTTTTTTGGACACAAGCGCTTTAACGGCGCCTTTTGCCCACCCAGCTATATCATTCTCATCTTTAAAAGATGTAGCAACTGAGCTGTTTTCGATATTAAATGCTTTGGAAATGAGAACCGCCGCTTCCTGACGGGTAATCTTCTTATTTGGCAACGCTTTTCCGTCAATGCCGCTCATTACTCCGGCCTTATTTAACTTCACAAACGTATCATAATACCATTGATTAGGGTTTAGATCTGAAAACGTATTTCCGCCTGTTTCTATGTATTTCATAATATTGTTAATCATTGTAGAGAATTCAGCTCTTGTAACAGCATCGTTCGGCCTAAACTCGCCGTCATACCCCTTAACAACGCCGTATTCATTCCATTTATTCATGCTAGCTTGTGCCCAGTGCCCTTGTGTGTCCTTAAATGTTGCAGCCGAGACGGGTACAACAACTGTACTCATCAATACTAATACGACTATCACAAGTGAGCAAATTTTCTGGATTGATTTATTCATAGTTTAAATCTCCTTCTGCATATGATTCATTCTCAATCCGATATCATCTATCATTCAATGACTCTACCAGCCCCAAGTCTTATTGCCTATCAAATGAGTAGCCTGACTTAAGGGCAGCCTAGTTCTCTGCCTCCTTTGTGCCTATTCTATTTGAATTATTCGACAATAATCGGAAAAATATTACACTCGGACAGTATAACCTGAATCGGAAATATCTGCAATAAAGGTATTTTATAGTACTTTTCACCCAACGTATGGGTGAATTAACTCCCGGTACCAATTTTCTGACCACTAATAAATGATTGATAGATTTAACCATTCGGCAAATGTCAGCGGGATGGGAATAGCCTCTTTCATATGATCTACCAAATCCAGTAATAAAGACAAAGACCCTCAAGCCAACCCTTTCGCGGAGGCCTAAAGGTCCTTGGTTATCACTTATAGTCTCGGCAGTGAGATTTCCTAGGAGTCAGAAACAGCACGCAGCTTCAGCTAAGCAAACCCGACCTGAATGGCTGACAAGGTATAATCTCTCCTTATATTATATGATTTACCATTTCTAATTCAATTATAGGTGCGCCGTATTGTCTTATCTATATTTTTATATAATTGGTTAAATCTGTATATGTTAGGTAGCTTGTTTCTCCCTTAACCAGTACACCAAATAGGCTGTGTAGCTGTGCGCAAGAGCGGAGTTGCCTGTTCCTCTGCATTTCTTTGAGGACATGGATGCAATGCTCTTGACCCATCGACACTTTGATCATTTGGATAAAAGGGCCATCTCCGTTCTAAACAAGAGTATCCCTGTATTTTGCCAACCCGAGGATCAAGCTTTCTTACAAACCGCTGGATTCTTAACGGTACATGCGATTCATGATTCGTTTGTTTGGTGTGGCATTCAGATAAAACGGATTAAAGGGCAACATGCCAAAGGTGTCGTCGCCAAACTGCTCGGCCCGGTATCTGGATTCATTGTAAGCACTCCAGCGGACGGTTCGATTTATATTGTCGGCGACTGCATTTATACTCCTGCTATTGAAAAGGTATTCCAAGAGTCTCAACCAGATATTGCGATCATGAATACGCCGCGTGCACAGATGCTGTTAGGGACGATTATCACGATGACCGCCGAAGATATCGTTCGCATTGCGCAGTTGTCGCCAGCTACGAAGATCGTTGCCGTTCATATGGATGCGATTAGCCATTGTACTTTTAAGCGTCAGCATCGCAAAGTATTTCTGAAAGAACTAAGCCTTGAGCATGCTGCTATTGTTCCTGATGATGGAGAGGTTATTTCTTTCTAGGTTTCATACATAAATCAAGGCTAATTAGAAATTTTTCTCAATTTTATGTAAAGTATTATTGACATTGTGTATGTTTAATATTACATTATGTATATATAACCTTACCTAAGGTAAAGGTTAACGTACAGGGGGAATAAAATATGTCTTTTCAAGAAAAAAAGAATATCGTATCTTTAATTGGCACCACATTGATTTTTAGCTTCTATTGCATGTATGTGTTTCGAAAGTATCAAGATGCAGGGTTCGATCAGGCAGATACCTTCAGCTTTTGGGGGGCCGCGATCTTGATCTTAATCCCGGTGTCGATTGTAGCCAAAATTATCATTCATATTGTATTCAGCATCATCAACACAGTAGCAACAAATGAAAAAGAGCCTTCATTTACTGATGAGCTGGATAAAATAATTGAATTGAAAGCCACAAGGACTTCTCATTATGTGTTTACAATCGGCTTTCTACTAGCGATGGTTTCGCTGGTCATGGATATGTCCCCCTCAGTAATGTTCATCATATTTATTTTCTCAGGCTTTGTGTCAGAGTTGGCTGGAATATTCACACAGCTCTATCATTATCGGAAAGGAGTCTAAGATGGCCAAATGTCATATCAGCAACAACATTCGAAGCTTACGTTTTAACCATGATGAAATGACCCAACAACAATTGGCTGACAAAGTCGGCGTGACCAGGCAAACAATCGTAGCTATCGAAAAAGAAAAATACTCCCCTTCTCTGGAATTGGCTTTTCGCATCGCTCTCGTCTTCAACTTAAAATTGGAAGAGATTTTCTCTTTTGAAGAACAGGTATAAAGCAGTGATTTACAAGCCCATTCAGGAGGAATGCTTATGAAAGCTATTATTCGCGAAAAATACGGATCTCCGGATGTTCTTCAGTTTAAAGAGGTCGAGAAACCTGCTCCCAAGGAAAACGAAGTACGGATAAGAATTTATGCAGCAGTCGTAACACCAGCGGATTGTGCCTTTCGAAAGGCTGACCCGTTTATGATTCGATTTATTTATGGCCTTACAAAACCCAAACTTACCAAACAAGGCGTCGAGTTTGCCGGGGAAATTGATGCAGTAGGCAAAGACGTGAAGTCATTTAAGAAAGGTGACCAGGTGTTTGGTATAAGTCCACATAGCTTTGGAGCACATGCCGAGTACATGTGTCTGCCCGAAGATAAAGCGGTGATAATAAAACCGTCCAATGCAACTTACGAGGAAGCCGTCGGCGTCTGTGATGGAGCAACAACCGCATTGGTTTTCCTTAGAGATAAAGCGAATATTCAGAGTGGACAAAAAGTTCTTATCAATGGCGCTTCTGGTTCGGTAGGCGCTTATGCTGTACAGCTTGCCAAATCCTTTGGGGCGGAAGTTACTGGAGTGTGCGGTACTACGAATGTAGAATTAGTGAAATCGCTCGGAGCCGACAAAGCAATAGATTATACGAAAGAGGACTTTGCCAAAAGCGGTCAGACCTATGACGTTATTTTCGACGCGGTAGGCAAAAGCTCATTTTCACATTGTAAAAGCTCGCTAAAGCAAAGAGGAATCTATCTCTCCACCGTTCCTGCACTCGGAACTATGCTTCAAATGTTGTGGACTTCAAAGATCGGCAGCAAAAGAGCCATATTTACGCCTGCGGGCTTACAGCAAAATAAAGAAAATTTAGCTTTCCTCAAACAGCTTTTTGAGGCGGGAAAAATAAAAGCAGTCATAGATAGACGCTATCCGTTGGAACAGACTGCCGAGGCTCACAGATATGTTGAGAAAGGGCATAAAAAAGGAAATGTAATCATCACCTTCGAACAGAATTTGTAGCTTGCATGTACGTGCATACTTCGAATTGAGAATGATCTAATCTTAATAGTTGACTGCTATCGTGAGTGAGTTCAAAAAGAACGACTAAAACACAAAATAAATTCATACCGCAGCAAAAAACCTCAGTCTGCTCAGATTGAGGTTTTTACTGTATCCATGCTGTTGGAAGCACTCTTTGGTTTGCCGGCTAGGCTACTTTTGCAGAAGACGTTTCAGTTCTTCATCCACACGTGCGCTGCGCTGCTCTTGTTGCTGATCACCGCCATATCTAACTGTGTCTACGCCGTAAGAACCTTTGGCAAGCTCGCTTTGCGCTTCCCATTCCATTACCTTCATTTCGATCCGCTCGAAGCCTCTTGCAGCTGAGCTTCCATGCAATGATTGCGCTACGCCTGGTGTTCCAGCAGTAGTCTGCTGTACACGGGAAATTAGCTCTGTACGCTTTCCTTGAAGGCGGACTTTCTCTTCCTTCAACGTCTGAACATGCTGTTCAAGGTCAAGCACGGCTTGCTTGGCAAGCTGCTGCAGCCTCATCGACTCTTCGGCTTGCTCCTGATAGAGGATCTTAGCCTCAAGCGCCATACGGGCATCAACCTCGCGGTCCGTAGCTGCTGCTTGCTCTGCTTTGCTTCCGTAGTAACCAACTTGCTCGTTCAAATCATTAAGCTTTGCTTGGAGCATGCGCTCCTGTACTTGCTGTTGTTCCATCCCGCGTTCCGCTTTTGCAATTTCCTCGTCTAAATCTCTCAAATAATGATTAAGCATCATAACCGGATTCTCGATTTTGTCCAACATCTCGTTGGCCGCTGCCTTCGTCATGCTAACTACACGCTGTAAAATTCCCATTTTTTCATCTCTCCTCGAGTTGTATTAAGTCGCAGTCTAATAGCTGAAATGATTTGCCTTTGGCACAAACAACGTAGTGATAAAGTACCCCAGTATTACTGCTCCACAGCTAAAGAGCGCCGCAATAACGACCAGCAGTCTGATAATAGTTGGATCTACACCTAACCATTGACCGATACCTCCACAAAGACCTGTAAGCTTGCTATCCGTTGTTGAACGAAACAATTTTCTCATATTCAATCGCCCTTTCTTGTTCCTCGTCTATAGCTTTATTCTAGAGATAATCTTGTGTATGGGTAACGGTCCCCGGTCTGTTTTGCGAACTAGGCTTTTGGCGGGGACGATCTGCGACATCTGACGGGGAAGCGAAGAATGGATTTACCACGAGTTGTAGAAATGAAGGCTGTAAAGTTGCTTAACGGCTTAATAAAATGAAAGACTGCCTTGCAGCAAATCGCTTACATACTTGATTGCAGGTTGTTGCCCATATAAAAAAACCGCCCTGTTGCTGGGCGGTTACTAAAAATACAAATATGTATTCGGGATTCGGTAAAACTAGAAATTGCCCGAGAAAAGGTGATCTAAGCAGCAATGATTCCATTAGTACGCAGTGCAGATTGAGCATGTTCATCCGCTGGATGGTATCCTTTTTTCAACAATTCTTTAATATATATTTTGTTATATATAAAGGAAAATACGATTCCTGGGATCCATGCTCCCAATCCCGACGTGAATACTCCAACTGCTGCCGAGATAATAAACATAATTACAGCCCACTTCAAATCGCCCCTGAATAGAGCTGGGAAAAACCCAAATAAGAGCGTAGTCCAACTGAACCCGACTTTCACTTCTTTCAATCCACCCGCAGAATTCATCAATCTTACATGCATAAGTATAATCCCCCCTATTAATAAATGATTTCCCAATTCTATCATAATTGTAGGTATAAAGCATCGTTTTTTTCGACACATTTTTTAAAAAATAGGAAAATAAGCATAGGACGTTAATTTGAAACTGCCAAGCTTAGATTCTGGACAATTATGTTAATTTCCATTGACATGGATTAATGGATTAGTGTACTATTTCACTAGTACAATATTTCATTATTCAAATTCAAATTAAGGGGAGATTTTAATGTCCGCACGGGCAGCCTTATTCAGAAAGGATTTTCAATTGACAAGAACTGTTTTTTTCATAGGGCTTGTCATTAACTTCTTGGTTTTATTATTAACGTTGTACGCAGAGGAGATAAAAAAATGATTTCAAACAGAAAAACCGCAATCATTGTCGGGGTGTTATTTATACTAGCGGCCGTTTCGTCAATTGTAGGTCTCCTTTTATACGATCCTATTCTAAATGGTCCGGATTACCTGACTGCAGGCTTTGAAAATAAAAACCAGGTGCTGCTGGGAGCTCTTTTTGAGTTAATTCTTGTCTGCTCAGCTATTGGCACTTCAATTATGCTGTTTCCCCTATTAAGAAAACAAAATGAAAGCATAGCTCTTGGGTATGTCTGCTTTAGGTTTCTTGAAGCCATTATTATTACGGTTGGCATTGTCAGCGTACTATCCCTATTGACCTTAAGTCAGCAATTTGTAGAAACAGCCGCATCGAATGCTTCCTCTTTTCAAACCTCAGGTACATTATTAAAGGCCGTACATGACTGGACCTTTATGCTTGGACCTAATTTTATGCTTGGCATAAACACGATGATGTGCAGTTATTTGCTCTATAAATCAAAACTCGTTCCACGATTTATATCCGTCATGGGTCTTACTGGAGCGACACTCATTTTTATCGCAGCCTTGTTAGAAATGTTCGGTATTATTCTTCAACTTTCAACATGGGGAGCCATTTTGGCGATTCCAGTAGCTTCTTATGAAATGACTTTAGCGGTATGGCTCATCGTTAAAGGATTCAATTTATCTGCCTTCGCTTCTGAGTCGTCAAAAACGAGCAAGCAAATAGTAGTAAACCAAGAAATACAATAATTCGTTATTCAAATTCAAATTAAGGGGAGATTTAAATGTCCGCACGGGCAGCCTTATTCAAAAAAGATTTTCAATTGACAAGAACTGTTTTTTTCATAGGACTTGTCATTAACTTCTTGGTTTTATTGTTAACGTTGTACGTGGATATGAATACGGGTGACAACTTATACCTATTCATCCCCTTGTTAGCTGCTATTTTGCTCCATGTTTTTTATCTTCCGATTATCTTGTTTATCAGCTTGAAAACAGAGGCCGATAAGCTGCATCTCTGGCTGCATAATCCCCGACCGGCAGCCGCCCTGCTCCTGAGTAAAATTTTGAATGGAATGGCCATGATGGCTGTATCTTTAGTTACTCTATATTTGATGGCGGGATTGCTGATTATTTCAAAGTTCCATTTAATTGAAGCGTATTGGACGGATACCTTGAAGGCGGCATTGTTGGTTTTTGCTCATCTTTTTATAATCTCTATTATGATCAGTACCTTCGTGATCCTCTTATGGTCCATATACCACGCACTTAAATATAGAATTGGACGTTGGACCTGGTTAGCGCTTCTTGGCGCGGTCATCATACCTAGCTGGGTAGGTGCCTTATTCGATTCCTCTAAACCATATCAATTATTAACGCAGTGGATAAGCTTGGAGATGAATTTTCCGACATTCTCTATAGAGCCTATACCCGCCTATGCGGGAGAATATCTGTATCACTTTATTTTTACCATTGGACTATTTTATTTGAGTGCCTGGATCATTGACAGGAAAGTTGAGGTGTAACGATGGAATGGATGAATTTAATACTTCAAAACCAATCTATCTGCAATTGGCAGATCGGATCAATCGACTAATAGTTAGCCAAGAATTAAAAGCAGGCGATAAGCTTCAATCTGTTCGCGATATGGCGTTATCCTACAACGTCAACCCGAACACCATTCAGCGTACTTACAGCGAGCTGGAGCGTGAGGGCATTTTGGAAACAAGAAGAGGTCAAGGAACTTTCGTAACAGAAAATGAGGATCGACTGATCAAGCTGCGCGGGAATTTGAAAGAAGAACAGATTCTAACGTTTGTTCAGGTCATGCAGGAAATGGGATACAGCTCACATGAAATGATCTCAGGACTACAGAACCATTTAAACAAAATGGATAAAGGAGATGCGTAATGTGATTGAATTGACTAATGTTTCAAAGACGTTTATGAATCGTCCTGCAATTAGGAACATTTCATTGAAGCTCCCCTTGGGTAAAATCATAGGCATTGTGAGCGAAAATGGCAGTGGAAAATCAACACTTTTGAAGCTTATTGCAGGACTTTCGCAGCCGTCGAGCGGTACCATAACCGTTAATGGAGAAATGGCGAATCGAAGAATCAGCAGGCTCGTTTCTTACTTGTCAGGGCATGATTCCTTCTATTCCATATTCACAGTAAGAGAAGCGCTGGCCTTTGAGGCTTCGCAGTTTGCGGACTTCAATATGGCTAAGGCTGAAGAAATCATGAAATATATGCAGCTAGACCCAGATAAGAAAATCAAAGAGCTTTCAAAGGGAAATCGCAGCCGATTAAAAATCGTGCTTACGCTAGCCAGAGAAGTACCTTACCTTTTAATGGATGAACCGTTATCTGGACTTGATCCGATGGTGCGTCAATCGATCGTGAAGGGAATGATATCGTATATTGATTTGGAATCTCAGACATTAGTCATGACCAGCCATGAGATAACGGAAATCGAATCCATATTAGATAGCTTTATTGCCATCAAAGACGGGTCATTGATTAGAATGACTGACGTTGAGGAATTACATGAATCAGAGGGTCTCGGCATAACGGAGTGGATGAAGAAGACTTATGTCTAATAATACCGTGAAACTTATCACTATCGTTCAAGAAACGGAGAGATAATCAATGAAAGCAAACAAAAATATTGCAAGAATTGTGGGAGTATTATTCATAATTGGGACGCTTGCGGGTATTTTAAGTGTTGTTTTTACAGGACCTATTCTAGATGCTCCGGATTATCTGATTGAAGTTTCTGCAAATGAAAACCGAGTGATCATAGGAGCTCTCTTTCTGTTAGTTATGGGATTTTCGCTTGCTATGATTCCAGTTATGATGTTTCCAATCTTAAAAAAACATAATGAAGCCTTGGCTCTTGGGTATGTTGTGTTCAGAGGGGGGCTTGAAACCGTCACCTATATTGCCATTGCAATCAACTGGCTATTACTAATATCAGTTAGTCAGGAATATGTAAGCGCAGGGTCACCGGATGCTTCATATTTTCAAACTTTAGGCACTATATTACTAGAAGCAGTTGATTGGATTAATTATAATTTGAAAATCGTTTTTATTCTAGGTGCTCTGATCTTCTACTATTTATTGTATCAAACAAAACTCATTCCTCGATGGTTGTCAGGTTGGGGTCTCATTGCAGCCCTATTGTATTTAGCCGCAGGCTTGTTAATCAGTCCTGATTCGATGAGCCAGGCTGTTTTGATGCTTCCGTTAGGCTTGCAAGAAATGGTTCTAGCGGTATGGCTGATCGCTAAAGGATTCCATTTATCTGCAATCCGTTCGGAGTCGGTAGAACCGAAGCAATGAGCTAATAGCAACACACCTATCATAAGGAGGTCCTAAAATGAGAGCAATTGTAGCAACAAAATACGGATCACCTGAGGTTCTTCAGCTCAAAGAGGTCGAAAAACCTACGCCTAAAGACAATGAATTATTAATAAAAGTCTATGCGACAACTGTAAACGTCGGGGACTGTAGAATGCGAAGCTTTAACGTCCCTCCCATGTTCTGGCTTCCCGGTCGAATTGCTTTAGGCTTTAGAAAACCAAGAAATCCGATATTCGGAATGGAGCTTGCCGGTGAAGTTGCAGCAGTCGGCAAGGATGTAACACAGTTCAAGCCAGGTGACCCGATTTTTGCATCGACCTTCAAGGTGAAATTTGGTGCTCACGCCGAGTATAAATGTCTGCCCGAGGATGGGGCTGTGGTAAAAAAGCCGAACAATATGACCTATGATGAAGCTGCTACTCTTTCTGTTGGAGCACTTACCGCTCTGTATTTCCTCAAAAAAGGCAACATCCAGCCCGGAAAGAAAGTCTTGATCAATGGCGCATCGGGAAGTGTAGGCACTTTTGCGGTGCAGCTTGCCAAGTACTTTGGGGCAGAAGTCACCGGTGTATGCAGTACCCCGAATATAGAACTGGTAAAGTCTCTAGGAGCAGATAAGGTCATTGACTACGAGCAAGAGGATTTCGCGAAAAACGGCGAGACCTACGATATTATTTTTGACGCGGCAGGCAAGACTACCTTCTCACCATGCAAAGGCTCGCTGAAGAACAAAGGCTATTATCTGCATACGGCAATGGCGGGGTCAGAGCTTAAAGCGCTGTGGTATTCGATGACAACAGACAAGAAAATCATCGGCGGGACAGCAGTCCCAAGCAAAGAAGATCTTGTATTTCTCAAGGAGCTTTCGGAAACGGGCCACCTGAAAACCGTTATTGACCGCTGCTATCCGCTGGAGCAAATCGTAGAGGCGCATCGGTATGTCGATCAGGGCCGCAAAAAAGGAAATGTAGTTGTTACTTTGAGACATAATAATAAGATCTAATATTTTCAGCGTAAGTTTGGTGAAAAATGATTTATTCAAACAGCAAATAGGTCGGAAGCTGCTCGAAAGAGTGAGTATACCGGCCTTCTTTGTGTCATGTTATTGTCCCGTAAGTTTTTACTCCATTTAATTCTCAATGAACTCTCACTCCTTTTTTTTGTTTTTGTCTCGTAATGCAAAAAAGACTATAAACAAAGAAACAACAGATATTACTATTGCAAGTATTTTCTTCAAAAGAACATTTTCATTAAATATATTGCTAAACGAATCTAGCAACAAAAAAATAGAAACAATAAACAATATAATTTTAACCGGTTTATTCAACATTTCTCCCTCCTAAACCATTTTTTTGCCCTTACCTCAAGACAGCGAACCTTTTTTCTTCATCTGTCCTCCTATGTTTATTATTTAGGTGAATGAAGATATGTATGAAAGATGCCTAATAAAAGCAGATCGTATTTTTCATGCGAGGGATCGACTAACTTAAAATTCGCTTTTGGCGGGATTGTTAATGTTTCTTTCCATTCCGCCACTACTTTGCCATCCAGTGTAATCTTTCCCCAATCCATCAGAGGTTTGCTTAGCTGATAGCTTTTACTTTCGAATTCAAAACTCGTTTTTTCCCCCAGATCAAATCGTTTCTTATCTATTAAATGGATTTGGGACGAATCGTTATCATGATAATATCTAATTAAATACTGTCTTCTCTTTATAAAAGACCTAACCTGTTTGGCCTCAACTTTTAAGTTTCCCTCAGCATCAGTAACTCTGTAATCGGCAAAAAGATTCCCTTCCATAAAAATATCAAGAATTTTCATTATAGGGTTCGGATACGTTCTTCGAATGCAGCCAACAATTTGCCCATGCTCATTCGAAACTTCTGCCTCCTGCGCGGAGGAACGATTATATAGTCTATAAGTATACACCTCGTATCAATTCCTTTTAAATTAATAATTTCATTTTACTTTATCTTTCTTTATCAATGCCATTTTATTTGGTCCAAAGAAAACTCCAACTATAGGATTCTTTTTAACAAAATGACTATCGAATTGGACTTATTCACGAAAGTAATGGTTTAATATAAGCGGGCTAGGAAAATATGAGGATGAACAATTCGAGGAGGAATGGCCAATGCCGACGGTTCAAGTAGAAGGAAGAGACGCGATTCAGGCAGCTGAAGGTACGAAGCTCGTGCTTGCTTTAGAGGATAACGGGATCGACATCCTGCACAGATGCGGCGGCAATGCCAAGTGCACGACATGCGCTGTAGAGGTGCTCTCTGGGAATGCGGGCGAGATGGAAGAGGCAGAAGCGACAGTCCTCCGTAACAAAGGAATCGAGGACGCCGCTATCCGGCTATCTTGCCAAATTCGGCTACATAGTGACGTAACGGTACGGCTTATCAAGACAGCGACTTCTACAGGCTTGGAGCCTGGCACTCGTCCCCAAGAGTGATCGATCCACTTCTTTGTAGCGATTTACGGTATTGGAGAAAAAAACGGACCAGATGCAGTAAATACTGCATCTGGTTTTTTTTTTGAGAATTTAAACTCACTGTTTTTACTAGATACGACTTTTGGTTTTACTCTTCTCCCCTCGCCACCGGTACAGCCTTTTATGCTCTTGTAGGCGCGACCCTATACGAGGCTCTTCCGTCCGAGTCTTGTGTCCCCTCGTGAGGCGATAAGCCCCATCCGAATGAAAGGACGGAAGCTAAACGCTGCGCTTCAGCTTCAGACAAGCAGGCGATGACCGCTTCGTTGTCCGGCTCCAGGATAAGCTCCGCTTCTTGCTTCAGCGCGACGAGTATCCAGCTGTGAATGCCGCGGATCGTGTTGTACTTGATTTGATAGCCGTTCTTCACAGCTTGCGCGAAGGTGTCCGCGTTCTCGTTCGCCAAAGCGGTTAAAGCGGCGTAATCGAAATGGAACTTGCTTTTATCCGTAGGCAGATTGCCGACCTGAACTCTGCTAATGAGCTCATCATTCGACCAGTCGTATGCCTTCAGCGATTCCAACATCAGGGCATCCCATTGCGATAGTTTCGTATTGGTCTTGAATCTGTCAACCATTCGTGATCTCTCCTTTGTGCTCTGCATGCGAGCAGCTCGATATGCAAAAGACTGCCCCGGTCATCATCGATAACCGGAGGCAGTCTCTTGCCATTATTAAAATGTTACTTGCTCGCTTTGTAGGCGTTTAGGAATTCTTTCACTTTCGCCGGATCGGCTTTCAGCTCCAGGCCGGTATCGACAAGCGGGCTAAGCGTGGAAACAGCTTTGAATTTATTGCCGTTGTAGAAAGACAAGATCTCGTCCTGATTGATGGAGTAGAGAACGGCTTTCCGAAGGTCGGCGCTTTCTGCTACTGGACGGTTTTTCGTATTGAACAGCAAGTAAGAAACAGCGTTGCTCTGTACCGTTTGAAGCGCCAGCTTGCTGTCGCCCTTCACGACGTCGAATTTTGTCTCGGATACGCCGTAGTAGATATGAATCTCGCTGCTGCGAAGCGCGGACAAGCTGCTGTCTGCGTCTTTGATGAAGCGGATCTTAATATTGGCGATATTCGGCTCATTTTCCGTGCCAGTCATATAAGCTGGGTTTTTGTAGAAGATCGCCTCGTAATCGTTTTTGGAGGACAGGATGTAAGGACCGCTCGTATACAATGTATTGTTGTACGCGCTGCCTTCCGTTACCGTGTTTTGGTCGCCGTAAGGAATATCTTTGTTCACGTCGAATTTAGCCACGTCGTACGTATTGATGCTCTCTACCTGTTTCTTGGACACGATGCCTGCCGATTGGTGAGCCAAATAGTTCAGCACTTGAGGGAAAGGCTCAGTCGTCGTAAGCTTAACGACTTGGTATTTGCCCTCTTTGTTGTTCGCTTGCTTCTTGTCCGATACGAGTCCGGATATTTTTGTTCCAAGGCCTTGCTCAAGAGCGGATTTCACGCTGTCGCTGCCGCCGGAGAGCTTAACAGCTTCCAGTGCTGCGGCATCCGTCACCAGCTCGACGTTTTTGATATGCTCGTGAAGAGTGAACGTACGGTGGTCAGGCACGGAGTTTTTGTCCTTTGCGCGGTTCAGCGAGAAGATGACATCGTCAGCACCAACGCGTTCGCCTGTATCTGCTGCTAGCTTGTTTTTGATTTGGGCAAAATTGATATTGTCTCTTAGGATGAAGTAATAGTCGGAATTGCCTTCGGCAATGGCATGATTGTATGACAAGGAGCCTTCCGAAGTGATTTTATCGTCATCTGTCAGGTTCACTAACCGAACGTACATATTCGTATTGATAATATTGATGGAGCCATCGTTGCCTTTGATCGGGTCAAGCGATGTCAGCGTCGGCATAGTCGACTGAAGCACTAGCGCATCCTTACCGCGCTTCGCTGTGTCTTTAAAGTCGACGTCCTCCCACGGAAGCGAACGGGACTTCGAGATGCGTACGGAGTCCTTGTTCAGTACGTCCTGGTTCAAAGCCTGTGCTTTAAGCGAGTTGTACAGCGGCACGATATAAGCTTTGTCGAAGACGAGCTTTTGATCGAATTGCTTGTAAGTTTCCGTGTACTCTTCTGGCGTTTGAGCACCGGCGGCATCAATCAAAGTATCGATCTCTGGATCGGCAAGGATGCTGTAGTCTCCGCCTGTCTTGAAAAGCGAGCGAACCGCGTAGTCGGGATTGCCGGTAACGGTAGTCCAGCTGGACAAGGCGATGTCATAATTGCCGGCGTCCTGCTGCGATTTGAAGCTGCCGTAATCGGCCTGTACATTCAATTTAACGTTAAATCCGTTTTTTGCAAGCTGGTCGCGAACGATGTTAAGGTCAGCCTCGTTGGAGCTCATGCCAAGCAGCTCTATGTCCACCGGATTGCTGTCGACGACAGCTTCCGTTCCTTGCGTTGGCGATGGCGATTCCGCCACGTCGTTTTTAGTCGTTAATTTGCAGCCGCTGAGCATAATCGAAAGGCTGATTAGCAACAAAGCGGCGAATTTGCCTTTGTTCTTCATGGTATTCTCCTCCTGGGTTATCGTTATCTTGTATGTTAACTCACATTCAGTAATCGTCCGTTCATGTCTCGCAACGTAGAAGTCGATGGAATATGAATGAGGTTAAAAAAAAGGGATTGAAGCATTAATCCAGCTTCGGATCAAGCGCGTCGCGCAAGCCGTCGCCAAGGAAGTTGAACGAGAGCACCAGCGCGATAATCGCAAGTCCCGGATAAACGGCCGTAAAGGCATGCGTCTCGAGATAGGCGCTTCCGAGCTTTAAAATGTTGCCCCATTCCGGAATATGCGGCTCTACGCCGAGCCCCAAATAGCTCAAGCTGCTGGTCGAAATAACCGCGGTGCCAATCGTCAGCGTAGATTTTACGATCATGGGTGCGATGGAGTTGGGTACGATATGCTTGAACAAAATGGTCCGGTCGCTTGCGCCGAACGCCCTGGCGGCCTGTACATGTTCCAGAGTGGAAACGAGCATGACATTCGCTCTCATCGTCCGGGCATACGTCGGTATCGCGCCTACGCTCAATGCCAGTATTAAATTGACGGTGCTTGCGCCGAATGCCGCAATAATGGCAATGGCAAGCAGAATGCCCGGTATCGCATAGAGGATATCGAGTATTCTCATAATGATGTTGTCCGTGTGCCGCCCGTAATAGCCGGAGACCGCACCCAGCACGCCCCCGATCAGGACGGGTACGAGCGTTGACAATAGACCGACGGCCAATGAAATGCGTGCTCCGAAGACGATACGCGAGAACAGGTCTCTTCCGAAGTTATCCGTTCCGAGCGGATAGGCCAGCTCAGGAGATTGAAGAATTAAGCTGTAGTTGTTCTCGATCGCAAGGCCGTAATCGAAGGTTAGATAACTGGTTATGGACAATGTGAGCAGGAACAAGATGAAGAGCAGTCCCAGCATGGAAGTCGAGCTTCTCGACAGCCGCTCCACGACCTCCCCCAGCTTGGAACCGGATGTATAGCCCTTATCCCGCAGCTTGGCAATCAGCAATAGTCCAAGGAATAAAGCGAACAAATTGCCGGACACCGAAGTTAAAATAAGAATGCCGGCAACTAATCCCATCCAGCGCGGCATAACCGCTTTCTCCGCGTACTTGGCAACCAGGAGCAACGCTGCCAGCTGCAGGATCGCGGCAACGATCAGCAGGAACATGCCTATTAGGAAGCCGTTAGCCACATAGGGCTTGAACAGGTTGAGGGCAGACACCGCGAATACGAGCAAGGTCGTAAGCAGCGAGTAAACGGCTAGCGTGTAGGCCGCGCTTTTTTTCTGCTTAATGAGCTGGAATGCAGTAGTTGCAACGAACACGTTCGCGGTTAGAATGCTTAACAGCAGCACATAACCTAGCAGCCTTGTGGAACGTCTAATCGCGCCGAACCGGATAAGATCGCTTCGAATGAGCGCCCATACCGCCAGCTCAAGCAGCGCGAAGGCGAAATACGCAATGCTTACGATGAGTACTGCTGGCTTAAATGACCCGTCGCCGGGAACATAACTGTTTAGCAGAAGAACAAGCGCCAGAGCCAGGGATACGATGCCGGCGAAGCTCGCTTGGCCGTATTCTTGGCTTGATTTCAGCCTGAACCTGACTTCTTGCTTAGTGATAGTAGAATTCGTCAAGAGTAGCACCTGCTTTAGTATTGTTTCATTTTCGAACGGATTCTAGGATCAAAAAACGCATACAGCAAATCGACGATAACGTTCACGATCGAAATGGTAATGGCTGTATAGACGACCCCGCCCATCACGCTAGGAATGTCAGGAATGAATTGTTTGTCCACGATATAACTGCCTATACCGCTAATATTGAAAACTTTCTCCGTAACCGCCGCTCCGCCGAGCATACCGCCGAACTGCAGGCCGATGACCGTGATAATCGGGATTAGCGCATTGCCTATGGCATGCTTCCATATCACATGCTTGCGGGCAAGCCCTTTTGCCCTGGCGGTCGTAATGTAATCCTCATGGATGACCTCCAGCGTCGATGAACGTGTCATGCGGGCTACGGCAGCCGTTAGACCAGTACCGAGAACGACGATCGGCATAATCGCGGACAGCCAGTTTTCGGGGTTATACGTTGCAGGCAGCCATGGCAGCTTAATCGAGAAATTCAAAATAAAAATAAGAGCCTGCCAAAAATTCGGGATCGATAATCCGAGCAAGGCAATGAACATAAAGCTATAGTCAAAAAAAGAATTAGGCCTCGTAGCCGAAACAATGCCGATTGGCAGAGCGATTAAAACGGCGATCAGCGTCGAGATAACCGTTAACGTCAGCGTCACCGGAAATTTACTCGCGATAGCTGCGGTCACGTTCTCGTTGCCTGCGAAAGACTTGCCAAGATCGAAAGTAAGGATGCCTTTAAGCGTGTCCCACAGCTGGACAAGATAAGGTTGATCCAGACCGTACAGATGGTTGAACGCTGCGATTTGCTCGGCGGTCGCTGTCTCGCCTAATAGATTAGCCGCTGGATTCATCGGCGATATATATAGGATCGTAAAAACGAGAAACGCAACTCCGAAGATGACGAATATAGCCATCACCAATCGTTCCGCAACGTATTTCAAATAAGGCATAGAGTAGATTGCCATTAATAGATACATAGGGAAACCGATAATTATCGATAATGCAAAAAAGGCCGGATTCAAGGCTAACGCATGATATGTATCGCCAAACGAAAACTTCAGTCCGCTCTCGCCGGCAAGCCGTTTCTCCAGCTCATGGCTGAACGTTTCATTGAATTTGATCTCAGCCATCCGACTTGCTTCCAGTTCGGTCTGCTCTGCGCTGACGGTTTGCCCGAAGAAACAGTGCTTGCGAATAAGCTGTTCCTTAGCTTCGAGCACCAGCTTATCCCGGTACCCGGTCGCAAGCAGCTTGTTCCTCGTCTCCTCGGCGATAGCTTTGTAGCCGTACTTGGATTTTCGATATTGATGAACGCCATACACGATTACGGATACGGGTGCTCCTAGCAGCAATATGAGCAGACTGTAGGCCGGATGTAGTAACATTTTGCGGTAGATGGCGGCAATATGATCAACAAAGCCATTACCCGTTGCAGTTGCATGCCCTTTCAAGCTAGTCCGCTTCCTTTCATTCTAGTAATTTTAAATTGCATTATCCCGATCAATATAGTAGATTTTATTTTAAGTATTGGAATATGTCAATAACTTATAAATTGTCCACTTACTTTTTTTCATTATACATGATATAAGGAGTATGAAGTAAAAACAATCATTACACTCATTGAAAATTATTGGAAAACCACAGAATTGCAGGTGCATATATGGATATATTATTGCAAGTTAACGATTTATCTGTTTCTTTTTTTACACGTGACAAAGAAATAGAAGCAGTCCGTCATGTCAGCTTTGAAGTCCGTAAAGGCGAGACACTGGGAATCGTAGGCGAATCCGGAAGCGGCAAAAGCGTTACCGCTCGTACGATTATGAGACTCCTGCCCTCTCCTCCTTCCATGGTGAAAAACGGCGAGGTGCTTTTTCAGGGCCAAAACCTTGCCTTTAAAACCGACAAAGAAATGGAGGCCATACGCGGAAGGGATATCGGGATGATCTTTCAAGATCCCATGTCCTCCCTTAATCCGACGATGCGAATCGGCAATCAAATTGAAGAAAGCTTGATCAAGCATCGAAAGCTGGACAAGAAGCAAGCCCGGACGGAAGCGATTGAGATGCTGAAGCTCGTAGGCATTCCGAACAGCGAAGCCCGCTATCATCAGTATCCTCATGAATTCTCTGGCGGGATGCGTCAGCGGGTCATGATCGCTATTGCGTTAGCGTGCCGCCCATCGCTGCTTATTGCGGACGAGCCGACAACGTCACTTGACGTTACCATACAAGCACAGATTCTTAACCAGATGAAGGATATTCAGAAGCAGCTCGGTACCTCCATCATTTTAATTACGCATGACCTCGGTGTCGTGGCCGGCATGTGCGACCGCGTCGTCGTGATGAAGGACGGGGAAATCGTCGAGACGGGGTCAACGGAGCAAATTTTTGCAAATCCGCAGCATCCATACACCGTTAAGCTTCTCAACGCATTGCCGCGCCTCGACGAGAAGAAAAAACCGAAGACCGTTCCTGCTATCGTTCAGCGGGAAGAAGGCGTGCCTCTGCTGCAGGTTCGCGCCTTGAAGCAATATTTTGACATGGGAAAAGGACAGATTGTTAAGGCGGTTAATGATATCAGCTTCGATATACAGGCAGGCGAGACGCTTGGCGTGGTAGGTGAATCGGGCAGCGGCAAGTCGACGACCGGCCGCTCGATTCTCCGCTTAAATGAAGCGACGGGCGGTGAGGTGCTCTTCAAAGGCATTCCGCTCCAGCAATTAAACCGCTCGGAGATGAAGACGATGAGGCGGCATATGGGAATCATCTTCCAAGATCCGTACGCATCCCTGAATCCAAGACTCCGCATCATTGATATTATTGGCGAGGCGCTTGACGTGCATGAAATAACGACCACCAAGCGGGAGCGTCAGAGGCGTGTCGAGGAGCTGCTGGAGATGGTTGGGCTCGACCCGTCTCATGCCATGCGGTACCCGCATGAATTTTCCGGCGGACAGCGTCAGCGGATCGGCATTGCGCGGACGCTGGCCGTGGAGCCGGAATTTATCGTATGCGACGAGCCGTTGTCCGCCCTCGACGTTTCGATTCAAGCCCAGATCGTAAAGCTGCTGGAGGAGCTTCAGCAAAGGCTCGGCTTAACGTACCTGTTCATCGCCCATGATCTATCGATGGTGAAGCATATTAGCGACCGCGTCGCGGTGATGTACAAAGGGAAGATCGTCGAGCTGGCCGAAAGCGAGGAGCTTTACGCGAACCCGATCCATGCCTATACGAAGTCGCTGCTGGCGGCCATTCCGGTACCCGATCCCAAGGTTGAATCGCAGAAAAAGCTAGTGCCGCATGAGGAAGCTTCCAAAGCTGATCCCTATGGTCTCGAACACTCCGAATTCGTGGAAGTGAGAAAGGGGCACTGGGTAGCCGTTGCTACCGGCTAAGCAGGCAATTCTATTTAGAGCAAAAAAGAACCGAGACCCGCAAGATGTACTCCATCTTGCGGGTCTCGGTTTTATATAGGTGGGCTATGAAGCTACAACCACCATTACTCTCACCCAAGGCTAGTAACCAGATGCGATGTATTCAAATCTTGCATACTGCAATACACCTTTCGGCTCGTACTCTTCCCTCACCGCAACCGGATTCCCCTCATCAGAACTCCAATCACTCCAGCTGGCAACTAACTTTGCTATTGACCCAGAGCACTTCTAAATCGTCCAATGATACCATCCCCAAATAAAGCATCACCGCGATTACTTCTTCAGCAGAAGATACAGGAAGTAAGGTCCTCCTATGATCGCGACCATAATGCCAGCTGGAATGCCTGCCGGATCGACGAGATTACGCCCAACGGTATCGGCGAACAGTAGCAGCCAACCTCCCATCAGGACAGCGAGAGGGACGAAATATTGGTGGCGGCGCCCTACGATCGCCTTGGCGATATGGGGAGCCATCAGGCCTACGAATGCAATTCCCCCCGTGACGGATACCGCCGCAGCGGCAAGTGCAACGGCACTCCCGAGCAACAACAGCCGGTCCCGGTTGATGGAGACGCCCGCCCCCACGGCAACCACATCGTCCATTGCCAGCAGGTTAAGGGCGTTCGACTTGTATAGCGTGTAAGGAAGCAGGATCGCAAGCCACGGCAGCAGCGACCATACGAATGGCCAATCCGCTCCCCAAATGTTGCCCGCCAACCATTTCGCAATAAAATCGACCTTCCTGTAATCGGCCGAGGAGATCAGGACAATCATCAAGCCGGACAATGCCAGCGCGAAGCCTATTCCGACGAGTACGAGCTTAACAGGCTGCAGCCCTGTTGTTCTGGAATAAGAGAACAAGTAGATTAAAGCGGCCGTCGCCAGCGCTCCTCCGAACGCGACAAGCGGAAGCACATAAGCGAACGTCTGTGGATCGAGTGGAAAATAAAGAAAAAATGCCGAAATCGCCACGCCGGCTCCCGCGTTAATGCCGATGATGCCGGGATCGGCCAAGTCGTTCCGCGTAATACCTTGTAGGATTGCCCCCGACAGAGCCAGCGCCATGCCAGCCAACAACGTCACGGCAATACGTGGCATACGGATAGAGAACAACACGAGATTTTCCTTAGTCGTGCCATGTCCAAGCAGCGCCTGGAATAACCGTTCGAAGGAAACCGAACCGGAGCCGATGCTTATTCCAACAACGATCGTCACGGCTATGAGCAGCAGCATGGCAATGAAGACGACAACTTGCTTTTGCACCTTCGCATTCTTCAACATCATAGCGACTTCACTCCTTTACGCACGACGAATAAGAAGAACGGGAGTCCGAGCACCGCCATAATTGCCACGACCGGCGTCTCGAACGGCGCATTGAGCGTTCGGCCAAGCGTATCCGCCATTAGCATGAAAGTCGCTCCCCAAATGGCCGACATCGGAATGAGCGCGCGATAATCGGTCCCAAACAGTGCTCTTACCATGTGAGGAATCATCAACCCAATGAATGCCATGTTTCCAACGAGCGCGACGGCCGCACCGGCCAGCAATATAATTAGAATGTAAAATATAGCCTTCACGTATGCCGTTCGAAGCCCCAAGCCGACGGCGGCTTCTTCGTTCAAGCTTAAAATCGTGAGCTGCTTAGACAAAACCATAGGAACAAGAAGGGAACCGACGATGATGGGGCTAATCGCTTGAATCTGCCCCCACGTCGTGCCGATCAGCCCACCCGCTGTCCACATCGTCACGTCTTTGGACGTTTTGAACAAGAGACCGATTCCATCCGATATGGCATACAGAAATGCAGACACCGCCGAGCCGGCCAGCACGATCCGAAACGGAGACAAGCCGCCTTTCTTTACCGCTCCGATGCCGATTACGAGAAACATGCCAAGCGCAGCTCCGACGAAGCAGACGAGCATGATGCCGTAATAATCCATCGCTGGCAACAAGACAACCGCGAGAGAGAGCGCCGCTTTTGCTCCCGCGGTTAGTCCGAGAAGCCCGGGGTCGGCTAGCGGATTGCGCGTCAAGCCTTGCATGATTGCGCCAGCTATCGCAAGCGCTGCGCCGACAAGCACGGCCGCCACTTCACGCGGGTAACGGATTTCCCGGAGCATCGCGATTTTATCGTCCCCGCCTTGGTTAGTAAAGACAAACCAAAGCTCGCGCAAGGAAACATCCTTCGCGCCGAGCAGCATAGCGAGCGAGAACATGACCCCGAGCGCCGCCAAGCTGACTACGAATTTGATAGCAAAAGACTTGGGATGCCGACTGCCAAGCATGTTGTAACTCCTCCTTCAAGGTCATAACGGGCAAGAAGAAGACCGAGATAGCCTCTATTTTCACTGAGGTATCTCGGCCTTCTCTACCTGCCCATGCGTTACGTGAATGATTATTGCAGGAAACCTTCTTTGAAGATATTTAGCAAATATTCGAGTGTCGTCGGGTCGCTGTAAGTAGCAGCTTCCGTGTCAATCTCGATGATATGATTGTTTTGGACAGCGGGGATTTTCTTCCAAGTATCCGACTCCATGAAGGAATTGTCTCCCGTTGCGCTTCTGCTGAGAACGAGATAATCGCCGGCATAGTCGCTGAGAACTTCAGTGGAGAGCGTATAGTAGCCTGGTCCGAGAGCGTCCGTTTTGACTTTCTCCGGCATGTTCAGACCCATTGCCTGAAACAGCAACTCGGTTCCGCGCGCCCAGTTGTTGCCGAACACGTAGAAGTTTTTGGAGTCGGTTTCGAACACCGATACTGTCGCGTTCTCGCCGATCTTCGCTTTGATTTCTTGGCCGATTGCTTCAGCGCGTTGTGTGAAATCATCAATCCAAGCTTTTGCTTCCTGCTCTTTATTCAGCAGCTTGCCGATTTCGAGCTGCTGCGCCAAGTAGTCCAGCTTGCCCCACGTATAGGCGACAGTAGGCGCGATCTCCTTCAGCTTATCAATATTTTTGCTGTTTGCATCGGTGATGATTAGATCCGGTTCTACCTCGACAATCTTCTCGAGATTGTCTTCGGATACAACTTCTACCCCAGACAGCTTCTCTGTGAAGAGCGGATTCTTGTTCGTCCACTCATCTACACCGACAAGCGTTCCGTCTAGCGATAGGACGTTCGGCGCGTTCGTTAGAGCAACAATACGCTTCGGACTTGCCGGCACTTCTACCGGACCGAGCTCGGATTGATACGTAATCGTACCGGTATTTGCTGCCGGTTCGGTGGCTACGGGTTCGCTCGCTCCCGGGCTGGCGCTTGGAGACGATGCTTCATTGGTCGAGGCATTGTTTCCGCAAGCGCTGACGAAAATAACAGACAACATAAGAAAGATGGACAGAAGAAATTTTTTATTCATTCTCAAACCCCTTTAATTGATATTGATTCTCAATTTCACTCGAAAATTATTATATCTATCTATAAGCATGCTGTCAACGAAATAAATCGATGTATTTTCTTGAAGACGTTCCGCTATAGAGCTCCTCCTCCCCTCCCCCGTGCTTTGAGTACATCTAGCGCATCCAGCAACCAGTTGCCCGCGAAGCGTTCAGTTCAGATCAAGCGAAGCCTTGTGTTCGCCTTCATCTATGAGGGTGTGACGAAACAAACCTGCCACAAATTTCAGTGACAGGTTTGTTTTTAGGATATATGCATTAGCAGTATGCCAAAGTAACGTCAAATGAATTAAGCGTATTCATCATAAAACCAATCACTATTTCCTCAGTCGCTCTTCCTATTTGCTTCCAGTTCATTCATTAGTTGCAGCATTTAATAAGATCTGTCCGTTTGCATAAACAATATCCGATAAATATTCGTTTCTCTCAGTGGAAAAATTAGCAAAGTCCGCCATGTTTGATATGACCGCCGCATATAGGGACAGGCTGCCGTCATGATTATCCACGAGGATCATATCCTCATTAAAATGTGTGTATGGCAAAGTTATAATTTTTTTGGCTGCCGGACTAAAATAAGCCACATGAGAACGATGAAGGCCGGAGCCCCATGAATATGTAAAATACAATTCCGATTTCTCGTCACTGTCCATATCGGCTAGAGCCATGCTTGTTACGCCAAGGCCGCCGAAAAACTCACCGAGCGGATATACCTCTCCCTCATATAGCAAAAATGATGCGGAGGATTTGTCATATTTGAAAATTGTATAATCAGAGTTTTCTTTAATAGATTCCGGTGTGATGTTATAGCACTTGTCTGAGTCGTAGCCTGATTTGAAATCCTTTTGCAAAGCTAGAAAAGCATCGACACCGTCCTGAGATCCCACGATAGCAGCATTTTCAGGCATTCCCTCGTCAAGCTTCGAAATTTTATAAATACTCCAAATATATTCGCTCTTTAGGGTATTGACGTTATCCTTGTGCATTTTCGCGAGCCATACCTCATTGTCCAGCAGATAAAGACGATAACCAGGATCAACGGCCGAATGATTAAGTACGTACTGATAGCGTTCCTTATATCCGGAAATATCGGGAACATTCATGTTAGGCATCATAAAGCTTTCTTTAAAACTCTGCTCATCTAAAGCTTTCCGTTCATAGACAGCCGCCATTTTCTGTTGATTGCCGGCTTCGTCGGTTATGATAAGCGAGTTTTCGGTAAATGTGTAGTACTCCTTAAATCCTTCAAAGGCCTTAAACGAGCTCAGTAGATTCATATACACCTGCTCCTCAAAGCGATAGCTGCCGTACGGCTCTCCAGTCTCTTTCAATACCCCATTCATGATTGGATTCGTTGCACAGACGGCGACAGCTAGTATACAGGCAGCGGCAGAGAAGGCGATCACCCGTTTTTTCGGCGCCTTAAACCGAAGGATATTTTTCACGCGCTCCCGGATGCCCGTCTCTCCGAAGGCCAGCGGGCTTGCAGACGGAAAGCGGCGGTTTGCCGCAAAAGAGAGCAAAGACGTGCAATATTCCTTTGCGATGCCCGAACCGGCCTCCGACAGCACCTTTTCATCGCAGCTCATCTCCATGTCTTTGGCCATCAATGCGAAGGCAAGCCACGCAAGCGGATTAAACCAGTGAAAGGCGAGTACCACAAATGCGAGCGGCTTGATAAGGTGATCTTTTCTTTTTAAATGATAGGCCTCGTGCTTCAGGATGTAGACGCGTTCCTGCTCTCGAAGCCCAAAGGGGATATAAATTCGCGGCTTGATAAAGCCAAGAATAAACGGTGATCGAATGCTGTCGGACTCAAAAATATGGTTATCCAGACGGACTGCTGTGACCATGCGACGTTTCAAGCATAAGTAGGACACGATGCCATAAATTAGCAATACAGCGACGCCTGAACACCACAAGATTGCGCCGATCTGTATCCATATTTGCAGAGGATTCGCGCTAGCAGCCGGGGTAGCCCGAGGCAGGGTGTCGCTAATCATGACGTTCATGGTCGGTATGCCCACCGTCATCCCCGGATTCTTCATATAGCCGATATCCGCAGGGACATAGCTCAGCGTCGCTTCGCCGCTCTTTTGTGCTGCGGTCATATCAAAGGGTGGAGCATTAAAGATACTGAACTCCGAAGAAATGGACACTGGACATACAAGGCGGAACAGAACAATACCCCACAACAAATAGGAATATTTCTTCGGCGCTCGTTTCAGCAGCAGACGGATGAGAAGCACGGCGACGATCACATAAGTTGCTGTGAGAGTCATATTGAGTATTTTTAGAAACAACGTTTCCATATACTCAACCCTCCTTATGCTCGTCAATCAGACGCTTTAGCTCATCAGCTTCCTTATTGGAGAGTGCTTTATTGCCGAAAAAAGATACGAGAAACTGGGGCAGCGAGCCCTCGAAGGTCCGCTCGATAAAATGTTCACTCTCATAAGCCTGTATCTGCTCCTTTGGGATAATGGAGCTTACAATTGTATCCTCATTTTTAAGAAGTCCTTTTTCACACATTTTCCGAAGCACAGTATAGGTGGTGGGCTTTTTCCAGCCAAGTTTTTCTGAACATAGGGTTACCAGCCTTCCCGACGCCACCGGCTCACTCTCCCACACGACAAGCATAAAGCGATAATCACTTTCACATAGCTTCAAGTTGCTCATAATAGCCTCCCCTATCTGGTTTATAGTTATAGACCCATGTAACGAGTTTATAACTATAAACCGGAACAGTCAATGAAAATAGGAGAGCAAGGTTAGACCAATTCTTCAATCGACACCAGGTACAACAAATTGCCTTCACTGAACAGCACACGATTCTCTCGAAAATCTTGTGTTAGCGAAACAAGCGGCTCGGCTTTTTCATTCAGAAAATGGATCTCTTGCCCTGCGGACAAGCTGCCCGGTTTTTCATTTCTCTTGAGAATATAGGTTCCGCTTTTTCCCCTTTTGAACCCCTAAGCTTTGCTGCCCCAAGCATATTTCTAAGCCCTGACTTCATGCAGAAATATACCATCCTTGCGGTTCTGACCGTCTACCGCCAAGCGGATCGAAACCAAAAGTTCGCCACCTTTGCTGACAAGGCGGTTTAACGACATCTAACTGGGTTTAATTCCATATACTTTAAGCGCTTTTAGTACACTAGAGCTTACAAGTATGTACAGATGCGCGCCAAATGGCATGTACCTTCTGGCTGCCAGAGAATTATCCAGAAGAATATCGTACTCCAGATACCGCGCCCTTTCTACAATCTTACTGGTATCTCTCTAATGCTCAGCAAATCTCCCCCCGTTATTGATGATTAAATAACATAAATTGGCTTGAAAGAAATTTGATTTGAATAAATAAAAACAGTGTTATCTGAAAAAGATTATATAGATTCAAAAATACATCTTTGGAGGAGTACTTTATGACATTTCAACAAATTTGGGAAGCTGATATGAACGGAAACGGAATATATCCTTTAATTAAAGGATTAAGTGACAATCAAAAGTTAGCAGAACAAGGTTACATTATTGTCGATATGAGCCCCACCCCCGATGAATCTCTATCACAAGGGAGTGAAAAAAATGAAATTTCAGTATTCAAGGAAATACACATTCCTGAAAGTAAACAGAGGTCCTACGATTTATTCTTAAAACTGCACGATAATTATGAATGGGGGGTAGGGTTAAATGATCCTTCTAATCCTGAGGAGCAGGTTGAAATCAGCGAGTTCTTACAGTTTGCAATTGGAACTAAGCCAATGCAAATTGCTCGGGAATATGCCCAATCCAACGGACATATTGCTGTCGAAAACTCAGATGAAGATTGGATAGAAATGCTAAAAACTCTCTGGTTCAAACAATTCAAAGGAAATAGTACCTCTTATTTTGAACATGTGTTCTTAGGAGAACAAGGCAGTAAAAAAAGAAAATTGGGCGGCCATCATTTTTGGTACCATTATTTGATTAACGATGGTCCCTACGTCGAACTAAAAAAAGAAGATTCAATCGTATTCATCAAACATGTTGAAGTAAATAAAATAGAAGCAAGTAAGCTAGCTGAAGTCATAACTATCAAATATTCACTGGAGGAAGAAGATAAGCAAGGCAAGAAAACAAAACTGTTGAAAGATATAGGGGGATTCTTTGTAGGTACAAGTGCGGAAGGCTTACTTGCCCTTGGTACAGTTGCTTTTCTTGATGGCAGGGAAAACATCCCAGTTGAACTTAATGGGGAGAAGCTTGATATCACTGTTTTTCGAACACGGGATAGTGAAAAAAATGCAAGAACTTTCTATCCAGTAATAAAAGAAGCAGTCCCAGTGTAAACTAAGTGCTTACAATTAGCCAAGTGTAAGTGGCTGAGTAATTAAACAAGAGCAAGCAAAAGAAGCCGAGCCATTACGCATACTGTGGCTGAATCCTGCTTGCTCTTGTTACTCTGCAATCAGACATAAAATGGCCACCTCATTTAAAATGATGTCGCTTAAGTCATGAGAATGAGAATTCACTATCCCAGCCCAATCTGTAACTTCTTTCTGTGCCTCTCTGGAGTTAAAAAGTTGACTCCTCAGATAATGCTTACATCTATGGGCTTGGCCTTAGGAAAGCGCCAAAAACCTGCTTTTACTAACCTATGGCGGCGGTCATCGGGTACAGCCCTCGGAGGCTAACGAGACTAACCCATCATACCTTTACCATCATGTTTGAAAACGGTTCACCTCGATTGATCTTAAACTGCCGTTAATCAAATTACTGCTAACAACCTATTGTAAGAAAGTAGGTCGGTCCTTATAGGGTGTTGGAATCCCTACGTAAATATCAGATGTAATTTCAATGACCTTGACTCCATGTTGATTCCACTCACGAATACTTAGTGAGTTGACTTCGAAGTGAAGGACTGAAATGTCGTATGGACCAAGGTCCTCATCCGCTGAATGTGCTCGCTCCTTTGAACTTAACGGTTGAAGCTTTAATGTCCTTAATGTATCCATCCGTTTCATTTCAGCAAGTAATCCCTCGTATTGTCTGTGATGCTTCTCCGTGTTGACACGGAGCATAAAAAACACACCGCCAAAGGCATATAGTCTATCTGAAGGTGTATTCAACATTCTAAATGCATCAACTCGCTTCTCTGCTTTACTCCTTCCCGCTCGCTACAGTGTTTTGTGAAACAAAACTCCAATCGCTCCAGCTGTTGGATTCTACCGGAAAGAGCTTACAGCTATGTGATTGACCTTTGGAATGCGCCAAGGGAACTGCCTTTCCAAGTCTATGGCGATCATTAGGTACAGCACTCGAAGACTAACCCCTATCATTCTTTTACCATCACTTGTGATACGGTTCTCCGCGCTGTCTGTAACGGTAAGCTTTATTAAAAAACAGGGCGCCAAGTCCGGCCACCCGTTAATTTATATTGATATTCGACTCAAGATTCCATGCCCCGAAGTCTACTGGATGTTGAAGCTGGCGATAATTTTGTCGTATTCCTTCAAATCTTTAGCCTGATACCGAGTCTTATCGACAAAGAACATCAGGGTCGCGAAATTGGAATCCTTTTGGATGAAGACCAACTTGCCGACCGTGTCACTTGTCTCGTAATCAATTATCTGGGCTTCTGCTCCGGCGACCTTTGTATTCGTTTGCTTGTTTACTTTGACGTACTTGAACGCATTCTTCAATGCCTGCTTGACATACTCGTCCAAGGTCAAGCCTTCCTCTGACTCCAATCGGAAGTCCACTCCCATATAATAGTTGCTGTACAACTTCCAATTATCAGTCATTACAGAGGGTCTCCAATTGCCATTAATGACAATCTGGAAGAAGTTCGAGGTGTCCCGATCAAATAAATCCACGTACATGGGACCGCCGATGGTTAATTTATTTGCCTTGCTGTCGAAAACGAGTTTCGAATTTAGACCGAAATAATCAGAAATGCTCTTGGCTGGCAAATATAAACTTCCATTGTACTGTAACGCCTTGACTCCATCGATTTCCTGACCGTTCAATTCCACTTTGAGCGAAGGATTAAAGAGCGCCTTTACTTCCTTCCAAACAGGTCCTGCCCAGGCTCCGGTTGCGTTCCCAGCAAGAAGACTGCCACAATCAATCCCACCCAATATTTCTTGTTCATTTACCTTCCCCCTATTGTTCAACAACATCTCCATTCTACCATATTTTTCAAAAAATAGGCATTTTAAGAGGACGTCACACATATCAAAATGGATGAAAAACGGCAAAGACTCAGCCCACTTGGTGCAGAGAAAAAACGGTCAATTAGCTACTAATCTAAGTTTGTTCTCCGGCAGCTTACAGCCCTGCCCCTTTTATGTGGATTGTCTTTTCTCCGGCTCCGACAGAAAATTGGGCGACAGCATTGTGCTCGTCTTCATCTAGTAGACCGAAATCATCATTGCGCCGTAAGCAATTGTCTAAAATACTTGCCGTTATTTATGGTAAGGTTCTCCGCGCAGCCTGTAACGACAAATTTTGAATAAAGGCCACCCCGATAAAAGGATAGAACTTGTGCATTTGCAAGGTATACGCAATATAGGCTTTACGACAGGAGATTTATTAAAACCTCTCCTCATTACTTTTGTATGGACGGTTGTATTAACCATTGTGTCTGTTGTTTTGTATCAACGACGGTTAAAGGATGAGTAGGAAAAAATTACAAAAGAACGGTTGCACCTACTTATGGATTCGTCGATGCCGTTAATGCAGCAAAGGGAATTCTTTTTTATTCCAAATCTTGCTATTTTTATAAAGTTTGATTATACTCTAGCCACTATAGAATCGCGTATTTCTACCGAGGAGGGACCAATTCCGATGAATTTAGCCGTCAAGTTGATGCAAAAATTCAAAGACCGCGATACCCAGAATAAGCTGAAAGTCTATCAGGACAAAGTGGAGCTCATCAGGAAACGGAATTTGGAAGCATGGGACGATGGGCAGCTTCAAGCGGAATCCCTCCGGCTGCAAAAAGAAGCAAAATTGGGTACGCCTTTGGATGAGCTGCTTGTCGATGCTTATGCGTTAGTCTGCGAGGCAGCGAAGAGAAAGCTCGGATTACAGCCTTACGATGTCCAGATCATGGCTGCCATCGCTCTGCACGAGAGAGTTGTGATCGAGCAGCATACCGGTGAAGGAAAAACGCTCTCTGCTGTTATGCCTGCTTATCTAAATGCGCTGACCGGCGAAGGCGTTCATGTGCTGACTTTTAACGATTATTTGGCAAATCGAGATGCGGAGTGGATGGGCCCGATCTATCGTTTCCTTGGGTTAACAGTAAACTCGGTTCAAGCGGGTATGAGCCTGTTTGAGAAACGGGAAGCGTACGCCAAGGATATAACTTATGTTACGGCTAAAGAGGCGGGATTCGATTATTTGCGCGACACGATCGCACTAAACGAAGCCGATACCGTGCATCGTCCTTTCCACTACGTCATCGTCGACGAAGCGGATTCACTGCTTCTCGACGAAGCGCGGGTGCCGCTAGTCATCACCGACGAGTCGGGCACTTCCAGCGACGATCGCATTCGTTTCGCAGAAGTGGCTCGGCAGCTTGAGCAAGCAGAGCATTACGACTTCGATGAGTTCCAGCGGAACGTATACTTGAATGAAGCAGGCTCAGCGAAAGCGGAGGCACTGCTGGGATGCGGCAATATGTACGATAGCCATAACAGTCATTTGTTAACGTCATTGAATTGCGCGCTGCATGTGGAATCGTTATTAAAAAAAGACGTCGATTACATCGTCCGGGACGGTAAAATCGAGCTGATCGAAGAATATACCGGACGCGTGGCGGAGAACAGGTATTTACCGGATGGGTTGCAAGCCGCGCTTGCGGCCAAAGAAGGACTGCAGTCTAATGCTGGCGGGAAAATTCTCGGGATGATCACCCTTCAACATTTCATTAGTCTGTATCCGAAGATTTGCGGAATGACGGCTACCGCGCACGCTTCCGCAATGGAATTCGAAGATATTTATGCGCTGCAGGTCGTGCAAATTCCGCCGAACCGGCCAAACATACGGATCGACCATCCGCACCGGATTTATACCCATAAAGAAGCCAAGCTTAAGGCGCTTGTACACGAAATCTCGTCCGTCCATGCGACGGGGCGTCCAATTCTCGTCGGTACTTCAAGCGTCGAGGAGTCTGACATGCTGGCGGAGGCGCTAGCCGTTGCCGACGTACCTTGCCATGTTCTGAATGCGAAAAACGACGCAGAGGAAGCAGAGATCATCGCCAAAGCGGGCGAAGTCGGTGCCGTGACGGTGTCTACAAATATGGCGGGACGCGGCGTCGACATTCGGCTAGGCGGCGGCAACCCCACGCAAGCAGAAGCTGTCGCCAAGCTGGGTGGGTTGTATGTGATTGGTACACATGTAAACGAAAGCGTGCGGATCGACGACCAGCTGCGCGGGCGTTCTGGCCGCCAAGGTGACCCGGGTGCCTCCGTATTTTTCGTAAGCTTGGAGGACGAGTTGATGCTTCAGTTCGGCATCAATAAAGCGATTCGCGCTCCTAGACAGGATGAGGCTCTCGAAGAGTCGGTGCTCCGCAGCAAAATTACGCATATTCAGCGCGTTATTATGGGCCAAAACTTCCATATCCGCCAGGAACTGAACAGTTATTCGGATATGGTGGAGGATCAGAGGCGAATTTTATACGCGGATAGACTCGGAATTTTGAAAGGCGAGAAGCCGATGAGCACTTCGGAGCAGCGGGTACGGCTTTTTTATATCGACGAGTTCTGGGCTGACCATCTTGCATACGTTTCTTACATTCGCGAAGGCATCCACTTGGAGAGCCTTGTCAGCGGCAATCCGATCGACGAATTTCATGCACAAATCACCCAAGCATACGAGCAAATTCCAGCTAAAATAAATAGCGAGTCGGCGAATATGCTTGTAAGGCTCGGAGGTTCGAATGATCCGGCGAAGTGGGAAGAGTTCGGTCTGAAGAGCCCTACTTCCACTCGAACTTATATAATCAACGATCAATACATCCAGAATAAGCGCGGCTCATGGTCCGCAATGACTGTATTTGCTTTTGGGATTCGCAAGATTTTGAGGCCGATATTCAAACTGTCAGAATTTTGATGCAGCGTAGCTTTTTCGAGGATGATCGCGTTGTCGGCCTTTTGCTGCACGAAATAACAGCTACTTCTCGACAATATCTGAATACCCACTAGACGATTACAACACTTGAATAATTGTAACGAAGCTAATTTATTTGCCACCTTATCCGGTTGGAGTTCTTGATATTAAAATCAGAATAGTAAACCGATCATCGCCGCCATAGCTTTGGCGGCTTTTTTGCATCCATTTTGAGAGGAGCAATTCATATGCCCAATGCAACAGCAACACGCACAGTTGACTTCTGCCGCAATCACCTGAAGTCACCATTTTGTTGACTCCATGTTGAATGAGTACTTTTGGCTGTTGAGTTGTTGACTTGGCTTAATCGATTCTATATGACAGCTCACACACAAAGGCTGGCAACCGCTTCAAGCGCTGTAACTGCCTTACATCGTAACGAGCAGATGCTCGATTCGAAGCTTCATGAAAGTCTTTTTAACGGGCCAGCGTTGACTCCGTGTTAACTTAGACCATAAAAAATACATCACCCAAGGCGCAAGCCCCTTGTGGCGATGTATTCAAATCATACTTACTACTATATGCCTTTTGGCACTTACTCGTCTTCGGTTGCTACAGGGTTCTGAGAGTCCGAACTCCAATCGCTCCAGCTGCAAAATTCATCACTTACTCTTGCAATGCTTCCTTGGTTGCAGGCATTCCGGCTTCAATTAAGCGTTTGTTACCAGCGAAGAATATGGCCAGAGTAACGATTAACAATCCGGTCCCAACAAGCAGCCATTCAATCTCAATCACATCCGCAAGCGGGCCAAAAATCAGCATGCCAATTGGCATCATCGAAGTCGATATCATACCGAATACGCCGAAAATGCGCCCCATATAATTCGGATCCACCTTTTCCTGCAGCAAGACGGTCGTTGGCGTATTCATCATTGGTATTGCAACGCCGAATACAGCCATCACCATTAAGTAAATCCAGAATATCGGAACAATGCCCAAAACTAACGTGCATACGCCCATAATCAAGTTAGCGAAAGTCATCGTATATACTTTGTTGCGGAAGCCGCCCCATGATGCGATTATGGCCCCGCCGGCCATCATCCCGATTGAAAAAGCAATTTCGATGGCCGTCAACCGCCAATACTCATCTCCGAAGCTGCGAGTGACTTGCAGCGGCGTTAAAAACGCGGCCGGAGCCATTAATACAAAGAAAAAGGCGAAAAAAATAAAAAAGGTTTTCAGGAAGCTATGATTCTTAATATAGTTTAATCCCTGCTTGAAGTCATCCATATAACTTGTCGTTTGTTTATCCGACGCCTTTTGGTGCAAAGGTATTTTCAGAAAGAAAAATAACGTAAAGATCGCGATCGCCGCTGTGATAACATCGATAAAGAAAATGACTTCAATGGTTGCCATGGAAAGCAGCGTCGCGCTGACAATAGGCGCAACGAACATCATCAGCGCCTGAAGTGTTCCGTTTATTCCATTGACCTTCGTCAGCTTATCCTCAGGAACAATTTGCGGCAATATCGCTCCCACTGCAGGCGTTTGAATGCCTGCTCCGAGCGCGCGGACGGCGGCAATGACAAACAACAACCATGGCGCATCATATCCCAGTAAAAAAGTGAGAGCGAGCAGCAGCGTAACAATAGCGATCATGGCATCCGCTATCATAATCAGATATTTTCGGTTGAAGCGGTCCGCCCACACACCAGCAAACGGCGATAACAGAAAAGTAGGAATGAACCCGCAGACGATAAATAGCGTCATCATAAGACCTGATTTTGTAGTAAGCGTCACATGCCACATAATCGCATATTGAACTAATGCAGAACCAAATAACGATATGGTTTGACTGCTCAAAAAAAGAATAATATCCCTTTTCCAATGTTTTTTTTCTTCGGTTTGTGTCATCTCTTACACCTTTCTGGAGCAAAAGTATTCATCATTGATTTGGAGGCTTCCTCGTAAGTCATTGCCATATTCCATACAACTAATTCTATCTGCAGGCACAGAATAATTGCGAATATCGCTTTCTATACAACTTACTTCTCCCAGTAAATCAAAAATGGTTCTCCCGCCTCTTATTATGACACGAACAAAAGCGGTCGGTTTCTTATGGATTGCTGGTTTTACCTTTCCAATCATCTGCTTTCCACTATCAGGCTGCAGAGATACAGGGCACTAAACTGATATGTTCTAACAAAACGCTGAGGGCCGGGATTGTCACCTTAATGGAGGCTGTCCCGACCCTTTGTTTGTATACACCAGCATACGAGCGCATGCTCGGTTCAAGCCGCGATGTAAGTATTTCATGATCTAAGTGTTGACTCAATATTGACTTCGAGCATAAATAATACATCGCCCAAGGCACGTGGCTCATATGGCGATGTACTCCGAGTCAAATACTACTATACTGCTTAAGCCTTCTCCTCGTCGCCAGTCGCAACAGGGTTACTCGGGTCGCCACTCCAATCACTCCAACTCCCCGATTTGCTTTTTATGTTCAACTTAGTTCCTAAGTACACACCATTCTTTGGCCACAATATTTATTTTATTATGAATCAAGCAAGCCACTCACAATTAAAATGGAGTGGCTTGCTTGATTATGCAAATCGATTTGCAGTTGCCCACTTTGTTATTACTTTTTCGAGAATATCTAGCCGTGGTAGAGAACGATACCAGTGTTGGGCTTGATCGCCTGGCAAACAACTTGACGCCGCCAAAAACGCCCTTTTTACCCACGGAGATAATTCCGAAGCATTTCTCCTTCTTGGACGAAACCAATGATCTAATCCTGCTCTCCCCATAGCTAAAATCAATTCTCTTTGCGAGTATTGATCAGTTAGCTCAGTGTATAGTCTCGTATATCTGTCCTCATTATTCCATCTATTATTAGTAAAGGTGTTTAGTATCCATATCCTGTTGTATTCAAGATGTCCTACAATTGAGTCTGTGCAAATGTCAAGCAGTTGTGTGCCAATCCATTGTTTTGTTTCAACGTCTATCTCAATTGTTTGAAAATACACCATCACTTCTTTAACCACAGGATAAAGTTTATTAAAATTTCGGATCAAACAATCCACGCTGTCCTGACTACTTATTTGTGTTAACCTTTTCAAAAGAAATCTCACTAGGGAAATATCAATATCATCCACCTCTTCCAAATGTGCTTCTAAAATTCCTTCTAGGTTCATTCGTCTGATATTTTCTTGTGTATCCTCATCAAGATCATCAAAATTAAAGTTATCATATGGGTCCATATATGAAACTATTTCATTAAATTGCTCACTCAAGCCTCTAATTTCTCTTACTTCTTCGTTTCCTAAAATCATATTTTCAAAATCCTCAATCGTCATAATGCGAGTTTTATGTTGTTGTAAAGTTAATCCATGGTTTTCAAATAATAAGTTAGCTAAAGTTGCTAATGCTGCCATAGCATCTTTTTCTGTATGACAAAATATTCTGAAATCATCAACAAACCTACAATGTGTTATTCCCTCACCCATTAGTCCACGGTCTACATCGTCCAAGACTAATTCAGCAAGTAAACGGGACGCTGCCTGTCCTACAGGAATTCCATACGAAACACTGCCATTCATTTGACTTAAGCATCTTTTTAATGCTTTTACATGATTTGTTTTAATATGTACTGCCTGTCCTAGTGCTTGTTCTAGTGGATGAGAATAAATCCTTGGAAAAAAGTCTGCAATATCAGCAGTTACAACATATTGAAATTCACCCCTATCCACTTGTTCTTTGCAGTAGTTTTGAAAATTCCCCCAGCTATAGTTCGGATCATACATACGGCCATCGTCATCAGGATCAAATCTACTAGAAAAAGCTATATTTTGATCCTTTGGTATCCTAAATGCTTCTATATCCTGCCCTATCTCATACATCAATGCTGTAAAAGTAATAGAATCCATTGGGTCAAGTTGTGTAGAAATTCGAAATCCATATCGATGTTTTGGTGTTAATAATCTTCGATAAGTACGCAACTCCCACCCTAAAACATTTTGTTGTATGAGATCGGGCTTAACATCTTGTTCCCAGTAATTCCGAATAGCAGAAAACTCAAACGGGAGTGGAAAGATATCAGTATCCCCGAATTTCTCTATATGCTTTAAAGCCCAATCATATGACTGTGACTGTAGTCTTAACATTTATCTCTCCCCTTTTTGTATTAAAGTAAATTACACACACAATGTACTTTACAGACTTCGTCTCTTCGTTCAAAAACTATAGTTACTTTTTGTATTTCTTATTTTGCATTTCGAAGGAAATTTGAGGAATAGCAAAGTCTTCTGTAAATGGTCTGAGTTCTTCAACATATTTAGGTACTATTTGAATACTCTCACCTATAATCTTTGAATAGTCCTTTTTCATTTGTTGAAATACCTTACTGTACCCTTTGTACATATTACTTGTTTCATCATA
Organism: Paenibacillus sp. Y660; assembly: GCF_057221575.1. Taxonomy (NCBI): domain Bacteria; kingdom Bacillati; phylum Bacillota; class Bacilli; order Caryophanales; family Paenibacillaceae; genus Paenibacillus; species Paenibacillus sp. Y660. Next base: position 730 of record NZ_JBXBBJ010000021.1, on the reverse strand, counting down.
CAAACTTAAAAGCCATTCCTTTCTATACTTTTGATAAATATATATTTCAATTGGGTTTGGATTTTCAATGACACTCGTTTTATTATCAATATAGTTATACTTATCTGCTACTTCATATTGTGCATATATCAGTGATTCAGGAATGTGAGAATTCCAATTTCTACTATTATTAAGCTGTGCTAGGATATCTTTAATCTCATCGTTTAATTCTTCTAAATCAAACTCACCTTTTTTTCTATCTATCAATTTCCTAAACTTTTTATAGGATGCAGAGGAATTAGCTTCATCTGCTAACATATTCAAAAGCTCAATATTTAGTTTTCCAATTTTATCGGAAAAATTATTATAGATAGTTCCTTCAAAAGAAATAATGTCTTCATTCCTAAGGTGCAACTCTTCAATCTTTTCATTTAATTTTTTTAAATAATATTTCAGCCTTTGAATTTGTTTATGCGTTGCAATAACTAAGAATCGAAGATAAATAATAAAATCGTTTCTATTTTCAAGTTTATATACTTTGTAATTCTCTTTGGTCATTTGATTTCCCCTCTCTTTAGAAGATATTTGATAACAAAATATCCAAGTAATTCGGATGCTGGATTGGATACATGACTTATGCAGTTCATTCCAAGCGATGGAAACCGATTAATAGTCATAGAAATGTAAGCTAAAAGCCGGAAAACCCCTTGACTTTTGGAAATCACACCAATAATCGCGAAGAATACCTTTT
>NZ_JBXBBJ010000020.1:0-84810 GCF_057221575.1 Paenibacillus sp. Y660 | reverse complement strand
TGGAAAATTGGTGGAGTCTGGCCTTTTTTGAAACTGGTTTTCATCTTCCATATTTTCCAGCGCCATTTCATAACTATTCTGGCATCACCACTGGAATCCCCCATCTAATTCCGAGAGGCTATTCTAATAAACGAATGTGTTCCACAGCAAGAAAAGCGCCCGAGGGCGCTTCTCTTCTATCCTATTAACCTGTTATCGTTCATTAAGGAAGCATTGAAGTACCCATCAAATACTTATCTACCTCACGGGCTGCTTCGCGACCTTCGTTAATTGCCCATACTACCAAGCTTTGACCGCGACGCATATCGCCTGCTGCGAATACTTTGTCAACGTTTGTCGTATATTTGCCGTAAGTTGCTTTCACGTTCGTGCGGCGGTCTTGTGCAAGGCCAAGCTGCTCGATCAACGTCGTTTCAGGACCTTCAAAGCCTACTGCGATGAAAACGAGATCCGCAGGCCATACTTTTTCCGTTCCTGGAATTTCGCTATATATTTTACGTCCAGTCTCATCTACTGTACGCTCAATTTGAACCGTATGGAGCTCTTTCAGGTTGCCATTGCCGTCGCCGACAAATTTCTTCGTCAGTACGGAGAATGCCCGAGGGTCTTCACCAAATAGTGCTTTCGCTTCCTCTTGCGCGTAATCAAGCGTGTACACATTCGGGAATTGCGGCCAAGGGTTGTTTATGCTGTCGCGAACAAGCGGAGCTTTCGCATGCGTACCGAATTGCGTAACCGATTTGCAGCCATGACGCAGTGCAGTAGCCACGCAGTCCGTACCTGTATCGCCGCCGCCAATTACGATAACGTCCTTGTCTTTAGCGGAAATATATTTGCCGTCCTCAAGGTTGGAATCCAAATAGCTTTTGATCGTGCCATTCAAGTAGTCCATAGCCATGTGAACGCCGTTCAAATCACGGCCTTCCATTTCAACGTCACGCGCTCTAGTCGAACCGCCGCAAAGTACAACTGCGTCAAATTTTTCAACAAGCTCATTCGCTGTAATGTCTTTGCCGATTTCCGTATTGACAACAAACTCAACGCCTTCAGCTGCCATCAAATCAACGCGGCGCTGAACGACATGCTTCTCAAGCTTCATGGTAGGAATGCCGTAAGTGAGCAAGCCGCCAATGCGGTCTGCGCGCTCGTATACCGTTACCGTATGCCCCGCTTTGTTAAGCTGAGCTGCGGTAGCCATGCCGGCAGGTCCAGAGCCTACTACAGCAATACGCTTGCCTGTGCGTACTTTCGGAGGCTGAGGAACAACCCAGCCCTCGTCGAAGCCGCGATCAATAATGGCTTGTTCGATCGTTTTGATCGTAACCGCATCACCGATTAGGCCAACGGTACAAGATCCTTCGCAAGGCGCAGGACAAATGCGGCCTGTAAACTCAGGGAAGTTGTTCGTTTTATGCAGACGCTCAAGCGCTTCGCGCCACAACCCGCGATAGATCAAGTTATTCCACTCGGGAATCAGATTGTTGACCGGACAACCCGAAACAGAGCCTGCAAGTTCAATTCCTGTATGGCAATATGGCGTACCACAATCCATGCAGCGAGCTCCCTGCGTCTTTAGCTGCTCATCCGAAAAATGCTTATGAAACTCTTGCCAGTCTTTAATGCGCTCTAGCGGGTCGCGATCGGCCGGCAATTCGCGCTGATATTCCATAAAACCAGTAGGTGTAGACATGATCGCAATTCCTCCATCCATATTTCCCGTTAACCACTGTTACGATTCTCTTTCAAACTATATCGGGAATCCGTCAAATATTCAATATTAAACTTTCTCAAAAACGAATATTTTGTCTAAAGCACTCGATTGCTATTTTTAAACATCCTAGCATCCAAGTCCTAACGTCGTTAATGGATTATCCGTACAATCATTTGCACTTTATGACATATCGTTCGTCAAATGTTCGTGTCTAGCGAAAAAAGCTACATTTCACGCCGTTTGAACGTTTGAAACGTAAAAGCATATCGATTCTTTTCGTCGCTGGCCTTGCTATCGCTTTCCATGATCTGCCACTGCAACTCAGAGAACGCTGGAAAGAACGCATCGCCGCCTTCAATGATCGTATCTACTTCCGTCAGCAATATCGTATCCGCATAAGGCAGCATTTGTGCATAAATATGTGCGCCTCCTATTACCATCAGCTCATCATTTTTGCAAAGCTCAAGCGCTTCCTCAACTGAATGAACGATTTCACAGCCCTCTGGCTGAAAATTTTGCTGGCGCGTCAGTACGACATTCCGACGGTCAACAAGAGGCTTAGGAAGCGATTCAAACGTTTTGCGACCCATTAACACCGTCTTCCCGAGTGTCATCCTTTTGAAATAGGCCATTTCAGCAGGCAGGCGCCACGGCAGCTTATTTCCTATACCAATGGTACGATTGCGATCCATTGCAGCAATTAACGTAATTGTCATAGCGCAAACTCCTCTCTATCTCTCGAACAGCTTAGATCCGCTACACGGCTACCGGAGCTTTTATAGACGGATGCGGCTCGTAATCTTCAATGGTCAAATCCTCTACTGCAAAATCGAAGATCGTTTTTTTGTCAGCGTTAAGCTTCAGCTTCGGCAAAGCCTTTGGTTCTCGGCTAAGCTGAATGTTGATTTGGTCCAAATGATTCGTATAAATATGGGCATCGCCAAGCGTATGGATGAACTCGCCTGCCTCAAGGCCGCACTCATGAGCTATCATATGGGTTAATAAAGCATAGCTTGCGATATTGAATGGAATACCTAGAAAAATATCCGCACTGCGTTGATACAGCTGGCAGGACAGCTTGCCGTTAGTCACGTAAAACTGAAACATCGTATGGCAAGGAGGCAGCGCCATGCTTGGCACATCCTCTGAATTCCAAGCGGAGACGATCAGTCTCCTTGAATCCGGATTTTTTTTGATCGTCTCAACAACGTCCTTGAGCTGATCGATGGTGCTGCCTTGGGTAGTCTTCCAGTCCCGCCACTGCTTGCCGTACACATTGCCAAGCTCTCCAAATTCCGCCGCAAATGAATCATCAGTCAATATCCGCTGCTTGAAGAGTTCCATCTGCTCGTCATAGACTTTGGCGAAATCTGCATCCGATTGCGACCGAAGACCAAAATTCGTCATATCAGGTCCCGTATAAGACGCACTTTCGATCCATCTTTTGAACGCCCACTCGTTCCAAATGTTATTATTGTGCTGAAGAAGATAACGGATGTTCGTATCCCCTTGTATAAACCAAATAAGCTCACTGGCAATTAACCGAAACGGCACGCGTTTGGTCGTTAGCAAAGGAAATCCCTCGCTTAGGTCAAAGCGCATTTGATAGCCAAACGTCGAAATCGTACCAGTACCCGTACGGTCTTCTTTTTTCATTCCGTTCTCTAGAACGTATTTCAACAATTGCAAATAAGTTGTCTCGCTGTTGCTCATATCGTTATCGCCCCCCAATCAAGAAACAAAAATCAGAAAAATAACAACTAATTATATCATTATCCGCGTTGTCTGTCCTGCTTTCGTTTCTTTCTGAGCGCATGCCTCTCAGGCGCCGATGCATGAAGCCGCTTCTCCTCTTCCGTTTCCGGAATGACGGTCGGGACGACGGCGGGCTTGCCTTTCTCATCAAGTGCAACGAATGTAAAAAAAGCGGTAACTGTCGTTTTGCGAACAGCGGTAAATAAGTTCTCCGATTGTACAGACACGTACACTTCCATGGAGCTCCGATTCGTCCAAGAAACGAATGCCTCAACCTCAATGACTTCCCCTACCCGAATTGGCGCCACAAAATCAAGGCTGTCCGTCGAAGCGGTTACAGACTGCATGCGAGCATGCCGCATAGCTGCAATTGCTGCTACCTTATCCATATACTCCATCACTTTGCCGCCGAACATCGTATCGAAATGGTTGGTGTCCAAAGGGAAAATGAGCTGCGTCATAATCGTTCTTGATTCGCTTGCCAGCTTCGTCGTTTGTTCCATGCTTGCGTATGCCCCCTAATTTTCGATTGGTAGCTCTTGATGCGCAAAGAGGCCCCGCCGGCTGGTAAGCCGCGTGACCTCTAATAGCGCTAAACGATACATTTAGTGCGATTTATTTGATAAACGTGTGTATTGGATGGCCTAGTGCAACTTCAGCTGCATCAAGCACGATCTCACCAAGCGTAGGATGCGCGTGAATCGTAAGCGCGATATCTTCAAGCGTAGCACCCATTTCGATTGCAAGAGCAAGCTCAGCGATCATATTGGATGCCTCAAGGCCAATAATTTGCGCACCGAGCACTAGACCGGAGTCTGCGTCGGATACGAGTTTAACAAAGCCTTCGTTAGCGTTAAGCGACATTGCACGTCCATTGATCGCGAACGGGAATTTGCCGACTTTTACGTTATGGCCTTTGTCTTTTGCTTCCTTCTCACTGAGACCAACGCTTGCGCATTCTGGATCAGAGAAGCATACGGCTGGAACACATTTATAATCGATAACGCTTGATTGACCCGAGATTGCTTCCGCAGCAATACGGCCCTCATACATCGCTTTGTGCGCAAGCGCAGGTCCAGCAATGATGTCGCCAATCGCATAGATGTGCGGAATGTTCGTACGGCATTGCTCATCAACTTCAACTAGGCCGCGATCGGACAGCTTCACGTTGATTAGGTCAAGGCCAAGCTCGCCATCGGTATTAGGACGGCGTCCAACCGTTACAAGCAAGTAATCAGCTGTTACTTTTTCTTCTTTGTCGCCAACGGTATACGTTACCGTAACGTCTTTATCCGTTTGCTCAGCGCCTTTTGCTTGTGCGCCAGTAATGATATCCACTTTCGTGCTTTTTAGTTTCTTAGCAACGATGGATGACATATCTTTGTCAAAGCCCGGCAAAATAGCGTCGGAGCCTTCGATTACGGTTACTTTAGTACCGAATTTCGAGTACATTTGACCGAGCTCGATACCGATGTAGCCGCCGCCGATTACAACGAGGCTCTTCGGAATTTCCGGCAAGGACAATGCGCCTGTCGACGATACGATGCGGCCGCCGTAAGGGAATGCTTTAAGCTCGATTGGGCGTGAGCCAGTAGCGATAATACAGTTTTTGAAACGGTAGCGCGGCGCTTCTTGATCGTTGAATACGCGCGCTTCGTTTTCGTTAATGAACATCACTTCGCCTTGGAAATATTGGACTTTGTTTGCTTTCAATAGAGAAGCAACGCCGCCGGTCAATTTTTTGACGATACCCGCTTTAAACTCTTGTACTTTAGTGAAATCAACCTTCGCTTCGCCTACTTCGATACCGAAAGCAGAAGCGTGGCTGATTGATTCATATTGATGCGATGCGGAAATAAGTGCTTTTGATGGAATACAGCCCACGTTCAAGCATACGCCGCCTACATATTCTTTATCCACGATGAGTACGTTTTGACCAAGTTGAGCAGCGCGAATCGCGGCTACGTAACCGCCAGGGCCCGCACCAATTACTAGAGTGTCAATATCTAGGGAAGCATCACCTACGACCATGTCTTATACCTCCATTATGAACAATTCTGGTTGGCCCAGAAGTGTTTTGATGTAATTCATAAAGTTTTGTGCTGTTGCACCGTCAATGAGGCGGTGATCAAAGCTGAGTGAAAGAGCCATTACAGGAGCTGCTACGATTTCGCCATTGCGAACGATTGCTTTCTCCGTAATTCTGCCTGTTCCAAGAATCGCAACTTCAGGGAAGTTGATGACTGGAGTGAAGAACATACCGCCTGCAGATCCAATGTTCGAGATCGAAATCGTGCTGCCTTTCAGCTCGTTGGCAGCAAGCTTGCCGTCGCGACCGCGAGCAGCTAGATCACGGATGGAATCCGCGATTTTGAACAGGTTTTTACGGTCTGCATCTTCGATAACTGGAACGATTAGGCCGTTATCTGTATCTGTTGCGATACCGATATTGTAGTATTTGCGCAATACGATTTCTTGGTTTGCCTCATCAAGCGTAGCGTTCAAGATCGGGAACTCGCGGCAAGCAGCCACAAGAGCTTTCACGATGAACGGCAGATAAGTAAGCTTGGAGCCTTTTTTCTCGGCATATGGCTTATATTTGGCACGAAGTGCAACAAGCTCGGTGACGTCAACCTCATCCATAATCGTAACGTGCGGCGCTGTATACACCGATTTAGACATTGCATTTGCAATGATTTTGCGGATACCTTTGAACGGTACGCGCTCTTCTGGACGGTAAGCCGTTCCTGAAGCTGCTGCTGCTGGCTTCGCTTCCGCTTTAACCTCTGTGTTGCTTTGTTGTTCTGCTGCCGGAGCTGCATCGCTTGCAGCAACTGCTGCTGGAGCGCCGCCAAAGCCAGTCACATCATCACGAGTAATACGTCCGTTTTTGCCAGTACCGCCGACTTGAGTCAGGTCTACGCCCTGCTCGCGTGCAAATTTGCGAACGCTAGGCGTTGCAAGCACAAGTCCGCCTGTTGCTTTTGGAGCTGTCGTTGCCGCTGGTGCAGCAGGCGCTTCCGCTTTTGGCGCTTCTGCTGCAGGTGCAGCCGCTGCCGGCGCTTCTGCTTTAGGAGCTTCAGCAGCAGGTGCTGCTTGCTCAGGCAATTCGCCTTCCGCATCGATAATCGCAACGATCTCGCCTATGTGGCAAACTTGACCGTCTTTTACGAGCACTTCAAGCACTTTCCCGTTTACCGGGCAAGGTACCTCAACGATCGCTTTGTCGTTTTGAACTTCCATAATAATGTCATCATCTGTAACCGTGTCGCCGACTTTGATATGCACTTTGATGATTTCGCCTTCGTGCAAGCCTTCGCCAAGCTCAGGGAAACGATATTCGAATTTAGCCACCGCGTATAACCTCCTTTAAAAGTTTAGTACTTTTTGTACGGCTGCAGAGATACGCGCTACCGAAGGAAGCCACGCATCCTCTACTAGAGCAAACGGATATACGGTATCCGGTCCAGCTACACGAAGTACTGGCGCTTCTAGGTGCAGGATTGCTTTTTCATTGATTTGGGCAATGATTTCAGCTGCTGCGCCGGATGTTTTTTGTGCTTCTTGAACGACGATTGCACGGTTCGTTTTTTGGATCGAAGCAACGATTGTTTCGATATCAAGCGGAAGCAGTGTGCGAAGATCGATAACTTCTGCACTCACGCCTTGTTTTTCAAGCTCTTCTGCAGCTTTGACAGCTGTATGAACCATCAAGCCGTATGAAATGATCGTTACGTCTGTACCTTCGCGAACGACGTTCGCTTTGCCGATTTCAACGGTATATTCGCCTTCAGGAACTTCAGCCTTGAATGCGCGGTACAGGTTCAAATGCTCCATGAAGAATACAGGATCATTGTCGCGGATAGCAGAGATCATCAAGCCTTTTGCATCGTAAGGATTGGAAGGTATGATAACTTTGATACCAGGTGTTTGAATAGCAAGACCTTCAAGGGAATCCGTGTGCAGCTCAGCCGCTTTAACGCCGCCGCCGAAAGGCGTACGGAATACGATTGGCGAGTTGTAGCGTCCACCGGAGCGGTAACGCATACGAGCAGCTTGTACAAACATTTGGTCAAGCGCTTCATATATAAAGCCTACGAATTGAATTTCGGCGATTGGACGGAAGCCTTGCAGGCCCATCCCTACTGCCATACCTGCTAGTGCTGATTCGGCAAGCGGCGTATCAAATACCCGTTCTTCACCAAACTCATCCTGCAAACCTTCTGTCACACGGAATACACCGCCGACCTTACCTACGTCCTCACCGAAGATGACAACGTTTGAATCGCGTTTAAGTTCTACGCGCATCGCATCGCGAATTGCTTCCAACATATTCATTTGAGCCATGATCGTCTGATCCTCCTCTACTATTGAAAATCGGCCTTTTGCTCTTCCAGATATTGCGGTGTTGTTTCGAACATACTATCGATCAAGCCTGCTACAGTCATTTTTTCAACTGCTTCAGCTTTTTTGATGTGCTCATTAACTGTAGCTTTTGCTTCTTCTTTCACGCGGTTTGTGTCCTCTTCCGTCCACAAGCCTTTTTGCTCCATAAATTTGCCGAAACGAACGAGCGGATCTTTAAGTGCCCACTCAGCTTCTTCTTCTTTCGTACGGTATTTAGACGTATCATCCGCCATAGAGTGCGGACGGAAACGGTAAGTCAAGAGCTCGATCAGCGTCGCGCCTTCGCCATTGCGGCCGCGTTCTGCTGCTTCTTGTACGGCTTTGATAACGGCAAGCACGTCCATTCCGTCTACTTGAACGCCCTTGATGCCGGCTGCTACAGCTTTATGTGCAATCGACAAAGCGCCTGTTTGCTTAGCGTAAGGTGTCGTAATCGCGTAGCCGTTGTTTTGAACGACATAAATAACTGGCAGCTTGTATGCGCCAGCATAGTTCAAGCCTTCGTAGAAGTCGCCTTCCGACGAACCGCCATCACCGGTGTAAGTGATCGCTACACGCTTTTCGTTCTTTTTCTTAAATGCCATTGCAACGCCAGTAGCATGCAAAATTTGTGCGCCGATAATAATTTGCGGCATAAGCACATGTACATCCTGCGGAATATTTCCGCCTTGTTGATGACCGCGCGAATATAGGAATGCTTGGTACAACGGCAAGCCGTGCCAAACGATTTGAGGCATGTCACGGTAGCCCGGGCAAATGAAATCATCTTTGTTCAGTGCGTATTCGCTGCCGACCATCGATGCTTCTTGGCCGGATACTGGCGCATAAAAGCCGAGTCTGCCTTGACGTCCAAGGTTAACAGCGCGCTCATCCCAAGTACGGGTAAATACCATGCGGTACATAACTTCTTTTAATTGATCATCGGACAATTCCGGTAATAAATCCGGGTTGACAACTTCCCCTTCGAGTGACAAGACAGAAAGCGGAGTAACCGGTTCTGTTTGAACTTCGTATGGCAATTTGCTCATTTTGAACGCTCACCTCAATCGAAATATTTGAAAAACATTTACCTCTGTTATAGAATTATTATAAACCTGTTTAAGAAAATGGTCAAAGCAAAAAACAAAAAAACCGTTGTTTTTTCGCCGATTCTCATCATTCTCTTAAGAAATTGTATATGCTACAGTCTTAATATTTTAGTATAACAGCATAATACAACAAGCTAGAAATAGATGCGATTCCCTTGATTGCCTTTCTATTGTTTACCCACATCAGAACCATTCCATTCAACTATTCCAATCATAAGGAGAGAAAGAAATGACAGATGACCGATATTTAAAGAGAACGATTGTGAAGGAGACGGTGCCAAGCCGCTATTTGCCCGAGCAGGCTCGCAATTTACGCATATTTCTTCCGCCTGGCTATAATGAAGTGCTTAGCTATCCTGTCGTGTACTGCCAAGACGGAGAAGACTTTTTCAACTTTGGCAGAATTGCGACTACCGCCACGCGGTTGATTTTGGACGAGGGACTTGAGCCCTTTATCATCGTAGGCGTCGACGTGGACAAAAAGCTTCGTACGGAGGAATATACCCCTGACGGCAACCGGCATGATGCTTACATTCGTTTTTTTGCAGAGGAGCTTATACCATTCGTAGAGGAAAAGTATGCCGTTCGTCAAGAGCCCGAGCATCGGCTGTTAGCGGGCGATTCATTAGGCGGCTCTGTTTCCTTGCATTTGGCGCTGTCCTACCCCCATCTCTTTACCCGCGTCATGTCCTTGTCCGGCGCCTATTATGGCGTTTCACAAAATATCATTTCAGCAGCAGGCGACCTTAGCTGGCTCACGATCTACATGATCGTTGGACTGCAGGAAGATGCATACGAAACCGATCGCGGCATCTTCGACTTTGTCGCATTGAACCGCAATGCAAAGGCACTCTTGGAGCTGAAGCAAGCGACGATCTTCTATGAAGAGAAGGACGGCAAGCATCAATGGGGCTTCTGGCAGAAAGAGCTAGACCGCGCGATTTCCTATTTTATCGAGGTTGAGTAAAGAAACAAAGAAGAAGCTGTCTGATGGCTCCAAATGGAGACTGCAGACAGCTTCTTCTTTTATTTAACTAATATAAAATTTTAATTAAGATTCATATCCGCTCGAACCCGCTTAAGCAGCTCCTTGCAGCCGTTTTCTACAAGCTCAAAGACGAAAGAAAAATTGCCATCGTAATAAGGATCTGGCACATCAGTCATTCCTTTATCAGGCAGAAGCTCCATAAACGCAAACAGACGTTCATGCTCCCTATCATCTTCCGTATCGCTTATCAGCTTCCGCACATCGCGCAGGTTATTCGTATCCATACATACGATATAATCAAATGCTGCAAAATCACGAGACGTTACTAAACGGGCTTTCATTCCTTGGTGCGCGATCTGGTGCTGGTCGAGCAGCTTCCGCGTACCCTCATGAGGCGGATGCCCCAAATGCCAGTCGCCTGTTCCTGCTGAATCAACCTCAATCCGATCCGATAACTTCGCTTGCTCCACTTGATGGCGCATAACCGCTTCTGCCATAGGAGACCTGCAAATGTTGCCTAAACAAACGAACAATATGCGAGCATTCATCAGTTGCCTCTCTTCTGCTGTTCATCAGCTGTATTAATATGAAGCGAGCGACGCGGCAGCTTCCACTTGTAATAAACGGACAGCATGCGGAAGACGATGATAACGACAAATAAAAATAATAGCTCCAAGTTTGATTTAATCCACCCGAGTCCGATTACTAAACCTGCGAGCATCGCCCATACCGCATAAATTTCATCCTTAAGCACAAGCGGCTTTCGTCCAGCAAGCACGTCGCGGATTATACCGCCGCCAATTCCCGTTAGCATCGCCGCAACGAGCACTGCGCTTAGCGGATGCTTCATCTGCGTAGCGTAAAGAGCACCTTGAATCGCAAAGGCCGATAAGCCGATCGCATCAAAAAAAGCTTCACTCCGCCGCCACCGCTTAATCCATACCACTGGCAGCACGAAGGCAATCGTCATCGCGATAATCGCGATTTTCAGCAAATAGCCCTGGCTCCAAAGTGAAGTTACCGGCATGCCGATCAGCAGATTTCGTACTACACCGCCCCCAAACGCCGTCACTAAGCCTAGCACGAATACGCCAAGTATGTCGTACTCTTCTTCCATCGCAACGATTGCTCCGCTGACCGCGAATGCAATGGTGCCGATAATACTGAAAATTCCAAAGATGTCCATACTCACAGCTGTAGCTCCTCGCTTCCCGTCCATGTACCTGCCCAACAAGCCGGTACTTTCCTTCACCATTTTAGCTGGGTGGATGCGGTTTCGCAACGACAAATTTCGGGGTAATCTTAGGCAGCTAAAAGAGCATTATTCAGTTTCCTCTAGTTTTTATTAAAGCATTAGCTTTATACTTAATAAATTGAAATCGATTTTTCCATGGAGAAAGGATACATCTTTATGCAGCCACGCATCGTCATTTGCACAGGCGGCCAGTTAGGTGCCTGGGCTCTGGAACATATTAAAGCCGATGATTTGCTCATTGGAGCAGACAGCGGAGCACGCTTTCTTATTGCGCAGGGATTCCGTCCCGATGTTGCAATCGGCGATTTTGATTCGGTTTCCGAGGAAGAGCTGCTGGAAATCCGCAGGAACAGCGGTCAAACGATTGCATGCGATCCTATTGACAAAAACTACACCGATACAGAAATGGCGGTACGTCTCGCCTTGGATATGCATCCCCGTGAGCTTGTCATGCTCGGAGCGCTTGGAACGAGGTTTGATCATTCGCTTGCGAATGTACATCTGCTTGCGCTGGCAGCCAAGCAGCAGGCTCGCGCAACGATTATCGACAACCATAACAAAATTTCACTTGTAACGGATCAACTCACTATCGAACAGCTTGGTTATCCCAACGTTTCTTTGCTCCCGCTCACGATGCTGGTAGAAGGCATTACGCTGACCGGCTTCCAATACCCGCTGACTGATGCTGAGCTAAACATTGGCCAGTCGCTAGGCATCAGTAATGTTTTGCTGTCGCATACAGGTAAAATTGTAATACGCGAGGGAGCATTGCTTGTCATCCAGAGCCGCGATTAACTACATACAATGAAACAGCCGAGGCATTCTGCCTCGGCTGTTTCTTGCTGCTATCGATTTCCTTCCCTCTTGAAGACCCCTAATAGATATCTTCCTCAGGCGTTACAATCGTTAGTCCGTCCACGTGCTTTCGATTCATCAGCTTGCGTGCTTTTCTATTTTCCACCGATTCAAATACGATATCCAGATCATACTCCTCTCCCGGGTATAGCTTTGTTTTGGCGATATACAGCTTAATTCGCTTATGGTTGAACGTAAGCTTCTGGCCCTGTACCTGTACGATGACATTCCCTCGTTCATCGGCTGGTCGATACACGACACCCATTCTCTTTAACGGATAAACCCATACTGCATCTCCCTTCTCGAAAGGCTTCACCGTTTTTTTGACCTGAACAGCTTCATCATTAGCACCCGTTTGTTTAAAGGGTCTAGTATGATTGAGACCTACGCTTGATCCCATTGTTGACGACTGACCGTCCACCGGATTGTCCGGAAACTCAATCTGCATTTCAGTTGAATTAGCAGACACCTTCCGCACTAACAGCTGCTCCGCACGCTGCATGACCACTTCCGGCAATCCAAAGCGCCTTGCTATTGCGAAAGCATGACTTTCTCCTGCCTCTCCCATTTCTAAGCGATAGAGTGGCCTCAGCGTATCTGCGTCAAACGCCATCTTCCCATTTTGACAGCCTGCCGTACGAGAAGCGAAGGCTTTGATTTCGTTAAAATGAGTCGTAGCCGCAGCGAGCGCCTCTCTACTTAGCAGCTGCTCCAATAAAGCGATTGAGAGGGCGATCCCTTCGGTTGGGTCAGTCCCGGCAGCCAGCTCATCAAGCAGCAGCAATGCTCGCGGCCCAGCCGCATTCATCATTTCCTTTAGAACTGTAATATGAGAGGAGAACGTGCTGAGCGATTGTTCCAAACTCTGACCATCACCCACATCCGCGATCACATGCTCGAATATGCCGACCTCGCTCCCTTTCCCTGCCGGCACTAGCAGACCTGATTGCACCATGAGCACAAACAAGCCAATTGTTTTTAAGGTTACGGTTTTGCCGCCTGTATTCGGGCCAGTAATAATAAGCTGCTTCCAGCGATAGCCTAGCTCAACATCCAAGGACACGCTGCTTTGGCCTAATAAAGGATGACGAGCGTTAAGGAGACGAATGACGGGCTTATCGGATAAATTTATCTTCTTCCCATCATAGGATCGCGAAAGCTTAGCGCGAGCGGTAATAAAGTCAAACGAAGCCATCGCCTCTACGTTGCGATGCAGCTCATAGGAGAACGATTCTGCAAGCTCGGACAAGCGAGCTAATATGACGGTGCGTTCTCGCTCCTCCTCGGCTTTCCACTGCTGCAGCTCAACCTGAAGCTCGGCAACATCAACAGGCTCGACGAACACCGTCTGGCCGCTTGCGGATTCATCCCATACAGTGCCGGGCACTTGCTTGCGCAGCTCCCTTTTCACTGCGATTACAAATCGGTCACGGCGCTTGCTGATGACTGGCTCCTGCAGGGAAGATCGATATTTGTTTAACGCATGCTCCATCTTTTTCTGAATTTTATCCTCGGAGGCATAGATATGTCTGCGAATGTAGGCAAGATCTGCGCTAGCTTGATCCGTCAATATACCGTACCGAATGCAGCGGTTCAGCTCCTCCCTAAGCGCTGGACAATCATGCATCGATTCGGCATACGCCGCTATCGTCGGCGCGATTTCACGCTTGCTGTTCATATATTTTTTCATTTGTGAAACAGACGTCAGCCAGATAGACAGCTGCTCCAGCTCCTGCTCGTTATAAATTCGTCCTTTTCCGAGCAGCGCGAGAAAAGGGTCGATGCCATCCATTGCAGATAACGGAATACTAGCTCCGCTTTCAAGCAAATGGGCCGCCTCTTCCGTTTCGGTCAGCCATGCTTCTACTTGCCGCTGCTTTGTGCTGGGCTCGAGCCGTTCAGCCAATACCCGGCCTGCCGGCGATACCGTGAAGCTCACTACTCCTGCCTTTACCTTGTCAAACTCTAATCTTTTCCACGATGCTTCATTCATCTTTCGTGCCTCCTCTAATTCTGGGTATAAAAAAAGACAGGAATAGAACGCGGGCGCGTTCCACTCCTGTCTTGATCGACATATGCTCCAATACCGCTTCCATCGTTAACGAGATCGTTAGCATGAAAACGGATATAAAAAAAACCGCGCTGCGAGAGCACGGTGATTGGGCCGCTGTCGAATAACTTCAGGCGGAAATCCTCATGTCCTTAACTCTTGGCGCCAGATCACGAAATAAAGCCTTGCCGCTGAGCGCATTTTTGCACTAAGCATACGTCGCAAGACCATCGATCATCTGACTATATCCAATTTATGAGTTAAAGACACCAGCAAACATTGAAATTTCCCCTTTAGACACATATAGTGGTAAAAAAAAGGTTACTCCAATAATGTACAAAAAAGACAAGCCAATTGTCAAGCGATTACCAGTTATTCATTGCATTCAAATGGTGATGCTCATACCCGTGCGGGCAAATTCCACTCGCTCCGGCAGGTCATACTCTCTACGAAGATCAATGTCATGAGACATGTGGGTAAAGATCGTCCGCTTTGGTTCCCATTTCTTAACAAGCTCGATCGCTTCAAGCACGTCATAGATGGATCTAGTTTCATAAGCGAATGGCTCTTGATAGAAGCTGGTTCCGAGGACAAGCAAGTCCAAATCAGCAAGCGGCTGCTGCATTTCCTCCGTCAAACCGATGGAATCCGAGCAATAAACCCAATTGCAGTCCTTTTCCGTATGTTCGAAACGAAATGCGTAGGCATAGCCGTTTTTTCCGTGGTTGACGCGCCAACTGGATGCACGCCATTTGCCAAGTATAATCGGCTGATCGAAGGATTGAAAATCAATTTGATTGCTAAGCCATGGGAAGCGGTTCAATATCTCCCCAATCACTTCCGAGGGCGCGATGGCTTGTCCCTTCTTCTCCGTCCAGCGGCAAGCATCTGCCCATTCCACAAGTCCACCAATATGGTCAAAATGAGCATGCGTGATCAGCAGCGTATCAACTGACCGCAATTCCGCCGCTTCTAACTGCTTCGAGAAATCCGGTCCGCAATCGATCCATACCGTACCCGCTTCCTGATCCTCAATCTGTAACGATGATCTTAAACGTCGATTTTCGTTCGTAGCCCGCGCCTCCGTGCAGACCTCGCAGTCGCAATAAACACGAGGAACGCCCATGGAATCACCAGTACCTCTAAATATAAGTTTCGTCATAGCGGAAGAAGCTCTAGCTTGTCAGCAGCGCGATATACATGAATGGTCTCGTCCTCAAGCGGTTCCCGCCATAGCTCGTACGCCAGTACCTCCTCAGGAGGGAAAATCGTTTTCAATAGCTTATGAAATGAACCAAAATATTTGTCTTCAATCGAGCTGATACGATGATAAATAAGCATGATCTTTATCCCCTTTGTTGAAGTTGAAATGGATCTGTAAAATGATAATTCCGAATAATGGCTTTAACCGGCTTCCCTTCAACAAACAAGTATAGATCTTTGCGCATAGCGGTCCACCCTTCTCATTTACAACAACAAGCAGGATCGCTGATTACTGCCAATCTGTGTACAAGTCGGTACGACGGTCCCGCCAGGTCGTTACCGAGCCTTTTGTCCTTACTTCCGCGAGCAGCGCTAGATCGAGATCGGCAACGACGAGCATATCCTCATTGATAATCCCTTCGCTCAAAATGCCAGCTGGAGGAAACGGAATGTCATTGGGGGCAATAATGGCCGCCTGGCCAAAGTTTGCACGCATCAAATCGACTTTGCGGAGTGAGCCAACTGTACCTGTTGTGACAATATAGATTTGATTTTCAACAGCTCTGGCATGACAGCAATATCTGACGCGATAAAAGCCATGCCGGTCATCCGTACACGAGGGGCAAAATATAACATCTGCTCCCTTCGCGCGGGCCATTCGAACGATCTCGGGAAATTCAATATCATAACAGGTCAGCATGGCAATTGTACCGTATGCAGTGTCAAACACTTCAAGGCCATCGCCAGCCGACATATTCCAGCCTTCTATCTCTGAGGGCGTAATATGAATTTTATGCTGAACGTCGATTTTGCCATCCGGATGAAAGAGATGCGCAGCATTCCGAAGTGTACCATCAGCAGTCTTTAAGACATGCGTGCCGCCAATAATATAAACAGCGTATTCAGCTGCCAAGGAGCGAAACAAGTGCAAGTAGTCTTCCGTGAAATCGGGAAGCCGATCAATCGGAAGCGCCCTCCCCTGCTCATCTCCGATAGACATTAATTGTGTCGTAAAAAACTCGGGGAACAAAACAAATTGAACCCCGTATTCCGAAGCATTTCGCACATAGTGCGTCACTTGCTCGGCGAATTGCTCAAATGAGCTAATATCAGCAAGCTTATATTGAACTGCTGCCGTGCGAAACTTCAATTTTTGCAGCCTCCATCACAAAAAGTTATTGTTTCCTCTGCTTGAACTGCAGCGTAATCGTCGTTCCTAAATCCGGCAAGCTGAATATGTCAACTTTGCCTTCATGCAAGTCAACGATCCGCTTGGCAATCGACAGACCAAGCCCGACTCCGCCGGTTGCGCGGCTTCTAGCACCGTCTACGCGGTAAAACCGTTCGAACAGATGCGGAATTTCATTTTCAGGTATGCCCATGCCTTTATCCTTGACCTCGATTTTGACAATATGCCTAACGAGCGTAATCGTCACATCTATGGGGTCCTTCGAATATTTAATGGCATTGTCCAGCAAAATAACGAGCAGCTGCCTGATTTTGTCCTTGTCACCGACCATGCGCACGACCTTAGACATCGCTTTTACGCGAATAGGACGACCGAAGGTCGTTTGAAGCATCGTCGCAAGCTCATCAACCACCTGCACAACGTCGAACAGCTCCTGACGCAGCCAATCCTCCTGCTCCGCTTCGGCAAGCATAAGCATCGATTTCGTTAAATTTTGCAAACGGTTAGCTTCCTTATCGATCGCCTCGATCGCTTCATTGCGCAAGCTCTCGTCATCGCGTCCCCAGCGCTTGAGCATTCCCGCATAGCTGCTAATAACGGTAAGCGGTGTCTTAAGCTCATGCGAAGCGTCCGCTACGAACTGCTTCTGCTTTGCAAAGGTGCGATCAAGCCGCTCAATCATTTGGTTGAAAGCGCGAACGAGCTGCAGCAGCTCCGCGGATTCTTCCTTGCTGCTCAGCTCAATTTGTCTGAGCTTGCCGCTGCGATCGATTTCCCGCATCGTATTCACCATCTGTTGAATCGGAGCCGTCAATCTGGAGGTAAACCAATACGTACCGAATATGGCGAACAGGATTGCGCCTCCGCTTGTTACGCTAAGCGCAGCGACCAGCACCTGCAGGTAATTGTCCAGTTCGTCCAATATCCGATTAACCTCGAGCATCGCAATGACGCGGTTCCCGTCATATAGCGGCACGCGCATATACAAAATACGCTCTCCGCCCTTCGTAATCATCCCTGTGTGATGATGGGTCTCGAAGGTCGCCGGAAGCTCCTGAAGAAGCTCGTTTGAGCCCGTAATATTAACGACTCTGTTATTAGGCGCAATGATGCGAATCATTTCATTTACATTGTAGTACTCATTGAGCAGCTCCGGGTAATTTAACCCTCGACCGCTCTGTATTCGGGGATTCTCAAGCATGAGATTCACCTTGTTGGCAATAACCTCTTCTTCGCTTTCTGTCGTTATTTTGATCACATAAAAATAAACGAAAATATTGAACAGAATCAAAATAAAGATCAGCCAAAAAATCGTAAAAAGTGTGAACCGTTTGCGAAGTGTCATGCATCCGGCTCCTTTATCATATAGCCTACTCCGCGTACCGTATGAATGAGCTTATGCCGGTAGCCCTTGTCCAGCTTTTGGCGCAAATAACGAATGTAAACGTCGACGAGGTTCGTTTCCCCAATAAAGTCATAGCCCCAAACCTCTGATAATATATCCTCGCGCGATTTTTCATCGTTCTTGTTCTCAACAAGGTAAACAAGCAGCTCAAACTCGCGCGGCGTCAGTTCGATTAAGAGATCTTTCCGAAAGACTTTGCGCGTGCGCAGCTCAATCGTCAGATCTCCGACCTTAATCATATCTGAACCTTCCGCTTCCTTAGGGTACTGCTGGAATATGCGCAATATGTTGCGCACGCGCGCAAGCAGCTCTTCCATTGCAAACGGCTTCGTTATATAGTCATTGGCTCCATGCTCGAAGCCGCTAACTTTATCTGGCACAGTATCCCGTGCAGTCAATAATATTATCGGTACTGGATTGCCGGCTTGACGCAATAATCTCAGCACTTCAATGCCACTCATCTCAGGCAGCATGACGTCTAGCAATACTAGCTCCCAATCGCCTGTTGATGCCATTTCATAGCCTGTGCGCCCATCTGCCGCAGTCCCCACGGTATAACCTTCATGCTCCAGTTCAAGCTGCAATATACGGGAAATGCCTGTTTCGTCTTCTACGACAAGAATACGTTCCTTCATCCTAGAGGTTCACCTGCTTCCTGTTGTAAATAATCTCATGTCATCATGCAAAATAGATGTTCTTTATAAAAGAACAGTTAATTTCATCATAATGAAGACGTTTCGCAAATGCAAGCAAGCCGATCTACAGAAAAAGTAGACCGGCGATTGCTGACCGTATAAAGGATCACTTCTGCGTTTGCATCGACCAAGCTTCTACATCCCAAGTTTTGGTCACCCAATCCTCGTAGAAATCAGGCTCATGTGAGACAAGTACTACTGTGCCTTTATAGGCTTGAAGTGCCCTTTTCAACTCTGCTTTGGCAACGACATCCAAATGATTCGTTGGCTCATCGAACAAGATCCAGTTGCTCTCGCGCAGCATCAGCTTGCAAAGACGAACCTTCGCCTGCTCACCGCCGCTAAGCTGATTAAGCGCACGAGTAATATGCTCATTTTTCAATCCGCAGCGGGCAAGTGCAGCACGAACCTCATGCTGGTTCATAAAGGAAAACTCATCCCATACGTCATCCAGAGGGGTCATCGTCGGAGCTTTCGCTTCTTGTTCAAAATAGGCTGGACTCAAGTAGTCACCGAGATAGGTTTTGCCATCAAGCGCCGGAATAACGCCGAGTATCGTCTTCAAGAGCGTTGATTTGCCGACACCATTGCAGCCTACGATTGCAATTTTATCACCGCGCTCAATAACCATATCCATCTTAGGCAAAAGTGGTTTATTGTAGCCAATCACCATGCCTTCCGCTTCAAAAACAGTTTTGCCGCTCGTTCTGGATTCTCTAAAGTTAAAGGTAGGCTTCGCCGCTTCTTCGGGTTTATCGATCCGGTCAATGCGATCCAGCTGCTTCTCCCGGCTCTTGGCTCGGCCCGATGTAGAGGCACGCGCTTTGTTTTTATTAATAAATTCCTCTTGCTTCTTAATGTAATCCTTCTGCTTCTCGTAAGCATCGATATGCTGTGCCTTATTAAGATCCGCCATTTCAAGAAATTTCTCGTAATTGGCCGAATAACGCGTCATCTTCGTAAATTCAAGATGATAGATCACGTTGACGACCTGATTCATGAAGCCCGTTTCATGAGAAATAAGAACAAAGGCATGCGGATAATTTTTCAAATAGTTGGTCAGCCAGTTAATATGCTCTTCATCCAAATAGTTCGTAGGCTCATCGAGCAATAGTACCCCTGGCTTCTCAAGCAGCAGCTTGGCGAGCAGTACCTTCGTCCGCTGTCCACCGCTGAGCGCCGTCACGTCACGGTCAAGGCCAATGGCATTAAGGCCTAAGCCGTTCGCCATTTCATCAACCTTTACGTCGATTAAATAGAAATCGCCTATCTCAAGCTCTTCTTGAATCTCGCCCATCCGAATAAGAAGCTGATCAAGCGTATCTGCGTCGGCATCGCCCATTTGTGCAGCAATGCTGTTTAGCTCCTCTTCTAAAACGAGCATGGGCAGAAATGCATCCTTCAGCACGTCGCGGATCGTTTTGCCCGCTTCAAGCTTCGTATGCTGGTCCAAGTAACCGTAACGAACGCGTGGCGTCCATTCCACCTTGCCCTCGTCTTTCAATAGCTTGCCTGTCAATATGTTCATAAGCGTCGATTTTCCTGTACCATTCGCGCCAACCAGCCCTACATGCTCCCCGGCCAGCAATCTGAAGGATACATTTCTAAACAATACCCGATCGCCAAACGTATGTGATAATTGCTCTACTGTTAACAAACTCATTTGTCTTTTATCTCCATTCATGTATACACCTTAATGAAAGCTTGCAACGTTCTCGTTTTTACCCGTATCATTGTACCACATAAATGGTCATTCCGTGTTTATTTCATTGTAAATGAGCTTAAAAATAGGCATCAGTGCTTGGTTTAGCCTCCTGCGCAAACGCATGTCATCCGCTGCCCACAGGCCATTCCATTGCAGCGTAAGCAGCGTCTCCTCCGGCAGCCTTGGCACGATAGCAAATGGCCGTTCCGGGAACAAGGACAGCCATTCGTTTCTGCCGCGGAACGCCAAATCCTTGTTCGCAATATATTTCATCTTGCCGCCGTTACGCTGCAGCGCTTGTCCTAAAGAGACTAACTGCCTTAGCTCATTCGTTTGCCATTTGGCGACAGCCGGATCTCCGACCACAAAGACGAATCTTGCTTGCTGAAGCAGTGAAAGCGCACCCGGCTCAATCCATTTGCCGGACAAATCGATTAGATTAATCACGCTTCCAGCATGCTGAAGCATCCTGGCAAATCGCTGCTCATCCTGAGTGAATGCTTGATTGCTTTCAGGTCGAAGCGAGAACCAATTCACTGTGCTTTCTTCTTGTTTATAGTGAACATAACGTTGATCGAGTGCCATACTTTCCTTCCAATTGCCGTTCTTTGCTCGTTTAAGCCCGGAAAACCAAGCATGCCATTCCGGCCTTGCCTGCTCGTATTCAGCTGCTGAAACGGATGTGCCCAGCTGCCCTAGAAAGGCAGCAAGCGTATGAGAAAGAAAGGTTGATCCTGCTCCGGGAGCTAATGACAACATGCAAATCATCGTTCCTCGTGCTCGGAAATTTATCTTATTGAGCTCTAGATTATGACCTGGAGTGTCATTTATTTGCGAAGACGCAAAAGGCTTAAGTGCCTCTTCTACCTCCAGCATGGAGCGAAAACGCAAATTCGGATCGGACTGGAGCAAACGCCGCAGCACCGCAATGAATATATTCGGAATATCAGGCAGCAGATGAGCAAAAGGAGCGCGATCTCCTCTGCTTCCTGCTATTTGATTATAGATCTCTCCTCCGCTAGCCATGAAATAGAGCAGCGCTCCCAGCCCGTATACATCTGTCCGTTCGTCGCTTTGCCCCATTCCCTCCTGCTCCGGCGCGGCGAAGCCGACCGTTCCAAGCTGAGCGGTATCCTGCTGCTGTCCCTCCTTGTATTGTCGCGAAATGCCGAAATCGATCAGCTTTACATGCCATTTCTGATCAATAATGACATTTGTTGGCTTCAGGTCGCGGTGAATAATGGGCGGTGCATGTCCATGCAAATGGATAAGCGCGGCACAGAGCTGCAAGCCGATATGGATCATTTGACTAAAGGTCACTGCAACATGCCTTGAACGAATTAATTCAGCAACGGTGCGGCCATCAATGTACTCCATGACCAGCGCTTCAAAATCATGCTCTACAGGCGAGTAATAATCCATAATCAATGGCAAATGCGGATGGTTGACCTTCATCATCATATAAGCTTCGCCAGCGTATCTGCCGCGGCCGCCTGGAATAGGCGCAATGACTTTCACCGCTCGTAGGTTGCCAGCAAGCTTGAGATCATCCGCTGCATAGACTACGCCCATACCCCCGCGGCCTAAAATGCCAACAATCCGATATCGTCCACCGACAATCGCACCCAATGGGAAAGGATTAAATAAAGTTTGCAGGCTATCCGGACTATCCATACCGTTACCTCCTCCTTATGGCCAACAAAAAAAAGCATCCCGACGCCGTTTGTGTAGGTACAAACGGCATCAGGATGCTTTCCTGATTCTAATTGATTAGTGCTACTTTAACATAAAATGGATGAATAAAACAATGTGTCATCGTTTAGAAAACGCGTTTTGGGTATGGAGCAGCTCCGATAGAAACGCAAGCGCCAGTCCCTGGCCCCAGCCCTGCACACGCTTGTGCGCGACGTCGCGATAGCCCTGCTGATCATTCATAACAGCCGTTCCGGCAGACACATTCAGCACTGCCCCATCCTCGGTAATTTGGCTTAAAATACCGTCAATAGAACGTTGAATGTATTTATTGTATAAGGAGCCAAAAGCGAACAAGCCAGTTGCAATACCTGCAGAGCCCGATGATTCATGGTAGGAGGTTTCATCGTCCAATACGGTATGCCATAGCCCATTATCGGCTTGCAAACGTACAAGTGTGCTGAGCTGATCCCGCATGGAGCCTTCGATGATCATGAACGACGGATGCTGGACGGCAATATGCGGCAGAGCCTTAGCCATCGTCAACGCAGCCCATGAATTGCCGCGAGCCCAGAAAATGGACGACATATGGTTTTGCGCGATATTGTCCCAGCCATGGTAATACAAATTCGTAACCGGATCCTGCAGGAAATGCTCATGTCCGTGATACTGCTTCAGGCCATCCTCCAAATAATCGGCGCGGTCCAGAAGATGTCCCATCCGAACGAGGAAATAACCAGCCATCATCATCGTATCTACCCAAGCCTGCTCGGGAAAATTGTACGTTTCCGAATTAACGGTATGCTGAAAAATGCCGTCCGCGAAGCGAATCGCGTCATTCTTTAAGTATTCGGCCATTTGAATCGCAACGTCTAAATACTTTTGATCGTCAGTTGCCTGATAGAGCGAGATAAGCGCATGCCCAATCGAAACGCCGTTAACGGATAGCTTAGGGAGGCCATCCTCCAGCTTCTCATCCACCCATTCCTGCAATAGCTGAATATAGCGTTCATTTCCAGTTGCTTCATAAGCCTCGGCTACGCCGTAAAAAGCGACTCCTCCCGGCCATCGCTCTTAATCGACCTCAAATAGCGCTGAATGGTTGAATCCGTAGCGCATAAAAATCAAAAGCATATTGCTGGATTACAATGGCAAGTACGGCAACGACGATCATAATGACGGAGATCAGCACAAACA
Organism: Paenibacillus sp. Y660; assembly: GCF_057221575.1. Classification (NCBI taxonomy): domain Bacteria; kingdom Bacillati; phylum Bacillota; class Bacilli; order Caryophanales; family Paenibacillaceae; genus Paenibacillus; species Paenibacillus sp. Y660. Next base: position 61,615 of record NZ_JBXBBJ010000020.1, on the reverse strand, counting down.
TTTTGTGCTTGATCCGCAAGTTTGTATAAAGCGCTTTCAAGTTAGGCATCAAAAAAAGCCTCCTATAAGCGTTAAGCGCTAATGCCTTCATTTAGATCGGCCTAGCATGCCCCGCGTTAGAATGGATTCAGCTCATACAGGTCTGTTTGGGCAAAAAGAAAGCCCTGCCTCGCGGCGAGGGCGGTTGCGTTATTTTTTGATCAGATATAATGTAATCTCTTCCCGGTTATGAAACAATTGCTTCGCTTTCTGCAGCAAAAATTCCGTCGACAATCTTGAAATGACATCTCTAATCGTCTGAAGCGGTTTCCGGTGCATGAGCTTAACGGTGATGATCGCTGTAGCGCCCTTCACAAGGGCAGGCTCAAGATCAAGCACAAGCTTGCACATAAGCATCGGGCTCCAGCTCATATCGCAGACAAGCAAATCAAACGCACCGGCGTTAAATTTAACCTCCGAAGCATTCCGTTTCAAGTAGGTTAACGTCGGATAAGCCAAAAGCGATGGATGCAAATCTGCAGGATCAACTGCAGTAACCCGCAAGCCTCGCTCCAATAGAAGCGATGTCCACCCGCCCGGCGCTGCGCCTACGTCAAGCGCATTCTGATAACCCGCATAGTTTAGCTTGAACTCACGCTCAGCTTCAAGCAGCTTAAATTTGGCGCGAGATACCTGTCCTTCTTCTCGCTGGAAGCGAACAGCTCCGCCTGGCCAATCCGACAGCATGTCCGTTGGAGCGCCGAAGCCGATATAAAGCTGATTGACCGCAGCATAGATCGCAATGATGACCTCAGGCTGCTGTACAACAGGCTCCGCGTCGACTTCCTCCAGCACAGCATCAAGCACAGCTTTCGTATCGGCAGCCGAATAAACAAACTCCGACTTGGAAGTTCGTCTAATGTGTACGGCAACTCGTTTATTTTCAAAGGTCAGCACGGCATTGCGCACCATATCCGACAATTGCTCTAGATCATTTGCGTTTCCGGTAATTTCAATCGTCCGATCCACCGGCTGCACATGCCGCAAAAAGATCGGCTCCTGTTGAAGTATAGCCTGCAGCGTCTCTTCCCGAGCTTGCGGACTCGTCATTAAAAACACTTCTCCCGCAGCAAGCTGCGTAAATGCCACACCCTCGATCAATCTGCGAAGCTCTTCCATCGCATAAGGCGCATAAGTTTGATTGGCTGTTCCGATCCATTGACTCACGTAGCAAAAACCTCTTTCATATGTGAATTACCCTGGGGGGGTCCCTTGGAGGGACCTTTTTTTCACCCCTGCCCCTAAAGGGGTTATCTGCCAACCTTTAAAGGCTTACTACCAACCTTCAAAGGCTTACTACCAACCTTAAAGGCTTACTACCAACCTTAAAGGCTTACTACCAACCTTAAAGGCTTACTACCAACCTTAAAGGCTTTTCGAACCCACCCAAACCCTCCCTTCCAAGGGAGGGCCCCAAGGACTGCGTCCTCTGGACACCTGCAAGTGGACTAACGTTTGTGCTCAAAATGCGCTCGCGAGATACGTTGGTAGGGGATCGCTTTCGTCCCTGCGGGACACGCTTTACTTTAGATGCACCAGTGTTACCTGAACGACTCAACACCTGAGTAACGATGGATGTTTAGCGACGCATACGAATTCAATCGAGCTAGGCTCGCTTTTGTCCCTTCGGGACACGCTTTAATTTTGGATCCTTATTGATGCGCTTAACCTCTTTGTTAAGCAATAAATAAGAGCAATATTTGTATTATAACCGAATGCGTCACATTTCGTGAAACCAATACTGAAAACATAGTTTCTTAAACTACGATTTGCACCACGAAATGAGATTATTCAATCCCTTGTAGTACGATTAGACGCTTGTCCAGAAAGGTTAAGCGAATCTTATGTTAGAAAACGTCCTGAAAGGACGAACGCTATTCTCATTTATGAATGCGTCTGGCAGGACGAACGCCATTGTTTCGCAAGAGAGTGTCCTGTAAGGACAATGCTTTTCTTCTTGCACGAAAGCGTATAGTAGGGACAATCGCCATACTCTCGCATGAAAGCGTGTCCTGCAAGGACGAAAGCGATCCAATCTCCAAAAATGGCTTGTCCACCACAGTGTTGCACCAACGTTTAACGGTTTTAGAGGTTACCCAAGTGCACCTAAGAGTAAGCGTGTCCCAACGGGACGAAAGCGTTCGATGCTCTTCCGCAGCTCGCGAGCGCATGTCCAACTCTTACGTTTGTCCAGTTGCGGGTGTCCAGAGGGTGCAACCCTTGGGGCCCTCCCTTGGAAGGGAGGGTTTGGGTGGGTTCGAAAAGCCTTTAAAGGTTGGTTTTAAAGCCCTTTAGGGTTTGGGTGTGACCTGCAAGGACGAAAGCGACCCAATCTCCAAAAATGGCTTGTCCACTACTGTGTTGCACCAACGTTTAACGGTTTTAGAGGTCACCCAAGTGCACCAAAGAGTAAGCGTGTCCCAACGGGACGAAAGCGTTCGATGCTCTTCCGCAGCTCGCTAGCGCATGTCCAACTCCTACGTTTGTCCAGTTGCGGGTGTCCAGAGGGTGCAACCCTTGGGGCCCTCCCTTGGAAGGGAGGGTTTGGGTGGGTTCGAAAAGCCTTTAAAGGTTGGTTTAAAAAGCCCTTTAGGGTTTGGGTGAAAAAGCCCTTTAGGGTCTGGGTGAAAAAGCCCTTTAGGGTTTGGGTGTAAAACCCCTCGAGGGTCTGGGTGAAAAAATTATCGACCAGCTATTCTATTTATTAGCGCGTCCGGCATTGGACCATTATGCAGCTTGGTCTCGGCTGGCGCGTTCGTTGAAAGCGCATGGTACATTTGCATACGTCCTGCCGAGCTTGAGGTGTGCAAGAAGATTTGCTCTGGGTAACGACCTGTCTCTACGATATGGCGAACCACCTCGTAGCCAGTAGGCTGGGCCCATCCTAGATCGTAATCTAGAGATAAAATACCGATTGTCTCCATATCAAGCAGCTGCTTGCATTCTTCAGCATTGCTTGCCAGCACAAAGCCTTTTGGACATGCACGGTAATCATCTAAATAAACATGAATCATGAATGAGTCCCCCGTTCAACGTCAGATTCGAAGTTACTGATCCTTTTGGCAGTCTGAACAAACGAATGCTTTTCGACCAGACACTTCAATTTTCTCGATTACACCGCCGCAGCGCGTGCAGTTTTGACCTTCGCGGTCGTAAACTGAAAAATGATCTTGATGTCCTCCAGTCAAGCTGTCTCCTTCGGCAAAAGGCTGCTCTCCTGCTCCGCCCTGTGAAATCGCTTCCTTTAATACACTATGCATCGAATCGTATAGGCGTTCCCACGTTTCACGTTCAAACATCGGTATTTTTGCATCGGGGCGCAGTGACGCAGCATAGCAAATTTCATCCGAATAAACGGCACCAATGCCTGAAATGACATTTTGGTCCATTAATGACGTTTTGATCGAGCCGCGCTTCTTGGCAAAACGAGCGATGAAGCGATCAACCGTCATTCTTTTGTCCAAAGCATCTGGACCGAACCGTCCCAGCTTCTCCTCAACTTCCTTCACCGTCAACAGCTGCAATGCATCCGCTCGCAGTCCAATGCAGAACAATGTCACTGGGCCAAAATGCAGCTTCACTTGCGCAGCGCGCGCTGGCTCTTCCGACTCGCTGCCTTTATACAAATAAGCCCCCTGCCCCAATTGAAGCAATAGGCGCTTGCCATTGTCCAAATGGAACAATAAGAACAAGCCGCGTCTTTCCACAAACCAAATCACTTTACCAACAATGTCTCGCTCAATTTGCTCATTACTAGCTTGAAATGTTTTTACGTTAGAGATCTCGACACCGGTAATTTGAGCTCCTGCGAATTGCTCCGCTAATAAAGCTCGATAATTGTCCAGTTCCGGCAGTTCCTGCATGAAGCACGCTTCCTTCCTAATTTCTTCGTCTGCTTTGTCTTATATCTCTTTATGGTCAGAAATATACAAACGAAGGTCTTCTAAGTCTTTGCATATAATCGTTGGCTTGCAGCCGGCTTGTTCCATATAGTATTCCATATTTTGAGCCGTTGTAAGACCAGTTAATACTAATATCGTGCCGCAGCCTGCAGCCACTCCAAATGCAATGTCCGTTGCCATATTATCGCCAACTACCCATGCTTCGTCAGCTTTTAATCCGATCTCCCTTAAGGAATAGTTCATAAGAATAGAAGAAGGCTTGCCAATTAGGATAGGCTCTTTGCCTCCTGCAGCCTTAAGCATTGCGCCTATGGAGCCCGCTCCTGGAATGAGTCCATCGCTCGATGGCAGCAGCAAATCAGGGTTCGTCATTATAAATGTCGCTCCGTTATGAATATAGCGAACTGCTTTCGTCAACCGTTCGTAGGTGAATGAGCGGTCAATCCCTTGCAGGACAAAATCCGGCTGCTCCTCCGTCAGCAATAAGCCCGCCTCTTGAACGGCTTTCCTTAAACCAGCCTCACCAACTACAAACACAGAAGCGCCTGGCTTCAGGAATGCAATATGCTCAGCCGCCGCTTGCGCGGATGTACAAACCTCTTCAGCGGAAGCCGGAATCCCCATTTTCAACAGTCTTTCAGCCACCTCAGCAGGCGTTGCCGATGAATTATTGGTTACAAAGCGAAAAGGAAGCTTCGTTTCGCGCAAGTAAGTAATCAAGGTGTCTGCACCATCAATACGATGCGTACCGTGATATAACGTGCCGTCTAGGTCGATAAGTAATCCGCGCATTGCTGCTTGTTTCACTGTCATAGCGTATGTCCTCTCATGCGCAAGCGGCAGCTGCTGGATTCCGGTTGTTAAGCTTACATTTTCATTATAAAATACAATTAAACTGCAGCTGTCTGCTTTACGCATCTGCTCTATAGTAAGGTTTCCCGATTATTTGAATTGTTTTTCTGTCTTTCGGCGCAGCCTTGAAATCCGATTGCGCAGCGCTTCAAGCTCCGCTCTTTTTTTGGTGTCCCGGCGAGCGAGCATCGAATGATTTAATGCATGCTCAAACGCTAGATTCGCGTGCCCTAAAGCTGATTCATAATCTTTGAGCTTATGCTCGTAATACATCGCAAGCTCAATGCTCGCTTCATGGGCTGCCGCCCCGAAATGAGCCTTGGAATGAATAAGAGCCTTCTGCCACAATAACACAGCACGCACCCAATTTCCAGCCTTCTTGTCACGCTCGGCGAGCATGATAAGGGTTGATGGATTCGCCTGCTCCTCTTTCATTGCCATAACAAATAATAGGCCGGGAAGCTCGCTTTTTCCCATGCGCTCCAGCCACAGTCCAGTACGTACCATTTCCTCCGGCTCATCCGGCAAAGGTATATAAGACGCGAGATTTCCATTTAGCAAATGCCCAAATCGAATCGCGAGACAGGCTAGCGAGAGCATATCGATTTCATTATGTCGAAAAACGCCCTCGAGCGGAGCAGGATCTCCATCCGCCAAAAACTGAAAATATAGCTGCGGCGCAAGCGAGCCTGGCACATCGTCCTCGCGGTGAATGCCCAGCCTCTCCTCTTCGACATGGCTTAGCTTGCAGGAAACGAGCGTGTTTTTCCATAATGACCTCGAAGGATGCAAAAAATCGAGATGCCTCGGTTCCCACAGATTGCGGCTAAGCCCATGCATAATAAAACGGTTTTGAACGAGCGGCCAATCAAAGGTTTTGCCATTGTACGTTGCCAGAAAAGTGAAATGGTTCAGCTTCTCCGCCAAATACATCAGCATCGCTCTCTCTTCGGCAGGATGTCTGATCAACGTTTGCTCGATGACAAATTGCCCTTTCGACATATATCCTATGCCGACCATGAAAGGAATGTTACCCGCTCCTACGCCGAGCCCAGTCGTTTCCAGATCGAGAAACAAAATTTGCTCAGCAAATGTTTCACGCAAAGGATGGAAGGCCGACAATCCAGGCGCCGCCTTGGTAAGCTCTTCTATAGCATGATGACCATGGCGATAATTGATCGGATAAACGATTTTCCGAAGCAGGAAGCTGCCCGTATCGTTCTCCATCAGCAACACATCGAAAGTCTCCCATACAGGCGAAAGCTGCTCCTTATTCTCTTCCTGCGAGATCAGCTCCTCGCTCACAGCAGCTGCTGTTTCTACCTGGCTGTCCTTCTCCGTGCTCTCTCCGCGCAGCCGATTCATACGTTCACGCATGCTGCTCATCATTTATCCCTCCCAATACGCCATTTAGAACTGGTCTAGCAGCTGTATGCTTCTGTATTTCCCATTGATGCCTTCGATCTCTGTCCCAATACATGCCGGGCACCCATCCTTGCATGAGCATTTTTGAATTAAATGTTTTGCCGCGTTTTTTATTTCATCGAATCGCTTATAGACATCTTCAGCGAGGCCGATGCCTCCGGGGTAATGATCGTATAGGAAAACGGTAGGCAGTCCGGTATGCGCCGCTTTAATTTGAGATACGACATGTATATCGCTCCGGTCACACATGACGAGTACAGGCGCAATATGACGCATAACATTCGCAATTCCCAGCAGAAGCTGCTCCAACGTCTTCTCCCCTATTTCAGGGTCTACCTGCTTTAATTCCATCCATGCCGCACTGGTGTGCAGCTCCTCTTCTGGCAAATGGATGGGCCCAGAGCCGATATTTTCTCCACTCGATAATTTGATTTTTTTGAAAATGGTAGGCACAGCATTTATGGCGACATCTCCAAAATTTAATGAAGTATGCTCTCTGTCCGTCGTTTTATCAATCTGCAAAACCTTTAAATTTACGGCTAAATTGGCATCCGTATAATACTCAACATCCACTTCCCGCACATAAGCCTTCTTATGGTCCCAGTCCAGCTTTTCAACTTGGAATTGAACCCCTTCATGCAAATAAATCGCTTCATCATGCAAAAGGGTCATCGCGCTGAATCGATCCATCTCGCCAATAATTTTTACGTCGGCTACATTGCTTTGATCGATAATAACGACATTCTCTTGTGAAGCAGAACGCAAACTGATGTTGCTTGCCGGGAAAGACTGATTGGCCCAGTAGAAGGTATCGCCGTTGCGATGTAATATTCTTTCCTCTACTAAATACTCCATGATTTCAACCACATCGACAGGACCAAATGGCTCAGCGGCTTTGAAAGGCAGCTCATAGGCCGCGCATCGCAGATGGTCCACGAGAATAAGCAGATTCTCAGGATTTATCCGAGCCGCTTCCGGGTTCCGGTCAAAAAAGTAATCGGGGTTTTGAACGATGTGCTGGTCAATAGGCGTCGAGCTGGCTACCATCAATATAAGAGCTTCACCGTGTCTTCGTCCCGCTCGGCCTGCTTGCTGCCAAGTGCTGGCTACGCTGCCTGGATAGCCGGTCATGACGCATACCTGCAGCTGTCCGATATCTACGCCAAGCTCAAGCGCATTCGTGCTCACTACGCCGAGTATATCGCCTGCCCGCAATCCCTTTTCAATTTCGCGCCGCTGATTTGGCAAATAACCGCCGCGATAGCCGCGAATCGATTTTGCGCCTATCTGATTTTTTACAAGCTCCTGGATATGACTGAGAATTAACTCGACACGCACCCGGCTTCTGGCAAAAATAATCGTTTGAATTTTATTTTTCAAAAACTCTGTAGCCAAATGATTGACCTCGACCGTCGCGCTTTTTCTTATATTAAGAGGCTGGTTTACGATTGGCGGGTTGTAGAAAACAAAATGTTTTCTTCCTCTAGGCGCTCCGTTGTCGTCAATTAAACGCATTGGCTCCCCTGTTAGCTGCTCGGCCAATTCCTTTGGGTTTGCAATCGTAGCCGATGTGCATATAAATGTAGGGTTGCTGCCATAAAATTTGCAAATCCGTTTTAATCGCCTCAGAACATTAGCGACATGGCTGCCAAATACGCCCCGATATGTATGCAATTCGTCGATCACGATATACTTTAAATTTTCAAAAAGGCTTACCCATTTCGTATGATGCGGCAAGATCCCGGAATGGAGCATGTCCGGATTCGTTATGACAATATGCCCTGCCATTCTTACTTTCTGGCGAATGGCCGGCGACGTATCCCCGTCATAAGTAAAGCTTTTTATGTCAATGCCCATCTCATCTATCATTTCAGTCAATTCGCTTTTTTGATCTTGCGATAATGCTTTAGTCGGAAAAAGATACAGCGCTCTGCTCGTTTCATCTGCCGCAATGGCTTGCAGAACAGGCAGATTGTAGCACATCGTTTTCCCGGAAGCTGTTGGGGTAACGGCTACAATGTTCTCGCCCTTTTCTACTGCCTTGTAGGCTGAATATTGGTGCGAGTAAAGCTGATCTATGCCTCGCCTAGCAAGCGCATCGGCAATTCTAGCGTCTACTGTATCTGGAATAGGCTTATATTTGGCGTCTTGTGGTTCTATTTCATGCCAATTTACGATATTCTCATTACCCCGCAGATCTTGAATGATGTCTGCTAGAGTCTTCTTTTTGAACATGGCTGATTCACCTCTTTATAACAACCATTTTAGCGAATATTTGTTCGCTTGACTAGATAGTGGGTAATGATGGTCTTCATTTAAAATGATTATTTGTCTTGAGGGTTTGGCCGTTTCCTCCCAAATTGACAGCGCCGACACGAAACGTTATAGTAATGTAAATTATATTTAGATAATTATCTAAATCTCTAACCCATGTATAGGTTAATTTGGGAAGGATGAATAAATGACGACTAATCTTGCCTTTAAAGCTCTTTCTGATCCGACTAGGCGCATCATATTGGATTTACTGCGCGAGCGCGATCTGACCGCTGGGGAAATTGCCGACCACTTTCAAATGACAAAGCCTAGCATCTCCCATCACCTCAACTTGCTTAAGCAGGCGGAGCTTGTATGGGATGAACGGAAAGGCCAGCATATTTATTATTCCCTCAACACTACCGTTTTCCAAGACCTGTTAAAATGGTTTGTCTCCTTTCAGCAATCAGATCCGGAGGGAATGAAGAGGAATGAAATCTAGCGTATTATCTTGGATCATCATCTCAATTGCCTTGATCGGAAGCTTCGCTGCTTATCCATACATGCCTGAGCAAATGGCTATTCACTGGAATGTGAGCAATGAAATCAACGGCTTCGCGCACAAAGCTTTTGCTCTGCTGCTGCTGCCCGCTTTAATGGTCATTCTAATTGTTGTCCTTCCAAAAAAGCAAAACTATCAAATTCACAAGCCCGGCATACATATTGTGCAAAATGTTACGCTTCTCTGCTTGCTCGTCCTGCATAGCGTTACGATTGCTTTTGGCTACGGCGTGTCGTTCAATATTGCAAAAGTAATCCTGCCGATGGTTGGCATATTGCTCGCCATCACAGGCTATCATATGCCGCGATTCCAGCCCAACAGCTTTATCGGAATCAGAACGACATATACGCTTGCAAGCGAGAGTAATTGGAGAAAGACGCACAAGAGCGCAGCCAAATTTTATTTAATCGGCGGCTTGCTGATGATTGCGGCTACATTCGTTCCTGCCCCCTATCATACGATCCTCTTCTTCGGTATTTTCGTCATGGTCGTGCTCGCATCCGTTTACTTGTCGTTTCACTTTGGGAAGGATAGCAAATAAAAAAAACGCGTGGTCGCACCCCGCGTTTTTTTGTTTTACTCTTTAGGCAAACCCCGGTGAATTTCGATGTGGAGAAAATCCGTTGCCGCTTTTACTTGTGGAAAATAAATCGCTGCCTCCGCCTCTAATTGGCTAAGATCCTCATTACTGTATCGTCCGCTAAAATGCGTCATAACGAGCTGCTTCGCATCCGCCTTTGCCGCTGCTTCTGCCGCCTCCCTGGTCGTACAATGTCCGAATTCATGCGCTTTCTCCTCCAAGCCCGCGGCAAAAGTAGCTTCATGCACCAACAGATCGGCGCCGATTGCCAGTTTAAAGGCGTTGTCGCAAGGCTTCGTGTCTCCAAGAATCGTAATCACTCTGCCGACAAGAGAAGGTCCGGTAACGTCTTCAGGCCGTACAATTACTCCGCTTGGCGATGTGACGGATTCCCCTTGCTTTAGCTTCCCGTATAAAGGCCCTGCTTCAAACCCAAGCTCTTCCAGCTTATGAACAAGCAGCTTGCCAGGCTGATCACGCTCCGTTATGCGGTAGCCAAAGCTGATTACGCGATGCTCAAGCAAGCCAACCTCTACCTTAAACCGATCATCCTCAAAAATAATACCTTCATCGCCTGATAGCTCATGGATCACAAGCTCATAGTCCAGCTGTGTAGCGCTGATGGAAAATATCGTATCGATATAGCGTTTGATGCCGATTGGACCATAGAGCTGAACAGGCGTCACTCCGCCATCGAACGAACGGCTGCTTAGCAAGCCTGGCAGGCCGTAAATATGGTCTCCGTGCAAATGAGTAATAAACACAGCCTCCATCTTGTTCAGCTTCAGCGGCGTTTGCATCAGCTGATGCTGCGTGGCTTCGCCGGCATCGAACAGCCACCAGCTGCAGCCTGGCTCAGGATGCTGCAGCGCAGCAGCTGTCACATTCCGATACTTGGACGGTCTGCCGGCACCTGTCCCCAAAAACCACATATTCATAACTTCGACCACCTCACGATTAGCAACTGCTTTTTTACTGCGTAAATGGAAACGAAGAGCCCTCTCCAGCTCGTTTTACCGAACGCCAGAGGGCTCTTTCATCATTATAATCTATAGTTTCTCAACGTTAAAATATTGCGCTTCAGGATGGGCAAATACCATCGCAGAAACTGATGCTTCCGGCTCCATCATACACCCTTCCGTCAATTCGACGCCAATATCCTGCGGTCTCATCAAATCGAACAACGGCTCTTGATCCTCAAGGTTCGGACATGCCGGGTAGCCGAATGATACGCGAATACCTTGATAACGAGCGCCATGGCGCTGCTTCATCGTCATTTCAGCTGGATCTGGATAGCCGCAAATGTCACGCATAATATGGTGGACACGCTCGGCCATCCCCTCCGCTACTTCAAGCGCAACAGATTGCAGCGCATGCGACCGCAAATAATCGCCGTTATCCTTCCACTCATTCGCCAGCTCGCGTATGCCGTGGCCTGCCGTTACGACTAGGAAACCAACATAGTCCATGACGCCGCTGTCCACTGATTTCAAGAAATCAGCAAGGCATAGGAATGGCTCAACCTGCTGGCGCGGGAATGTGAACCGCTTGATCTCCTGCAGCGGATCTGCCGGGTTATAAATAATAACGTCGTTGCCTGATGACTGTGCCGGGAAGAAGCGATACATGCCGTGAGTCTTCACGATACCGTCCGAGGTTCCCTTTTGCAAAATATCATCTACGGTTGCTTTGAGCTGCAGCGCTTTTTCATTGCCTTCTTTAAGCAAATTATCGACATTGCCTTTAAGCCCCAAGTGATGGCCAAGCAGCATCTGCATATTCACATAAGGTATAACATGAGGAAGCGGAACATCGCGCAGCACGTGACGGTCTAGATCCGGCGGCGTAAACACAGGTGCATCCGGCGAAATTTTGGAACGGACGGCACGCGTCAATTCTGGCAATGGCTTTTTCTCTTCCTCTTCCAATCCGCCAGAAGCTTTGTAAGCGGCCATTTCTTCCTCAAGCCGCGAGCGATGCTCAGGGTCCATCAGCTTGTTCGCTATATCGAGGCCATCCATCGCATCCTTCGCATATAGGACGAGACCGTCATATTCAGGGCCGATTCTTGTTTTCGTAAATTTCCGCGTCAGCGCAGCGCCACCTACAAGGATAGGCGCATCAATGCCTGCTGTTCGCAAATCCTGTGCAGTAATGACCATTTGCTGTGCTGATTTTACGAGCAAGCCCGACAGCCCGATCGCGTCGACCTTCTCCTTGCGATAGGCTTCGATCAACTGCTCTGGCGGTACTTTTATGCCCAAATTAATGATTTTGTAACCGTTGTTCGACAAAATAATTTCAACCAGGTTTTTGCCGATATCATGCACATCGCCCTTAACCGTTGCCAAAATGATTTTACCTTTTACGGACGATTCGTTTTTCTCCATGAAAGACTCTAAGTAGGTTACAGAAGCTTTCATAACCTCAGCGCTTTGCAGCACTTCCGCTACGATAAGCTCATTGCCGTTAAATAAGCGGCCAACCTCTTCCATTCCGCGCATGAGCGGCCCGTTGATGACTTCCATAGCCGAATATTTTTTGAGCGCCTCGTCGAGGTCGGGGATGAGCCCTTCCTTCGTTCCCTCTACAACATAGGAACCAAGACGCTCCTCCAGCGTAAGATTCGAGATTTTTTCTTTCTTTTCTACTTTCTTGTCGCGGAAAGCGGCAACGAACGAAGCCAGCGTCTCGTCCGTCGTATTGTAAATAAGCTCCTCTGCCAAGCGGCGCTCTTCATCGGGAATCGAAGCGTAACGCTCCAGCTTCTCTGTGTTCACGATCGCATAGTCTAGGCCTGCCTTAGTTGCATGATACAGGTATACGGAATTGAGCACCTCGCGTCCCGCATCCGGCAAACCGAAGGAAATGTTGCTGAGTCCGAGGATCGTTTTGGCGAGCGGGAACTTTTCCTTAATCATCCGAATGCCTTCAAGCGTCTCGACAGCCGAACCGATGTATTGCGGATCTCCCGAGCCGACAGGGAACATATTCGGATCAAAAATAATATCCTCAGGATTCATCTTATATTTCTGTGTCAGCAGGTTATAGGATCGCTCCGCAACCTCCATCTTCGCCTCGCGAGTTACAGCTTGGCCGCGCTCATCGATTAGAATCATAACGACAGCCGCACCATAACGGTGAATCAACGGCAAAATCTGCTCAAACTTCGATTCGCCATCCTCCAGGTTAATGGAGTTGATAATCGCTTTGCCTTGGGAATATTTAAGACCCAGCTCAATAATATGATCATAGGTGGAATCGAGCATGAGCGGCGCTTTAATTTTTTTGACGACCTGCGGCAAAAATTGATGGACCGCGTAAGCCTCATCGATATCGGTATCCTGCAAGTTAATATCGATAACATGCGCGCCGCCTTTGACTTGCGCCCTAGCGATCTCCGAAGCTTCATCAAACTTCTCTTCCTTCAGAAGCCGCTTGAACTTGCGCGAACCGGAAATATTTGTCCGTTCCCCGATCATAATCGGGCGATTTTCCGGTTCGATAAATACCGTCTCAATGCCGGATACGGCATTCGGATGCGAACCCATTTTAGTACGCGGAGCGTACGCAGACATCGTCTCCGCCATAACCCGAATATGCTCCGGAGTCGTGCCGCAGCAGCCGCCGGCAATATTCAACCAGCCCTGCTCAGCGAATGCCGACATCTTCTTCGCAAGCGATTCCGGCGATTCATGATAATGTCCATTCTCATCCGGCAAGCCGGCATTTGGATAACAGCTGATCGCAGAATTTGCGATTTCACTGAGTGTCCGCAGGTGGTCACGCATAAACTCCGGGCCAGTCGCACAGTTTAGACCAATCGAGATCGGCTTAAGGTGCTCCAAGGAAATGTAGAACGATTCTATCGTTTGTCCGGCGAGCGTTGTGCCCATCGGCTCAATCGTGCCGGAAATCATAATCGGAAGCTCTTTGCCAAGCTTGTCAAACGCATTGCGAATGCCGATGCTTCCTGCTTTTACATTAAGCGTATCCTGAGAGGTTTCGAGCAGCAGCGCATCCACGTCTGCTTCAATCAAAGCAAGCGCTTGCTCATAATAGCTCTCAACCAGCTCATCGAAAGTTACGCCTCCGGTTACCGACAATGTTTTGGTTGTAGGTCCAAGCGCACCGGCTACATAACGGGGCTTGTCTGGCGTACTGTATTTGTCGCATGCATCGCGTGCAAGCTTCGCGGCAGCCAAATTGATTTCTCTCGCTTTTTTGGGAATATCGTAATCCGCCAAAACAACGCTTGTAGCGCCAAACGTATTCGTTTCCAAAATATCTGCGCCTGCTTCTAAGTACTGCTCATGAATCAATTGTATAACATCGGGACGAGTCAGAACGAGCATTTCATTACAGCCGTCAAGCTCCGCTCCGCCAAAATCATCCTCATTTAAATTCGCTTGCTGAATCATCGTACCCATCGCGCCGTCCAAAATGAGTATGCGCTCCTGAAGCATTTGTTGTATGGTCGGTTTCGACAATTTACTACACCCTTCCCAAAATCATTAACCCATAGTTTATCAGAATACCTTTTATGTGAAAAGGTAAATCCATCGACAATCGATTTATTTTGATCTATAATAATTATATCATTTAATTTCTATAGGAAAAGAGGGAATGTTCATGGCTGAAATTAGAATTCGCAATACAGAAGAACGGATTCAAGGTGAAGAAGCTGTCCGTGCATTTCTAGAAAAGCAAGAGGTGCTTTACGAGCATTGGAATCCAGCGAAGCTAGAAGAAGGTTTACAGCAAAAATTTGTACTCTCCGATGAAGAGAAACAGCAAATATTAGCAACTTATGACGAAGAAATTCAAGATTTGGCTGCGCGTCGCGGCTATAAAACATGGGATATTATCGCGTTGTCTGATGCTACCCCTAACCTGGATGAGCTTCTAAAAAAATTCGAAAACGTGCATACGCACACAGAAGATGAGGTTCGTGCTATTACGGCAGGACGCGGCATCTTCATCATCAAAGGTACTGACGATGTTGGTTATTTTGACGTTGAGCTGGAAGCTGGCGATGTTATTTCCGTTCCGGAGTACAAGCCGCATTTCTTTACGCTGATGGAAAACCGTCAAATCGTAGCTGTTCGTCTTTTCATCGAAACAGAAGGCTGGATCGCTCACCCATTTGCTGACGAGAAGTTTGCATCGAGCAACGCCTAATGTCATTCTAACATAATGCAAGCCCCTCGTTAGCAGCTTAAGCTGTCTGCGAGGGGCTTTTTATTGCTATACTTTAAGAGACGAGCAGCGGAAGCAGCTCTTCTAAATGCTTGATTTCATGAGTAGGAACGATCTCGTCATTGCGTACAGCGCCATGGCGATTGATCCAAACCGAGGTCATCCCAATCGTGTTTGCGCCAAGAATATCCGTTGTGAGCTTATCGCCCACCATGATGGCATGATCGGTTTCGATGCCAAGACGCTCAAGCGCATGCTCAAAAATCGATGCGGCTGGCTTACCGAGTCCGAATTCACCCGAAATTATAATATGATCGAAATAAGGAATCAGTTCCGGCACGCCTGCCAGCTTCTCTCGCTGCAAGTCAGGTGATCCGTTCGTCAATAGAAGCAGCTTGTATTTGCCTTTAAGCGCATCCAGAACAGAGAACGTTTCTTCATATACGATCGGACGCGCACGTCTTTCGGCAGGGAACTGCTCAGCTAGCTTTGCGCCTAGCTCCTCATCATCAACACCAACAGCTTTCAAGCCTTGTGTCCAAGCTGCTTTGCGATAGCCGGGTGCAAGGCTCTCTAGCTTGCGGAATTCCTCTTGCTCGCCTTCACGGAAAGGCGCCCAAAGTCCTTCAAACGGGTTGATTCCGATCAGCTTCGTAAATGGGAATGTTTCATATGACTCATAAAGCGCTCTTGCTTCACGGCGAACCGATTCCTCAAGCTCATTAGGATCTACCCCTGTCGCTGCCGCTGCCGCTTGGCATGTCGCTTCAAAGGCTTCCTTTACACTGCGGTCATCCCACAGCAACGTGTCGTCCAAATCAAATAATACTGCTTGTTTAGCCATCGTTGATCGAACTCTCCTGCCTATTTATTTTTGCGAGAAAGAAATGCCGTTCGCTTGTGCGAAGACTTTAAGCTTCTCGCCCATTTCTTCAGTCGGGAAACGGTTAGTCAATTTTGAGAATACCCAGTTTCCGCCTTTGTGCTGCTCTATAATCACATAACCCTTTTGAACGCTAATGCCTTTGATGTTGGACACAGGGATTCGTTTGTCGCCAGTCATACGGCGTGACTGTACAAAATCTTTGCCAATCGTTATGTAGGGTCTGCGGAAAAAGAATAATGCAGCCAGCAAAATATAACAGCCAACGGTTACCCAGAACATCGTATCCATTTTGAATTGCTCTGCGCCTTGCATAAGGATGATGTACATGCCGATAAATAAAATCAATAAGATTGGGGCAATGAAATTACGCCCAACGATCTTCTCAGACTTCTCGGCATTAAAGACGATTTGACCATCTCCTTGCTTCTTGCGTTGTTTGTTTACAACATTCATGTTTTTGCGCACTTTGCGCTCCCAAGATCGTGACAAGCTGACATTCCTCCTAATTGTAAAAGCTATTCAAACGGTCTGCGGAATTTTTCAATGAAGCGATTTGGATAATCCTCCGGCAGCGCGCTTATTTGCTCCAAACGATTCCATACCTCGCTTGGCATCTCCCAGCCTATTGCTCCGATATTATCCTCAAATTGCTCTAATTTGCTGGCGCCGAATATCGGTGAAGTAATGCCTTCCCGCTGAATGAGCCAGCGGAGCGCAACCTGTGCGGGAGTTTTATCAAGCTCTTTCGCTGCTTCAAGCAAAGCATCAAGAATGACAAAGTTTTTATCGAGGGCACGATTAACCCATGCGCTCTCCCCTACCTTAGAGGTTAAACGTCCTTCTGTTGGCTCTTCCCTGCTGTAACGGCCAGTCAGGAAACCGCCGCCGATAGGAGCCCAAGGAATAATGCCTACCTTCTCCTCTAAGCAAAGCGACAGCATCTCGCGATCCATTTGTCTGCTTACCAAGCTATATTGGGGCTGAATGGACACAAAACGCACATAACGGCTAGCATCGCTATAGGCTAGTGACTTCATTAGCTGCCATGCAAAGAAATTAGAGCAGCCTATGTAACGCACCTTGCCGGAAGTGACAAGGTCATCAAGCGTGCGGAGCGTTTCCTCGATTGGAGTAGCATGATCCCACACATGGACCTGGTACAAGTCGATATAATCGGTTTGCAGACGCTTAAGGCTAGCTTCGACGCCATCCATAATATGCTTGCGTGATAAGCCCACTCCGTTGATATTACCCGAAGTGGTCATACGCACCTTTGTAGCAAGGACGATGTCGGAACGCTTGTTTTTAATGGCTTTGCCTACGATCTCCTCAGATCGGCCGCTCACATAAACGTCGGCTGTATCGAGGAAATTGCCCCCGCGATCAACAAAGCGATCAATCATATCGATTGAATCCTCTTCACTTGTCGTATTGCAAAATGTCATCGTTCCCAAACATAACTCGGATACGGCTAGTCCACTTTTGCCAAGCAAATTATATTTCATATAAACACCCTCCCATGGATATTTAATGAGTACCACTGACCTTTATTAATGCTTGATATTGTCCTTATCATCAACAATTTCAATCTGATCCAGCTGTTGACGAAAATTATTTTTGAAGTTAGTCATATATTGCTTGCGCAGCTCATCTCTTTCGACCGTTTCTTCATCGGTTAAACCTACCGATTTATTTTTACGAGCCAGCTCGTTAATACGTTCAATTATTTTCGAGAATTCCATTGCTTGCTCTACTCCTCTCATGATGAAAAAACCTCTACACTATACTTTGACATTTTCAACGTTCAGTTGTCAAGGAATCGTAGAGGCTTCATCGGTAATCTATGGAGTTAGAGCACTGCTATTATTGTAGAACGACCTGATCGCCAGCTTTTAATCCTTTAAGCACTTCCGTCAGCTCGGGCGTTTCGAGCCCGATTTTAATTTCTTTCCGCTCATACTGGCCATTACCCGTATCCTTCATGACAAAATGCTTATCTTTTTCACGAATGATTGCAATCGATGGAACCGCAGTTGTATTTTCCTTGCGCTCAGTCTCTATTGCACCATTCAAGCTCAGACCTGCTATCAAATACTCGCTAGGCTCAAGAATGATGACGACCTCAAACTGAGCAGCTTGATTTAAATTATTTTGATCCGTTCCTGTTTTCGCAAATTTAGATACTTTCAGTACTTTCCCCTTCAGCTTCAGTTCCTTCATCGCATTCATCTTAACCTGAACCGGCATGCCGGGCTTGATGCGAAAAACATCCTGTTCCCCAACTAGCGCAATGAATTGCAATTTGTTCAAATCAACGACCTTGCCCACATATTCATTGTCTGTTAAAGCTTGCGGCCGTTTGTTGGCATTATCAAATAAAAAGATTCCTGTGGCCGGTGAGCGTAAGCTGGAATCTTTCAGCTTGTTTTTCTTCACAAGCAGCTCCTTCACTTGAATGCTCGACGTCACATCATTCAATTCCTTCGTCAAGCGAGCTATTTCCTTATTAACAAAAACCTTTTTGCGCCCCTCTTCAGTAGATTCCAACGGGCTCGATTCGTCATCCACCTGACTTAAATAGTCATTCAGATCAGCCTCGAGTTTAGCTTTATGCAGTACTGCCTCCGCCTGCAAAATCTCGTTTTGCACCGCTGTCTGATCGAGCTTAAACAGCACATCGCCCTTCTTCACCTGCTGGCCGTCCTCAATTGCCCACTCTGTGACCTTTGAGCCAAAGGGGGCATATACGAGCGTCTCCTGCTCATACAGCGACTTTCCTTTCACCTCAACTGTACTCGCAATCGTCTCTTTCGTCACTTGAAACGTAATCGGCTGCGAGTCTGTTGCCATTAGGTCTGCGGGCCTTGATGGATTTCCAATTCTATATAGTACAAAGCTGATGCCGATAATAATAAGACCAATTATTGCCCACTTTATTTTCTTCTTCATCTTTATGCTCCTTCTTCAACTTTAAATTAATCTCGTCTTATCGCTGTCAGAGCATCTGTACGTGATGCGCTAATAGCTGGATAAATTCCTGAAAATATGCCAGTGGCAAGCGCGAATGCCATACCGATTGGAATCGTTAATAAAGGAACAAATATAATGACCGAATCCTGTTCGTTGGATAAGTTCGTAATCAGACCATTAATACCCCATACGATCCAGTATGAAAATAATACGCCAAGCAATCCGCCAAGCAGACCCAGCAACGCTGCTTCTACAATAAACATATTTCGAATTTGGCTAAGGTTAGCGCCAAGCACCTTCATGATGCCAATTTGCCTTCGCCTTTGATAGGTAGACATCGTCATAGCTACGACAATTGAAATAGAAGCGATAATGAGAATAAAAACACCGATGCCAAGTGCGGCTGCTTTTATAATTTTAAATTCATTCGCAAGCCGTTCCTTTTGAAATAAATTAGTTTGCGTTGACACGACAAGCTTTTGAAGCTGTCGCTCTACTTGCTCGATTTTGGATTGATTATCGACCTTCACGATAATCGAATTATAGGATTCCTGCTGATCGCCAGGCAGCTTAAGCTCTTTCTTAAGGAGCGCTGCCGTCTCAATCGATATGTAGCCCTTCTTGTCGTACATAATCTGATCATCCTTGAGACCGCTTGGTTTTTTCAGGACACCAACAACACGCAGCGGCCTGCTTAGAACCTGACCTTCAGACGAATAATAGCGAAACTGTATTTGCTTCTGATATAAAACGGTTGGAATACTGTTTAAGCTTTGATATTGCTCGAACACTGCATCATCATATGGATTCGAGTTTAGCTGCTCTTGTATATTTTGTTTGGTTATATCATCGATCAGACCCATAGTAGCGCCATAGTTAAGCACAATCATGTCCTCAAGATTAGATGGCCCGCCTTGCATGAATTCATTTCCGAAAGCTGTAAGCATCTCCAAATCCGTACCGATCAATTGGGTTTGATTTTGTGAAGCAAGCCCATCTAAAGTCGTCAGCTCCATATATTCAAGCTGCTGAAAAGGAGCTGCTGCCGTCACATGCTTGATTTTCTTCATAATATCAAGCTTTTGCTGCGTCAATTTCCCTTGTTTCAGCGATTCGCTTTCACTTTCATTTGCAGGGGTTTTGCTGCCAGCTCCAGCACCTGTATTTGCTGTTACCGTAATCTCATCCATTTTTAAATAGCTGTTCATCTGCTGCTCGACATAAATTTGCGCAGATTCGCCTATACTCATAGCTACAATAATGGCAGCACAGCCAATCGAAATACCTGCCGCACAAAGTGCCGTTACGACCTTCCTGCGCTTGACTTGATCCCAAGACAATCGTGTAATATCACTTATTCTCAATTTGCGTTCCCCCCGCAAGCAATCTTTCTTGAGCGGCTTCCTGCTCCGTCACGAGGTAACCATCCCGCAGCGTAATAATTTTTTCCGTTTGGGCTGCAACCTCACGTTCATGTGTAACGATGATAAAAGTCGTTTCCATCGATTTGTTCAAATGCTTCAAAATCATAATAATTTCTTCTTCTGTTTTTGTATCCAAATTACCAGTAGGCTCGTCCGCAAAAATGACCGATGGCTCAGTGATCAATGACCGGGCTATACTGACACGCTGCTGCTGTCCTCCTGAGAGCTGTGATGGAAATAATTCCGCTTTATCCGGAATTCCCACCTGTTCAAGCAAAGCAAGCGCTTTTTTCTTCCTTATAGAAGGATGAATCGATTGAAACACGAGCGGCAGCTCGACGTTTTCTCTAACGGTCAAATTGGCAATCAGCTCATACGCTTGAAAAATAAACCCGATATGCTTTCGTCTAAACTCAGCCAACCGATTTTCGTTCATCGTAACGATATTGTGGTCTGCAATAAAGATTTGCCCCTCTGTAGGCTTCATTAAGCCGGCCATTAAGTTCAGCAGCGTAGATTTGCCAGAGCCGGAGCTTCCTAAAAGCGCAATCATTTCTCCCTTATGTACATCAAAGCTAATATGCTGCAGTACAGCAGTCGCTTCATTCCCATTCATGAAGGAATGGGATAGCTCTTCAACACGTAACAATTCAGCCTCTCCTTTCAATCCCCTTCAATAGACGAACTTACCTAGGGAAAACCCTGCAGTTCACACAAAAAAACTTTCTAAAAGAAGTAGATTCCATTGATCTACTTGATTCAGAAAGCTATGTATATGATGAAACAATTCTATTAATTGTAAATGACTCTCAAATTAAATGCTAGGAATAATTAGCTTTTGCCCTGGCATAATTTCCGAGGATTGCAGGTTGTTGCGATCTTTAATCAAATAAATGACATATCGAATATCTTGCTTGCCATCGGTATATTGCTTAGCGATTTCCCAAAGTGTGTCACCCGAATGCACGATAACCATATTTTCTCCAGCTGTCGCTTCTGCTGGATAACTGCCGGAAGCAGCTGTTCCTATAAACAGAAAGCTAGTAAATAAAAGTGCGAACACAGCTGAGCAGACTACAATCTTTGCTGCATGGCGCTTCATCAATCGTCTGATCAAATGGTTAAACACCGTTGTTTTAACTGTTTCTTGTTTGTGTATCGTTCTATTAAAACTTGAACTAGTTATCATTATTCAGCACCCCAAACGTTTGTTCTGTTTTTAGAATACACGAACAAACGTTTGGAGTCAACAAAAAAATACGAACTTCTGTACTTGAGAACTTATGTTTGTACGAACTCCGGTTCTATGTTATAATTTGCTACAAACCTACTAATGGAGTGATCACAGTGTCGAAGATTTCTAACCGACAACATTCTATTCTTGAATTTATTAAGAATGAAGTCCGGGAGAAAGGCTATCCACCTTCCGTTCGAGAAATCGGCGAAGCTGTTGGATTGTTATCCAGTTCAACCGTTCACGGTCATTTGGACCGCTTGGAGAAGAAAGGCCTAATTCGCCGGGATCCCACTAAACCACGTGCTATTGAAATTTTAGATCAAGAAGGTGTGGATGGCATGATCCCCCTTTCCGTTGCCAAAGTACCTATCGTTGGTAAAGTTACTGCGGGTGTGCCTATTACCGCAACAGAGAACATCGAAGAGTATTTCCCTCTTCCTTCACACTTTGTAGGTGACAGCAGCGTATTCATCTTGAATGTCATGGGCGAGAGTATGATCGAAGCCGGTATTCACGATGGAGATTACGTTATTGTTCGTCAGCAGCAAACAGCTAATAACGGAGAAATCGTTGTTGCAATGACTGAGGATGACGAAGCAACGGTCAAGACGTTCTACAAGGAGAAAAATCACATTCGCCTGCAGCCGGAAAATTCCACAATGCAGCCGATTTTACTCCAAAATGTAACCATTCTAGGCAAAGTCATCGGACTTTTCCGGGATATCCATTAAAGCAAGTAAACGTACATAAAGAAGAGGCTGATCCGATATGCGCAAGCATAGTCGACTCAGCCTCTTCTTTGCTATTTATTTCTATTGTGTATCTTTCGGCATTCGATTCATTTTTCTTCACAAATAATGTAAATTTTTTCTCCCCACTCCTGCCTGCCCTATGACAAACACCCAATCAATGAGTGATTAGCCCGCATAACCTATAATGTATTCAACACGTAAGGAGGTGCACCTAAAAAATGTCCGGTTACGTTGGTGGAGCTTTTACAAACTTAGGTACAATTTTGGTCCTATTCATTTTATTGGTGATTATCGCATGCAGCTGCGGCTTCGGCGGCTACTAATTCAACCATTAAACTTCGCAAAAGACCCATACTATGGGTCTTTTTGTGTGGACTCATATTTTTATTGCGCACTATTCTAGATCTTATATGGCTCTCTTCCGAAGCTGGCCTACAGTCATTTTTGCTTTTGAAAGATGGACAAGCTGTTGTAGATTAAGCTGTGGATAATCATATAGCAGTCCTTCATAGACGACATGAAATTGACTGTAATTCAGAAAATCATCAGGTGTAACCAGCGTCGATGGACGGTTACAGACCGGAATCCCGCTTTTCCGCATCGTTTCTGCAACGAATTGTGAACAAAAGTAGGAATGGGCGGGCCGTAAATCCCACTCCATATACACCCCCACCAAACCAATCAAATTAGGATAAGTCATTTTGCGAACCGCGCGTATAGAATGCTCCCCCGATTACTAGTTTACTAGAAGGAACGCCTTTGCTTTTATAAAACTTAATTGATTTATCTACACTATATTGGGAAAAATACATCCGAAAATGAGATAGAAACAGAATGACCCGCATGAGAGACACCTTTGGAAAAGTGTCTTTCTTGCGGGTCATTATTAGGTTATGAACTTTAGGGATTCAGATCTTAGTAAAGAGTCAAGTATTGATCTCTTTCCCATTGGTGAACTTGTGTCCGGTACATATCCCACTCGATTTCTTTCAGTTCATAGAAATGGGCAAGCGCATGGTCGCCAAGCGCATCGCAAACGATGTCGCTTCTTAACATTTCGTCAAGAGCTTCCTTCAAATCAAGCGGCAAGCTTGGAATGCCTGCATCCTGACGCTCTTCCTCCGTCATGATGTAGATGTTGCGGTCTGTTGGAGCCGGCAACGGAAGCTTGTTCTGAATGCCATCAAGACCAGCTCTTAGCATAACAGCTAGTGCCAAATATGGGTTAGCAGCTGGATCTGGGTTGCGAACTTCGACGCGCGTGCTAAGACCGCGTGATGCTGGAATCCGAATCATTGGCGAGCGATTGCTTGCGGACCAAGCGACATAGCAAGGCGCTTCGTAGCCAGGTACAAGACGCTTATAGGAATTGATTGTTGGATTCGTGATAGCAGCCATAGCACGAGCATGAAGCAAGATACCTGCCATGTATTGACGAGCTACCGCACTAAGACCAAGCTTGTCCTTCTCATCGTAGAACATATTTGTGTCGCCTTGGAACAACGATTGGTGGCAATGCATTCCAGAACCATTTACGCCGAACAATGGTTTTGGCATAAACGATGCATGCAAGCCATGCTCGCGTGCAACCGTTTTAACTACCAGCTTAAACGTTTGAATTTGGTCAGCAGCTTTAATCGCATCTGCGTATTTAAAATCGATTTCATGCTGTCCAGGAGCTACCTCATGGTGAGAAGCTTCAATCTCGAAGCCCATCTCTTCAAGCGTAAGTACGATTTCACGACGGCAGTTTTCACCCATATCCATCGGTGCTAAGTCGAAATAGCCGCCCTGGTCATTTAGCTCAGTAGTCGGCTCACCGCGATCATCGGTTTTGAACAAGAAAAATTCCGGTTCAGGTCCAACATTCATTGCTGTGTAGCCAAGCTCTTCTGCTTCCTTCAAGGCACGCTTCAAAATACCGCGAGGATCTCCGGCAAACGGTGTTCCGTCTGGCATATAAATATCACAAATCAAACGGGCAACACGATCTTGTGTAACCCATGGGAATACAACCCAAGTATCTAAATCAGGGTATAAGTACATGTCTGATTCTTCAATACGTACGTAACCTTCAATGGAAGAGCCATCAAACATCATTTTGTTGTCAAGCGCCTTCTCTAGCTGACTGACTGGAATTTCAACATTTTTAATCGTTCCTAGTAAATCCGTAAACTGCAAACGAATAAACCTAACATTTTGTTCCTGTGCTATACGTCTAATATCCTCTTTAGTGTAACTCACAGAATCATCTCCTTAGTTTGCAAATCGATTGTTATATTAGTCAAACTAGCGCTTATTTAAGAAACGAGTCAATTGACCTTGAATAAGCGATGCTTGACCTGGTCTTTTCTCGAGCAACTGCTGCTTTAGCAAACGGTGCAGCTGCTGATCAGACAGCTCGCGACGCTTCACTTCCGATTGCTCACTGACAATCGTCGCATCATCCGATTCCTTCGATACCGGATTCATCACTTGCTTAATGCCAGCGATGTTAACGCCTTTCTCTATCAATGATTTTATTTCCAAAAGCCGTTCTACGTCATTAAATGAAAATAACCGCTGGTTTCCTGCCGTTCTTGCAGGTACGATCAATTCATGCTGTTCATAATACCGGATTTGCCTTGCCGTTAAATCCGTCAGCTTCATTACGATGCCGATAGGGAATAAGGCCATATTTCTGCGAATATCATCAGCCAAGCCGCATCAACCTTCCACTCGCTCATTTATACTTACATTCTAAACGTTACTATGCAAATGTGTCAAGTTATGTAAGGTTTAATCACAATTAAACCGCTATCCACAAGGCGATATAACGCAGTTAGAACACCGTACTTTGCATGAGCGTAAGTTAGGCCGCCTTGCATATAAGCGATGTAAGGTTCACGTATAGGCGCGTCAGCCGACAGCTCCAAGCTGCCTCCTTGTATGAACGTACCTGCCGCCATAATGACGGCATTCTCGTAGCCCGGCATGTCCCAAGGCTCGGGTACGACATGTGAATCTACAGCTGCTGCTTGCTGAATGCCCTGCACGAAAGCGATCAGATGCTCAGCTTGTCCAAAACGAACCGCTTGAATAAGATCGGTTCTCGGCTCATTCCATCTTGGTTTAGTTACAAATCCAAGCTCTTCAAACAAAGCTGCAGCCAGCACGCTGCCTTTAATGGCTTGGCCCACTAAGTGCGGTGCCAAGAACAATCCTTGGAACATAGGGCGAAGCGTTCCTAACATCGCACCAACCTCGCCACCAATACCTGGCGCCGTCAGTCGATAGGCTGCCGCTTCAACAGCTGCTGCTGTACCCGCGATATAACCACCGGTTTCGGCTAAGCCTCCGCCCGGGTTTTTGATTAGCGAGCCAGCCATTAGATCCACACCTACTTGGGTGGGCTCAAGCAGCTCTGTAAACTCCCCATAACAATTATCAACAAATACTAGCAGATCCGATTTCAGAGCTTTTACCCGCTTGACAATATCAGCAATCTCGGCAACGTTGAATGATGCTCTCCAGTCGTAACCGCGAGAGCGTTGAATTCCGATTACCTTCGTTTCAGCTGTAATCGATTGCTCAATACGCTCCCAGTCCAGGCCGCCGTCCTCTAGCAGAGAAACCTCAGAATATTTCACACCCCAGTCCTGCAAGGAGCCGGAACCATCACCTGGCTTGCCAATTACCTTATGAAGGGTGTCATAAGGTCTTCCCGTTACATAGAGAAGCTCGTCTCCCGGCCGAAGCACCCCAAACAACGCACAACTGATCGTATGCGTGCCTGAAACAAAATGAGGCCTAACGATCGCAGCTTCTGCCCCCATCACATCTGCATAGACGAGATCGAGAATTTCACGGCCGCGATCATTATAGCCATAGCCCGTTGAGCCGGTAAAATGAAAATCACTTACTTTATGCCGCTGAAACGCTTCAATAACTTTCCACTGATTGCGCTCCGCTATCCGTTCTACACTGCGAAAGGCATCTGCTGCCAGCAGCTCAGATTGCTCTGCCAGCTGCTCAAGATGCTCCCACAGCTTCTGGTTCTCATGTTGCAAATTCATTCCGGTATCTTCTCCTTAAAAAGTTTTGCGAATGCAAAACTTACTTCGTAAGCATAATCTTAGTTTTGCGGATGCAAAACTTACTTCGTAAGCATAAGCTTAGTTTTGCGAATGCAAAACTTACTTCGTAAGCATATGATTAGTTTTGCGAATGCAAAACTTACTTCGTAAGCAAAACTCTACTCTATAAATTGTTTCAATCGATGCCCATGCTGCTCGTATTCTTGTTTACTGACATGAACGGTTAGACGCAGCGACTGTTCATCGACCTCTTGATTAATAACCTCGCCGCTTCGATAGGCGAGCGCAATGAGATCGCCGCGCTCAGCTGGAACGATGAAGGTTAATGTATCGCCGCTTAGCTTATCTTGAATAGTTTGTTTTAGAAGCTCAAGATCTTCCGATTCATAGGCGCTGATGACAAGATTATCCCCGCCCGTAATGGGCAAATCAGTTAATGTGCCATTATTGACGCACATATCCTTCTTATTATAGACCATCACGGAAGGTTTATCTGCTGCGCCAAGCTCGCCTAATATTTTATTAACGACCTTAATTTGTTCATCGCGCATCGGCGAGCTGCTGTCAATGACATGAAGCACAAGATCTGCCTCGCATACTTCCTCCAGCGTTGCCCGGAACGCAGCAACGAGGTCATGCGGCAGATTTTGAATAAATCCTACCGTATCTGTAAGTACGATTTCTCTGCCATTAGGCAGCTCAAGTGTCCTTGATGTCGGATCAAGCGTAGCAAATAATTGGTTCTCTACGTATACGTCTGCATGCGTCAGTTCCCGCAGCAGCGTTGATTTTCCGGCGTTTGTATAGCCAACCAAGGCGACTTGGATCGCACCTGATTTTTTACGGCGCTCGCGATGAAGCTTCCGGTGGCGAACAACCTCCTCAAGCACTGTCTTGAGATCAAAGATCCGATCACGAATATGACGGCGATCGGTCTCAAGCTTCGTTTCCCCCGGTCCCCGTGTACCGATGCCGCCGCCTAGACGCGACAGGTTTTTGCTTTGCCCAGATAGTCGCGGCAGCAGGTAGCTGAGCTGTGCGAGCTCAACCTGAATAATGCCTTCACGCGTTTTGGCGCGGCCAGCGAAAATATCTAGAATCAGCTGCGTCCGATCAACGATTTTGAGATCAAGCGACTCTTCAAGATTACGGACCTGGGCGCCAGAGAGCTCTTGATCGAAAATGGCCGTTGTCGCGCCAAGCTCATCTGCCAGCGCTTTAACCTCCTGCACCTTGCCTTTGCCAATAAACCATTTGGAATCAACCGTTTCCTTATTTTGCGTAATTGTTGTAAGGACCTCGACCCCAGCCGTTTCGGTTAGCTGCACCAATTCTTGGAGCGACATTTCAGGGTCTCCGCCATTACGCTTATCTTTCGAAGTAACTAAGCTTATCAGTATTGCTTTTTCAATCATATCCGGATTGGTATCGTATGTTTTCTCGCTCATCTCATACTCCTTCTAAACTACGCTGTCATTATGACTTCGCGTCCCACTTCAAATCCTCAGGCCTAATCGTCATAAGCTCCTGCTTGGCAGGAACGGAGCTGGCATATTGCGTAAGCAGACGAACGGCCTGAAACCTAATCGCCTTCTCAATGGCATTTCTAACGTATCTGGCATTGCTGAACGAGAACATCGTGCCGAGCTTCTCCTGCATCAAATGCTGCCTTAATTTAAATAGGGTCTGCGGCTGCAAAATATAGTCACGATCCTTAGCCATAAGCTCGCTAATTTGAATCAATTGATCAACCGAATAATCCGGGAACTCGATCTGGATCGGAAAACGAGACGGCAAGCCAGGATTCGTCAACAGAAAATCATCAATCTCTGCTGGATAGCCGGCGAGAATAAGCACAAATTGATTTTTATGATCCTCCATCGCTTTAACCAGCGTATCGATAGCTTCCTTGCCGAAATCCTTCTCTCCGCCACGAGCTAGACTATAGGCTTCATCCACGAATAATACGCCGCCAATCGCTTTGCGAACAAGATCACGCGTCTTCTGTGCCGTATGGCCAATGTATTCGCCAACCAAGTCAGCCCGTTCAACTTCGATTAAATGCCCCTTTGCAAGGACGCCCATCTTCTGAAAAAGCTTCGCCACTATTCGGGCGATCGTCGTCTTCCCCGTTCCCGGGTTGCCCTTGAAGATCATATGGTACACATGTGAGCCGCCAAATAGCCCCGCTTCAGAACGCATTCGGCTAATATAGAGCAAGGCATATATTTCGTATACAAGTGATTTCACGTTTTCCATGCCGATCATCGGCTCAAGCTCTTTCTGAATATCGGCATAATGATCTACGCTTGGAAGCGGCTTGACCGCCGGCAGCGGGTCTGCTTCTAATGCATGAGCAGATGCACCTGTTTGAAACGTTTCTTGACTTCTAAGGACCACATTAATTTGACGGGAAGGCCTTGCGGTGCCATTTCCGGGTCCCGATATGACGTGTCCACTCATCTGTCGCATCACCTATCCTTTGCATCGAAAGCTGTAGCGGCTAAACCGCACTACAAGTTTATTCTACCTTGCAGCAGCATATTAGCAGATTTACAGCGCCGAATCGGAAGAGGAAATACCGAAAGTGAGCAGCAGGGAATCAATCTTCCATTTGGTAAAAGCAAGTACTTCACGGGACTCATTATATACGGGATTGAGCACTTTGGATTTTGTCGCAGCGACTTGAAACGGCTTGAAATCAAGCTTTTTCGCAATTTCCTTTGACCTGGCTGCATGATAATCATGCGTAATAATCATTAGCTCAGACAGCTTATGCTGCTCGGCAATCGTCTTGCTGAACGACAGGTTCTCATAGGTGCTGGTCGCTTTATTTTCTAGCAACAGCTTGTCAGCTGAAATACCTTTTGCTATCAGATAGTCGCGCATCCCTTCGGCTTCCGTCTTCACCGAACCGTTGCCGTCAAGACCGCCGGACAAAATAAGCTTGTCCACCAATCCCGTCTTGTATAATCGGTACGCGAAGTCCAATCTTTCCTTAAGTGCTGGACTCGGTACGTCATTCCATATTGCAGCCCCCAGCACGATGCCGGCATCCGCCTTGACCAGCTGCTTATCCATAGGAAAACCATTAATTAACCACAATAAATATCCGCACCAAAAGACGCCTGCACAAATGGTCCAGGCAACAACACGAAACAGGAGCAGCCACGGACGGCGCTTTTTCATTCGTTTCCGCGGTCTGCTCCTTCTACCTGTTGCCGTGTTCATGATTCGCTTAATTCCCCGGTTCTCTCAAGCAGGCTCTTCCGATGCTTAAGACTAAGCGTAAAATAACGGAAGCGGCCGTTGCGGATGCTCGAGAGCAATTTGCCGGCTGTTTTGCGCGCTAGTGCCACATCCTTGCCATTTACGTCTCCCTGCCTAAGCGCATCCTCCAGCTCATCTTCATCCATGAGGAATACTTCACCGCTTGGCAGCACGACTACGTCCAAATAAAGATCATCAAACCAAGGCACCTGTTGATCCGTTAAGCCTTGTGTTTTGCATACATCGATATACCATTGCACGACGCGTCCCTTATCATCAAACATCGTCGTCACGACAAAATGCTCGCCTCGCGGGAAATGCTGCATCCATAAATAGCCGCGATCGGCCAAACAAAGTTTCCGTCCGTTATATTCCTTCCATAACGGCTCACGCAATTCATGAATCCGATAAAACGTCACGAGCCCTTTGAACTCATCGCCGTCAAGCGCTAGGCACGAATAGCTTTTGCGCAAGATACGCCGCCAGTTTGCCCGGTCTGAAAATTTTCTCTTCATACGGAACGTACCTTTCCGTTCATTTGGGAATAGCATGCCATCACATGCGCAGCTCTTCCTTGGTTTGATTGAGCAATGAACCAATCACGACTAACGACAGTTGAAATTTACCTATAAAAAAAGATTACCATATCTTAACGTCCATCTCCAGCCGACAGACAAAATAAACCAAGCTATTCGTCCTAAAATGAAAAAATACCGCCACGATTAGGCGGTATTTTCCATTATTGCTCGATAATTTCAATAGCTTGAATTACAATTTTTTCGGTAGGCTGATTGTTTTTCAATGGTGTTTTCGAAATAGCTTGTACGACATCCATACCGCTCTTTACTTTACCAAAAATTGTATAATTAGGCTCTCGGTTTAAATTCGCCGCATCTGGCCCCGTGCAAATAAAAAACTGACTGCCTCCTGAATTCGGCTTGCTCGCATTTGCCATTGCGACAATGCCTTCTTCGTACTTGATTTCCGTACTCAGCTCATCCGGAATGGAATAGCCTGGCGTACCCGTTCCATTGCCCTTGGGATCACCGCTTTGGATCATAAAGGATTCGATAATGCTGTGAAATGACAACCCTTCATAAAAACCTTCCCGCGATAAAAACACAAAATTATTCACTGTTACGGGTGCTGCATCAGCAAACAGCTCGACGGTAAAGTCGCCTTTCGTCGTTTGAAACTTCGCCAAATACGATTTATCAAGATCAATCTGCATTTCCGGCATCTTGTCCCAGCTCATCGTCTTAGTCGAAGCTGCTTCGCTCTTCCCGCCTGCTTGACCTGAACCGCTTTTGCCGCAGCTTGCCATAAGCATGACGACTGCGACAATAGCGATCAAAGAAAGGAATCGCGTTCTCTTTCTATTCAACATTACTAACCACCCGTTCCTTGCGAATTGCCGCCGGTTTCAGAGTTTCCTGATGCATTGGTGCTGTTGCCGTTACCATCGCCATTTCCAGGAGTTGGTGTAGGACTTGGAATATCCGTTACGGGATTGTCCGTTACTTCTGGAAGTTCAGTCCCGTCACCTGGAGTAGGTGTGACTTCACCTTCTCCCCCGTCGATTGGAGGTGTTATCTCACCGCCGTCAGGGTTGTTCGGATCAGGCTCCATCGGAATTTCAGGAATCATCTCCGTCTCCGGAATGACAACCTTGATTTTCTGGGATGGCGGGCTTTCCTGATCATTCTTAGCATCATAAGCAACGACATAATATTCATAGGTCATTCCCGGGAATGCGCTCATATCATCAACCCCTGTTGATACAAGCGAATCTACGAATTGAATGAATTCACTCTCCGAAGCTTCCTTTCGGAATACTTGATAAGTGACCTTTCCATCCGGATAAGGATCCCATGACAATTGAACTCTCATCTCTTCAGGAATGTATATCGCATTAAAATTCGATACAGCTGTCGGCGGCTTATCTTCTTTAATGCCTTGCGGTTTAATAAAGCTAGATTTCGGTACATTTTTCATTGCGGACTTCATAACCTTCGAGAACATGGATGCGGCTTGGCTGCTGCCAGTCTTTAGGATGTGGTCCTTATTTGTCTTATCGTATCCCATCCATACCGCTGCTGTCCACTCCGGCGTGTAGCCGACGAACCAAGCGTCACGGATACCCGAGCCTGTATAACCCGGAATACCGTGCTGAGTTGTGCCTGTTTTGCCAGCCAAAGGACGATCAATTGCCGCACGCGTACCCGTACCGCCCTTCTGAACGACCGTTTGCATCATTTCAGTTAAATAATAGGCGGTATCGGCAGACATCAGCTGCTTCGGTGCAGGAGCTTTATAGATGTACGGCGTGATCTTTTTCCCTTCGATCTTAGTGATCGTATGCGTATCTACCGATTTGCCGCCGTTAGCAAAGACGCTAAACGCAGTTGCCATTTGCATAGGAGTCGCGCCCTTAGTCAAACCACCAAGCGCTGCCGTTAGATTACGGTCATCCTTCTCCAAGGCGAAGCCAAGCTTGCTCGCAAAAGCAAATCCGCTCTTGAGTCCTACTTGATTCAGCATCCAGACCGATGCCAAATTTCGCGAATCCTTGATCGCTTGGGTCATCGAGACCGGCGTTGCTCCCCATCTATCGGTCGGACAATAATTGCCGTAGCATTTCTGGTCATTAGCAAGTACGGTCCATGGGTAGTAATCGCCTGATTCAAGCGCTGGGCCGTATGAAATGATTGGCTTGAAGGCAGAACCGGGCTGACGGGCAACCTCAACGCGATTGAGCCCCTTCTTCACATAATCCCTGCCGCCTGATAAAGCCTGGATGGTGCCGTCGCGGTGATCGATAATAATCATCGCGCCTTCCACCTGCTGATCATCTTTGCTCTTCTCAAAGTTTTTATCATTGGCAAACTGCGCATCCAGCGCGATTTGCGCTTGCTGGTTAAGAGAGGTGTAGATGCGGTAGCCGCCGATCCGAAGCTCTTCCTCGGATTTATTTGTTTTCAGCATCGCCTCTTCGACAACGTAGTCCACAAAAGCGGCATACTTGTCCGTATTTCTCTCATCAAAGTTTTTTGGAACCTCGTATACGACCGCCTTCGCTTCCTCCATCTCAGCAGCCGTAATATATCCTTGGTCATACATAAGCTTCAATACGACCGCTCTCCGGTTCATCGAATCCTCTGGATGGTTAATCGGATTGTAGCGGTTAGGCGCTTTAGGCATAGCTGCAAGCGTAGCGATCTGCCACAGCTCCAGCTTATCAAGATCGCTGTCAAAATAATATCTCGCAGCTTCCTTGACCCCATGAACCCTTTTGCCGAAAAAGATCCGGTTCAAATACATGCCTAATATTTCTTCCTTGGACTTTTGATTCTCAAGCGCTACGGCGATTGATGCTTCAGTCGCTTTACGAAAGAACGTTTTGTCTGCCGTCAGAAATACGTTTTTGGCAAGCTGCTGGGTAATCGTACTTGCACCCTCAACAGCACTGCGGGCGATAACGTCCTTCACTACTGCTCGCCCGATGGCAAAGAAATCAATTCCCGAATGCTCATAGAAGCGCTGATCTTCCGTTGCGACAATCGCATTAAGCAATTGCTTCGGAATTTCCGAGAACTCGGCAAGCTCGCGATTTTCGTTCGGATCTGACAATCTCGCTACTTCTTCACCTTTCGCATCATAAATAATTGAAGCTTCGCCAAAGTCCAGCTTATTGGCATTCTCGGTCAACACGCGCTCACCGTTCAATACAATAAGCAAGTAGCCGATAATACCGCATACGATAGCGATAACCGCCGTAAAGAACAAACCATAAAACCATTTCTTCCCCGATATTTTCTTTTTCTTCTTCTGTTTCGGTGCAGTCTGTCTGCGTGGTCGTTCAGCCATTGCCGACTCCCCTCCTGTTGATCCAAAGTTCGTCTATCTATTTTTGCCATAAAACGACAAGAGCAACCCAGCTTGGAGCGGGTTGCTCTTGCATGCCGCTATCTAGTTAAACGATACACGTTGTTAGAAAGTTTCACTACTGCTCCTGCCTATGAGTCGGATCCGTTATGGTCCTGCTGCATAAGAGAAACGTTGCGCTGCGGGGTAAACGTCGAAATAGCGTGTTTATATACCATTTGTTGACGACCTTCGCTGTCTATGATGATTGTAAAGTTATCGAACGCTTTAATAACGCCCCGAATTTGAAAGCCATTCATTAAAAAAACCGTAACCGGTATGTTGTCTTTGCGAAGCTGATTTAGGAACGTATCTTGAATATTGATCGATTTGTTCATTGGACGTTACCCCCGTCTTAAAAAGATTGATTAGAAGTATATTCAAGATTAACTTGAAACTTTCCTGCTATTATAGCATGAACGACTTCCAAATTGTTGTGAAAATTTTCCCCCATGTCGATCCAATGAATGTCATTCATATGGCGGAACCATGAAAGCTGGCGTTTGGCAAATCTGCGCGTATCTCTTTTTAACCTCTCGACAGCTGCTTCCAGCGTACAATTACCGCGCAAATAATCTGCGATTTCCTTGTAGCCAAGACCTTGCATTGCAACTGCCGCAGGCGGCAAATCTCGTTCTAGCAGCTGCCTCACCTCATCTACCAGACCCTGCTCCATCATCAAATCTATCCGCTGCTCTATTCTACGATACAACGCTGCACGGTCCATAGTCAAACCGATGATGCAAAGCTCGTAGGGAGATTCCTTCGTTTGCCCCGTTTGCTGCTCAGAAAAGGTCTGCCCTGTCAAATGATATACCTCAAGCGCGCGAATCACACGCCTCAGATCATTCGGGTGCAGCCGCTCCCCGGCAGGCGGGTCAATCGCGGCCAGCTTCTGATGCAGCGCTTCGGCACCGAATTCTGCCGCAAAACGCTCTTGCTCCAAGCGAAACGCTTCATCGGAGCCAATGTCAGCGAACTGGAATTGATAACAAACCGATTCAACATATAGGCCTGTTCCGCCAACGATAAAAGGCAGCTTTCCCCTTGCAGCAATTTGCGCAATCGCATCCGTTGCCCCCGCTTGGAAATCGGCTGCTGAATACGATTCATCCGGCTCGCAAATATCGATGAGATGATGCGGAATGCCCTCGCGCTCATCTCGTGCGATTTTGGCTGTTCCAATATCCATGCCCCGATAGACCTGCATCGAATCACCGGAAATAATTTCGGCATTCCAGGCTTTGGCTATGTCGAGGCTCATGCGCGTCTTGCCGACCGCAGTTGGTCCAATAAGGACGAGCAGCGGCAGCTTGCGTGTCGGGCTCCCATCATGATTTGCCTGCGCGATGTTTAGTTGTTCACTCAAAGCTGTATCACTCCATATGCGATTTTCGAAGTATTTACATGCCGACGTTCGAAGCCGAGCCTTGCAAATTCTTCACTTGCTTGATGCTCCTTGAGCACAACGCTTTTGCGGGCAACCCGCTTCGCCTGCTCAATCGCTTCACTCGATAGCGCATCCATGTTGGCAACGGCGCGAAGCGGCTCCATGGCGCTTGATTCATGAATCGGCTGTCTGAACATCGGATCGAAATATACGATGTCAACGCTGTTGTCAGGCAATCCTGTCAAATATTTTAAATGATTCATGCATTTCATCGCAATGCGTCTCATTGCCTCATTCACATCGGGAAGACTTGTCTGATAGCCAGCCAATCCTTCTCGAACGATTGCGCAAAGGACAGGCTCGCTTTCGAGAGCTGTAACCAAGCCGCTAGGTCCAGCGGCATAGGAGAATACGAGCGAATCCGATGCAAATCCTGCTGTGCAATCGATGACTTGATCCCCTTCTGCGCAGCCAGAGAGCTGTATGAGCGGATCGGTCTCCCCTCGACGCAAACGTTTGACCCGGACAAAAGCCATGCTCGGGTGAAAATAAAGCGGCGTCTCCGATTGACTGTCATAATAACGGACTTCTTCCTCGGTCACGACAATCAATCTCCTGTCATGGCTAAGCGTTAGAAGCTTATTGACCGTCAAATTACCGCGTGCTTTGAGCGGTGAAGCAAGCTCGGCAGAAAGCCTTTCCGCTTGCTCAAGCGCGCGGGCAGACGGCTTGGCCGTCGTAGTGACGATCACGACATCACCCGCTTGAACATTTTCTCCAGCTGATAGGTCGAAAGATGCACGATGATAGGTCGTCCATGCGGACAAGTGTACGGCTGCTTGCAATTTGCAAGCCTTGCCAGCAAAGTCTCGCCTTCCTCCCGGTTCATCCGGTCATTCGCCTTGATCGATGCTTTGCATGCGCACATAATGGCCGCTTTCTCGCGCAGCTTGCCGATGTCAATGGACTTTCGCTCGGTTATAAGCAGCTCCGCCATTTCCTCAAGCAAGGACTGCTCCTCGCCCTGCGGCATCCATTCCGGATAAGACCGAACGAGAAACGTTTGCGCGCCGAAGGGCTCCAGCTCTACTCCCGCTTGTGCAAACATAGGAATAAGATCTCTTAGCTGAGAAGCCTCGCCCGTCGTAAATTCAAGTGTAAGCGGAACGAGCAGCTGCTGGCTCGCTGCTTCGGGATGGCCAAATTTATGGAAATAATATTCATAGTTAATCCGTTCATGAGCCGCGTGCTGATCGATCAAATAAAGTCCATCCTGTGACTGGGCAACGATGTAAGTGCCGTGATGCTGCCCGATCCAGTACAGCTCAGGGAACGATGGCTCGCCGCTTGGAGCATCGTCATCGGATGGCAGTTGAGCGACTGGCGCTTCAACCGGAGGCAAATCAAGCGTAGCATTTGCTTCTTTAACGGAAGCGTCAACCACAGGCGGTTCTGCTTCTACTGTCTCTTTCATTAAATCCTGCTGCACGGTCTCTGCAATCGACTGCTCGGCTATGGATGCTGCCGCTTGCGCCCAAGGAGCTGAAGCCTCCCGAACGGCAAGCGGCTCCGCATTCGCGACAGGCGGAGCATACAGCTTCTCCGCAGCATTCCGCGGCACGTATTCTCGCTCAATTACCGGCGGCTTATACGAGGAAGTATTCGATTTATTCGACGATGGAGATGGCTGAAACGGCTTAAAGGAATCCGCCGCCGGCTCAGGACGGTGAAACGATATCGCGTCCTGCACGAACAACGGCTTGGAGCGCTCCTGCTTGCTGCTCGAATCCGGTCCCGGAATATGCCGCTGGCGTCCGAGCACCGCTTTGATGGCATCCTCAATCAGCACGCGAAGCTCAGGCTCCTTGCTGAATCTAACCTCCATCTTGGAGGGATGTACGTTGACATCAAGCAAGCTTGGGTGCATCCCAAGCTCCAATATCGCCAGCGGAAAACGATTGATCGGCAAAAGTGTATGGTACGCTTGCAGCAGCGATTGGTTAATCGTAAGGCTGCGT
Source organism: Paenibacillus sp. Y660 (assembly GCF_057221575.1). NCBI lineage: Bacteria > Bacillati > Bacillota > Bacilli > Caryophanales > Paenibacillaceae > Paenibacillus > Paenibacillus sp. Y660. The sequence continues at coordinate 24,856 of NZ_JBXBBJ010000020.1, read as the reverse complement.
ATATAACGCCCGTTAACGATCGCGGTAATGCCATTGCGATTCGCACGGGTCAGCTCCGGTTTCGATATGTAGCCGCGAAGCTCGTAATCGGAGGTTTCCGCTTCAATGGGAAGCATTACCTTCGCTGTATTAGAGCCGTACACGGCAGCAATGACTTGCAATCTGTCGCCCGTTCCAAGCGTGCGCAGCAGCACGTTTCCGTTATGCTTAAACGTAAAGGCGATGCCAGGGTGAGCAAGCGCGATCCGGTTAATATAATCGGAAATATGGCCAAGCTCGGTTTGAATGGCCTTCATATATTTTAACCGCGCAGGCGTGTTGTAAAATAAGTCCCGCACGATCATTTCCGTTCCTTGCGGCGCATTCGCCGGTTCATCGATCGTCACCTTGCCGCCTTCTATGACGATGCGGCGCGCAAGACCCGTTGACGTCTCCGATGAGATGCACTGCAGCCGCGAAACGGCGGCAATACTCGGCAGCGCCTCGCCTCGAAAGCCCAAGCTCGCAATGCGAAAGAGATCGCTGCTCGTCGAAATTTTGCTCGTGGCATGCCGTTGAAAAGCCGTTACGATATCTGAGGCTTCTATACCATAGCCGTTATCGATAACCTTTATGAGCGTCAGTCCGCCTTCTTCAATCATAATATCGACGGTCGTACTGCCTGCGTCTACCGCGTTCTCGACCAGTTCCTTTACGACCGAAGCCGGTCGTTCGACTACTTCGCCCGCTGCAATCTGGTTGGCAAGCTGCTCGTCCAGCACTTTGATTTTTCCCATTTCGTTACCTCTCCCCCTCTCGCATGGCTAGTCGTTCAACTTGCTTTTCATATCATTCAGCCATTGCATCGCTTGCATTGGCGTTAAATTAAACAGATCGAGCTTCCGTAATTGCTCCGCAAGCTGCTCGGCCTTTGGACTCGCTTTCCGCTTTGCGGGCTCAGCTTCCCTTGCAGCCGCAGGCTCGTCAAAGATCGAGAGCTGAACGATCCCGCGAGACTCCAATGCCATCTCAGCTTGCTTCTTCCCTTCCGCTTGCAAGGAAGGGATCTGCTCATATGAATAGGTAGAATCAGCATGAAGTGAAGCTGCTTTAGCGACCGGCGCTATCTTTTGCGAATCCAATTCAACCGTCTCATCCAGCAGCTCATACGCTCTGCCGATAATCGACTGCGGCAAGCCTGCCAATTGCGCGCAATAAATGCCGTAGCTTGTACTTGCCGCGCCCGGTATTAGCTTACGTAGAAACGTTACATTATCGCCGCTTTCCTCAACAGCCATACGTGCGTTAGTGAGCGACGGCAAAGATTCCTCCAGATGCGCCAATTCATGAAAGTGCGTGGATACGAGCGCTTTGCAGCCGATATGATGATGCACGTACTCGATAACCGCCTGCGCGATTGCCATTCCTTCGCCGGTTGAGGTGCCGCGGCCCAGCTCGTCGATAATGACGAGGCTGTTCGAGGTTGCCTTCTCCGTCATCAGCTGAATGTCCTTCATCTCCACCATAAACGTGCTCTGGCCGCCAATGAGATCATCGGCTGCGCCAATACGGGTGAAAATGCGATCGATTAGCGGAATGACCGCTGACTTGGCCGGAACGAAGCAGCCCAATTGCGCCATGATGCAAATAAGCGCCACTTGGCGCATGTACGTGCTTTTGCCAGCCATATTCGGACCTGTAATAAGCAGCATCCACTGCTTGTCCTTGTGAAGCTCCGTGCCGTTCGATATAAAAGGCGTGCCATCCATCATCGCTTCAACGACCGGATGCTTGCCATCCTCGATGTGCAAGTCATAGCTTTCCGTCACCTGCGGACGGGAGAAACGACGCTCCGCGCTGACCGTTGCCAGCGATTGATACACGTCAAGCTCGGCGATGATCGCGGCAGCTTTTTGAAGCCTGTGCAAATGCTGCGACAGATGGTCTCTCAGCTCGATGAAGCGCTCATGCTCCAAATCGACCATTTTGTCCTCAGCTTCAAGAATTAGCCTTTCCTTCTCTTTCAGCTCGGGCGTTACAAATCGCTCTGCATTGGCAAGCGTCTGCTTGCGCTCGTACCTGCCTTCAGGCAGGCTTGACAAATTCGCCTTGGAAACCTCTAAATAATAGCCGAAAATACGGTTGTAGCCGATTTTGAGCGTCTTGATGCCGGTTGCCTCGCGCTCCTGCCGCTCGAGCTCAGCCAGCCATTTCTTGCCGTTCGTGCTCGCTTCGCGCAATTGATCCAAGTACGCGTCATAACCAGGCCGGATAAGCCCGCCTTCTCGAATCGTTACAGGCGGCTCGTCGACCAGCACCGTCTCGATAAGATCAGCCAGCTCAGAGCAGTTATCCGTGCCGTCAACAAGCGCCTGAAGCACCTTCGAGCCGGATTGCTCACATAATGCTGTCAACTGCGGAATACGTCGCAGCGAGCTGCGAAGAGCATTCAGATCGCGTCCATTTGCGCTGCCGAAGGCTACTCTGCCAACCAGCCTCTCAAGATCGTAAATCGGCTGAAGCTCCGATCGAATATCATCTCTCAATATCAAATCAAGGTATAAGGTCTCAACCGCATCAAGGCGTGCCTCTACAGCGGCGCTGCTCAGCAGCGGCTTATCGATCCAGCGGCGCAGCATGCGCGCGCCCATCGACGTCTGCGTGCGATCAAGCAGCCAAAGCAGCGAGCCCTTCTTATTGCGGTCGCGTACGGTTTCGGTGAGCTCCAGATTTCTTCTTGTATAATGATCCAAAATCATATATTGATTAGGCTCGTAGCTCGTTATTGTACGCACATGACCGAGCGAGCGTTTTTGCGTTTCCTCCAAGTAGCCTGTTAGGACGCTGACCGCCTGCAGCCGAGCGCCTGTTACTTTGGCAAGCTCTTGCTCGCCGAACTGCTCTGCCAGCTTGTCCACGGCCATCGGCTCGCGAGCTGTCAGCAGCAGCTGCTTATTCCAAACCGTTGCCGCTTGCACAAGGCTAAGCAGCTCGCTGTCGCCTACGAGCTCAGAAGGCTGATAGACGTTTATCTCATCGATCAGCGCTTCGATATGCTCGGGAAACGAAGTGACATAAAGCTCGCCTGTCGATAAATCGCATGCGGACAGGCCGAGAATGCCGCCAAGTCTGACAATGGCAGCAATGAAATTATTGGTTTTGCCCTCAAGCGCCTTCGATTCCATAACCGTGCCCGGCGTAATGATGCGTACAATTTCCCGGCGCACAACGCCCTTAGCCGCCGCCGGGTCCTCTACCTGCTCGCATATCGCTACCTTGTAGCCTTTATCAACGAGTCTGCTAATATAGTTTTCGGCGGAATGATACGGCACGCCGCACATTGGAATTTTCTGCTCGCCGCCGCCCTCTCTTCCCGTCAGCGTGATTTCCAGCTCGCGGGATGCCGCAATGGCATCCTCAAAAAACATTTCATAAAAATCGCCTAATCGAAAGAACAAAAAAGCGTCCTTCGCTTCTTCTTTAATTGCAAGATATTGCAAAATCATTGGAGTATACCCAGCCATTCCGATCCTCCTCAATAACGTATCTATCATGACGCATCGTACGTATTCCTATAGTTAATATCATTAATTACATACGCAAGCCCATTAAAGCGCTGCTTCCCACGCAGTAAACATTAGATATCCATTATAGCAAGCGGAACAGATGTGCGCCATAAGCGAAACGGTTTAGCTAGGAAAGAACGTTAGGCATTCGCTTGGAAAGGAAGAATGGTATACGTGTTCAAGTGATCTGACACACATAAGAATTTACGGAATGAATTACAGCGGAAGCCGCCACTTGACGCGAATATCCGAGTTCTCATCCCAAGTCGTTCCGCGCCTTGCCGCCTCGAAGAGCGGCTCGATGCAGGGGGCAAGCGCGGGGTAGCTTGATGTGGCGGCGATGGAACTCGCGAGGCCGTCCAGGCAGCCGGCCAGCTCGGAGCGGTCGCCGGCGTAATAAGCTTCTACATACCGCTCCTCCAAAGCTGGCATGTAAGAAATGTTTAGCGCTTCGCGGGCGCATAGCAGCACTAACGCGAAGGAGGCTTTGGCCGTTGCCGGCGAGACGAGCCAGCTCGGCAGCGTCCGGTATTCGAACCCGCCATGCGGCTGCTGGCGGAAGTCCCCGAGCGTTCCGTAACGGGGACGGCGGGCCCGCCCGGCGGGGTCCTCTACGAGCGCGAGCGGGAATGCCGCGTAGCTGTCGAGCAAGCGGAGCAAGCGGCTCGTTAGCGGCGCTCCGCTGAGGTGGATGTGCCCGCCGAGCGCTAGCCCCGGCACGGGCATGGCTCCAGCGGCCCAGCGCAGCGCGGGCTCGCTGATGCGGTCGGCGGCGCGCAGCAGGAGCCGCCGCACGTTCGCGGCGAGCGCGGCCGGGCTATCGGCCGGCTCGGGCCGCAGCTCGGCGACGGGATACAGCAGCCGTCGCCCCACAAGGACGGCGTCGGCCCCGGCTGCCCCGCCGACGCCAGCGCCAAAGAAACGCGACGCCGCCGCAATCTTGCCAGCCGGCGTCACAAGCACAAACTCCGGATCAGCGCCAATAAGCAGCTGCCGATCCGCAGCCCCCGCTCTCGCCGCCGCATGCCAAGCGGCGAATCGCTTCAGCGCCGCCGCCTCCAGCCTCGTATCCCTCAACTTCGGCCAGGCAGCGCGGACGGCTGTGCGCCCGTCCCCGCCAAGGGCGATCTCGGCCTCACCGATATCGAGGCCAAGCGTGTACAGCGCAGATACCGCTGTTCGAACCACCCGCCGCAGCGCCGGGTCCTCCGGCCAGCCGCCAGTTCCCGCAGCCAGCAGCGGCTTGCTTGGCATCGTTTTGCCTGAGGAGTCGATGCGCTGCATCTCCACCGGCTCCAAATGAACGATGCCAACGCGGAACAAACGCTCGCTCTCTATAGGAGAGCCGCCGCAAAGACCCGCCCTTCGCCAAATATGCCGCTTCTTTTCATCCGTCATTTTAGCCGCGATGAAGCCATTGACATTCAGCACCCAAGCGCCCGGGAACCGGCTGCAATCGATCGTTCGGGAATCCGACCACGCGATTACCGCATCGCCCGCGAGCACGTCAGTCCATGGCTTCGAACGAAGCGGCTTTCCGCTTCGCTCACCCGAAACAGCCGGATCATTTCCGCTATGTGCAACGCTCTCCAGCCGATCGTAGCTGCCTCGCCATATCCACGTCGAAGCCATCCTGCTTCCCGCCTTTAATCATTTTTTACTTGAAGGTAAGTCATGCCTCCAAAGATTTCAAAAAAAAAGAGGGCTTTCGCCCTCGAATTTGCTGCAGCCGCAGCATATGATACCTTAGGGCAGCAAAGCTTCCCGGCTTGCTTACAGCTCGTCGTCCAGCAAGTCTGGATCCAAATCCTCATAATCGTTATCGCCGAGGCTGAACTCCAAATCCTTGCCGTCCAGGTCGCCGCAACCGCCTGGAAGTACTGCTACGCAAACCTTAGTCTCGGCAATTAGCTCTACCGAAAACTCACGCTCTACACGAATCACTACGCCAGAACCGTTCGAAGAAATATTCGCTTCAATACAGTTCGGCTCCTGAATCACGTCGGCAGACACTTCCACTGTAGAAGGCCGATGCTTCGGATCTACATAGGAGAGGTTGACATGCTCGACGTAATGCACGGATTCCTTAGCTACGTCTGTCTGCGAGTTTTTGCTGTACGAATACCAAATGTTGATATCGTAAGTACCAATTACCTCAATGCCGTCGCCCGAACGAACCGCTTCATACTGATGGTTGATTATCCATGCGCCCAGAATACTGGTCGGATGATGAGGCGGCGTTACGGTATGGGTTACAGTGGAAAACTTACGACCTTTGCCGCAGACAGCTTTCGTAATTATTTCTCTGTACTGGAGCTGCTTATCTGCAATAGTCATTGATTTAACCTCCTCCATACAATCATTCATTTAAAGTGTATGCAGGACATTCGTCTAGGGTGACTGTTTATTTTCTCGAAATATAAGATTATATAAGTTTCATACTTATAGCGATCCATATAGATCTTTGCGGAACGTATACTAGACCGCCCAAGGCCTTCATATCGCCGTTACGCTTGAAAAATACGAATACATAAGTCTCACACTTATACCGATGCTTATATTTCTCAGCTATACGTATGCTGCGCCGCCTTAGTAGACGTCAGCCGTATACGCTTGAAATACAAGATATTATAGGTTTATTCCTATAATCACGCTTGTATTTCTCCGCGATACGATTGCTGGGACTCCTATGGTCATCACAGCCGTATACGCTTGAAATACAAGATATTACAGTTTGGAACTATAATTCCGCTTGTATTTCTCCGCGATACGATAGCTGCGTCTCCCTTGCCGCCACAGCCGTATACGCTTGCCTTCGCAACGAATTTTTCCCTTTACATTCTATGGCAAAAGTTCGGACGACATGACTTTTCTTTTTTTTAATCGCTTCGCAATGGCTAAATACCGCTCCAGCTCTCGCAGAAGCATGAGAAGCGACGCGCGCACTTCGAACTCATCGCGTGTTTTTGGCAGCTCCATCGCTTGGAATGCTTCCGCCAGCTTCGTGTGCCGATCTTCGACATTTCCCTCGTACACATCCGATTTCACATCGCTCGAGAGCTGATCCAGCAAATCGGCAATCATGACCGCTTGAGGAAATTTCTGATAGACGAACGCCAGCTCAACGAGCATCTGCTGCACCGATTCAAGCTGCTGCCTCCGCATCTCAAAATAACTGGACCAGTACTCCTCTTGACCCCAAAGCCGATTTTCCCGATTTCGAACGGATTGGAGCGCACCTTCGTCGATGGCCCTGTAGGCTTCCAATAGTTCGCCGCCATTCCACACATGCGCTGGATTTTGCAGCGTGAACGCCATTTCTTGAAAAATAACGCCGAAGTTTTGCTCTATTGCGGAACGATAAGAGCTAAGACGATGCTCATCCTTCGGCATGTAGATGATGTTCAAGATCGTTGCCCATCCGAGTCCGGCGAACAGCAGCATGATTTCATTGCCGATAACCCATGTCGTCACCTCACCATGATTAAATAGATGAAAGACGATAACAGAGCTTGTGACGATACCATCCTTCAATTGAAATCGCGACAATATGGGAAAGGTGATGAGAATAAATACGGCAACCGCCCAAATGTGAAAGCCGAACAGCGTAAAGATTAGCGATGCAAAAAAAAGTCCGAGCACTGAGGCGATAAATCGCACAAATGCGCTCTTCAGCCCTTTCATCCGCGTCACTTCAACGCCGAGTATAGCAAGTATACCGGCGCCAAGCGGCGGCTCCAGCCCAAAATATACAGCAGTATAAATAGCTGCGATGGCGGCTAGCGCCGTTTTGATAATACGAATGCCCATGATTCAACCTCGCGTACAATAGGATTTATTTCTACATCCTACCGCTCGCGCCAGCCAGCCGTCAACCGCCGCTCAAGCGCAGCAACGAGCTGATACATAACCGTTGCGACTAATGCGATTACAATCAAGCTGGATAATACGAGTGTGAAGTTGAAGACTTGAAAGCCATAAATAATCAAATAGCCAAGACCCAGCTTCGCAACGAGAAACTCGCCCACGATCACTCCGATCCACGCCAAACCGACATTTACCTTCAAGGTCGATATAATAACAGGGAATGAGCCAGGCAAAATTACAAGCTTGAACAATTGCAAGCGAGAGGCTCCGAACAGTCTAACTACCTTGATATAACCCGAGTCGATCTCTCGGAAACGATTGTATATATTCAAAGTCGTTATGATTACAGTAACCGACAAGGTGATCGCCACGATCGACATAAAGCCCGGACCAAGCCCCACGATGAAAATCGGCCCAAGCGCCACCTTCGGCATACTGTTTAGCACGACCAAATAAGGATCAAACACCCTCGACAGAAACGGAAACCACCAAAGCGCAGCCGCAACCGCGGTCCCAAGCAGCGTTCCAAGCACAAAACCGACAATCGTTTCCGTAACCGTCATGCCGACATGCGGCCAAATCGAGCCGTCTATCATCGTTTTCCAAAGCTGCAATAACATTTTGGACGGATAACTGAATAGCAAAGGATCAATCCAATCATTGCGCCCTGCAGCTTCCCACAGACTAACAAATAAAAGGAGAAGGACAGCTTGGGTTGCCACTACCGCAGCCGTAATGCGTCGCTTCCGCTCTTTGAAGCGGGCATGCAGATCGCTCATCCAGTGGCTCCGATCCTCATGAATGCCGGAGATAGCCGCGGTATCCGGTTTCTCCGCCTTGTTAGGTCCAGTCCCCTTGCGTTCATCCATTCTGTCCACCTCCTTCCAATTCATCCCTTTCCAGCTCCGCCCATAAGCGCTCGAACAGCTCTTGAAAGCCCGGCAGCTTGCGGGCCGCCATTGGCGCTGCCCGGCGAATTTCTTCAGGTATTTCTACCTCGCATCTAATATGGCCCGGGTTGCGTCCAAGCACGATTACACGATCGCTCATCGCAGCCGCTTCTGCCAAGTCATGCGTCACGAGTACGGCTGTTTTGCCAAGCCGCTTCAGCGTCTGATGGACCAAATCCTCAAGCTGAAGCTTTATATGAAGGTCAAGCGCCGAGAACGGCTCATCGAGCAGAAGCACCTCCGGCTCAGTCGCAAGCGTTCTTGCCAGCGCTACCCGTTGCCGCATGCCCCCTGAAAGCTCATGCGGATATCTGCGGCCTGATTCAGGCAAGCCAAGCTCGCCTAGCAGCTTATCTACGACATGCAGTGCCTTCTCTGTCTTCTGGCCGCTTATTTCAAGTCCGATTGCGGCGTTTTCTCTAATCGAACGCCATGGAAACAAATAATCTTGCTGCAGCATATAGCCTACTTTAGGCGAGGGGCCGACCACCCGCTCGCCATTAAGCAGTACTTGACCCTTTGTCGGTGGAAACAAGCCTGCGAGCAAGCTGAGCACTGTCGTCTTACCGCAGCCGCTTGGCCCGACCAGGCTGATGAACTCCCCGCGATCAACCGTTAGCTCTATTTGCTCAACTGCGAGCGAGGCTCCCTTTTCATTCACATAGACATGTGATAATTGCTGCAGCTCAAGCACCGGTACATGCGTCATGCCTAAGCCTCCATTTCCTGCCCTCGCGGTTATTTCACCGCTTCGATCGCTTTTTCAGCAAAGCTTGTATCTACCAGCTCGCTATGCTCCGTCCGTTTTTCCAGTTCACCCGCTGTTGTAATGACGTCAAGCAGGTTATTCCACTCCGCTTCGTCAATGATCGGATCCGTGGCGAACGAGCCCTGCTGCTTGTAACGATCGATCGAGCTTTTTAAAATATCGCGATCTACATTTTCAAAATAAGGAAGCACGACTTCCGTAATCGCTTCGGCGTCGTTGTCCTGAACCCAAAGCTGCGCTTTATGGATCGCATTCGTGAACGATTGAACCGCTTTTTTATTTTTCTGGATATAGCTCTGCTTCGCCATGAAGACCGTGTAAGGCAGATGCCCGCTTTCAGCGCCAAATGATGCGACAACTTGACCTTTGCCTTCCTTCTCAAAAATCGAAGCCGTCGGCTCGAATAACTGGACATAATCGCCTGTTCCTGATGCAAATGCTGCCGGAATGTTCGCAAAATCAACGTTTTGGATCAGCTCCAAATCGGCCTTCGGATCGATGCCCAGCTTCTTCAGCGCAAATTCGCCAGCCATCTGAGGCATGCCGCCTTTTCTCTGTCCTAGAAAAACACTTCCCTTTAACGAATTCCAATCAAAATTGGCGTCCGCCTCTCTGGCTACAAGGAACGTCCCATCGGTTTGCGTAAGCTGAGCAAAGTTGATGATTGGATCGTCCGTCCCTTGCTGATAGACGTAAATAGACGTTTCTGAGCCGACTAGCGCAACGTCAATGGCGTTCGAGAGCAATGCCGTCATCGTTTTGTCGCCGCCCGGCGTCGTCGTCAATTCCACGTCTAGCCCTTCCTCTTCAAAGAAGCCCTTCGCTACCGCTACATACTCCGGTGCATAAAACAATGAGCGTGTTACTTCTCCGATTCGGATTTTCACTTTATCCGAATCCCCTTTGCCGCAGCCTGCCAATACAGCAGTCATGACGAGTGTTACACAAAGCAGCAGCGACATTACCATACGTCTTTTCATTTTGGGTCCCTCCTGCGCATTTTGCGTTAAATAGATGTACTCCAGCCTATGCGGTAGTGCCATACGCGGTGAATGCGCGCAAAAAAAGAAGGCTGCCCGCGTGTCGTCAATTTGACGGTCGGACAGCCTTCGATTTGAAACTGGAACAGAACTCTTGATGAAATATACCGTACAGCTTACAGCTTATAAATATCTGTATATTTGTTCGTTAAATACGTAACCAAATGCTGTGGGTCCAGCGGCTTGCCCGTTACGCTCTGAATAAGCTCGGAAGGCGTTCTCAGCTTGCCGTATTTGTAAATGCGCTCGACGAGCCATTTTTTGATGGGCAGCAAATCGCCATTGCTTACATTCGTCCAAAAGCCCTGCAGCTCACGCTCCATCGTATCTGCAATCTGTGCCGCGTACATATTGCCAAGCGAGTAGGATGGGAAGTAGCCGAATGCTCCTCCTGACCAGTGTACGTCCTGAAGGACGCCTTCCGCATCGGTTGGCGGGGTTATGCCTAAATACTCTTTATATTTCTCGTTCCATATCGCAGGCAAATCAGCAGCCTTCACACCTTCATTGAAGATGAGCTTCTCCATTTCGTAGCGAATAATAATATGCAGGTTGTAAGTCAGCTCATCGGCTTCAATACGGATAAGCGATGGCTGCACAACATTGTTTCCGCGATAAAACTGATCGACGCTAACATCAAGCTGACCAGGAAAACGCTTTTGCAGCTCACCGAAATAACGATTCCAGAAAGGCCTGCTGCGGCCAATCACATTTTCCCAGAATCGGGATTGCGACTCATGGATACCCATGGAAGTGCCTGTGCATAGCGTCGTGCCGATCAGCTCTTCCATAATATTTTGCTCATAGAGCGCGTGGCCGCCCTCGTGAATTGTGCCAAATAAGGCGCTCGTTACATCGTCTTCTAGATAACGGGTCGTAATGCGCACATCGCCTGGACTTAGACCAGTCGCAAATGGATGGACGCTTTCATCCAATCGTCCCGCTTCGAAGCTATAGCCCATTTGCTCCAATATGTATAAGCTGAATGCTTTTTGCGCAGATTTATCATAATTCTGCTTAAGGAAGGATGCATCCGGCTGATGCGGTGAATTTGCAATCGCTGCTGCGAGCGGAACCAGCTGCGCACGCAAGCCGCCGAATACACGGTCGAGTTCGGCTACCGTCATGCCTGGCTCATATTGATCGAGAAGCGTATCGTAGCGAGTCGCTTGCAGCCCCCAAAGATCGATAAATTGATTCGTGTATGAAATAACCTTCTCCAAATACGGCTGGAAGCTCGCATAATCGTTATTTGCTTTCGCTTCCTCCCACTTCGATTCGGATTGCGAGGATAGAACAACATATTCTTGATAAAGCTTAGGAGGAATTTTGACGCTGCGATCGTATTCCTTGCGAGTCTCCGTCACTAGTCTCTGATCAATATCTGTAAGCTCCGAATAAACCGAGCTATCCTCAAGCGTTGACAGCCATTCGCCCAGCTCAGGCGAAGTAGAAAGCTTAAATTGGTCGGCGGACAAGGCTCCTATAACCTCGGAACGATTATCCATCCCTTTGCGAGGTGCGCCTGTACGCAAATCCCAGTAGAGAACCCCGAGCGCTTCTCCATAGCTGGATATTTTGCGAATCGTTTCTTTAAAGCTCTGCAGAGCATCGTTATGATTTGTCGACATCAGTTATTCCGCCTTTCCATATTGTTATCGGATTAGTCCCATTCATCTGAACTTCACTTGATCTTCATTATTCCAATCCTTATAATCATCTTAAACCTGCTAGACAGACTGTGCAATAGAGAGAAAGAGAGGGAACCATATGCATATCCTATTTTCGAAAGCAGCCATTGATCGGTTATCTCCCTATTTACAAGACGGGAAACATCAGCTAAAGCTGCTCCATGATACGGAAGGCTGCGGCTGTGTCGTTAGCGGCGTTCCGGCGCTTCAGCTCATTAGCGAGCCATCGGTCGACGACAAGCTTGCGCAAGGCGAACCATTCCCCTTCTATTATGAACCTCGTCATGAGATTTTTTATGAGCCTCAGCTCCGGGTCGATTACAACGCGGTTAATGACAGCTTTAGTCTAAAGAGCGACAGCCAAATATATACGATTAACCTTCGATTCATAACAAAAGGAAGTGCAGCATGAACAAAATCGACGAAATTTTAACCTATAACAAACGATTTGTAGAAGATCGCGAATACGAAAAATATGCAACGAGCAAATATCCGAACAAACGGATGGTCATTGTCACCTGTATGGATACGCGTCTAACCGAAATGCTTCCTAAAGCGATGAATCTTAAAAATGGCGATGCCAAAATCATTAAAAACGCAGGTGCAATTGTCACTCAGCCCTTTGGCAACATCATGCGAAGTGTCCTCGTTGCGTTATATGAGCTGCAAGCTGATGAGGTGTTTGTCGTGGGCCATACGAACTGCGGCATGACCGGAATTAATCCCGAGCAAATTATTCACCACATGGAAGAACGCGGCGTTTCAACCGAGACCATTACTACGCTCAAGCACTCCGGGCTAAATCTTATGCGCTGGCTTACTGGCTTTGACAATGTGCGGGACAGCGTTATAAATAGCGTAAGCATCATTCGCAACCATCCATTGCTGCCGGCCAACATCCTCGTCCATGGATTAATCATTGATTCGGAAACGGGCGGACTAGAACTGGTTGACCCCGCTTATCAACAGGTTTAATAGAAAAAGGGAGCATAACGGCTGTTAAGACAGACCGCTGCGCTCCCTTTTCTTTGCTGTATAAGCTTCCATTCTTGCAGCGATAACATCGGAGCGGTCTCTTCTCGTATGTCGATGAATAATCGAATCATCGTCCATCGGACTAGGCGCACCCCATATTAGGCCTCGGCTTTCGCAAGCTTCCTGACATAAAGAAAAAACATCCCCGCTCAAGAGTTGCAGATTCAAATCCGCATACATCGAATCTTTGTCCATCTGAAGCGCAGCAATTCTCTGAATCAATTGCTTTTGCAAGCTGTCCTTATCGATGCCAAGCTCCTCAAGCGGAGATGCCGATAATTTCCGCTGGGCTTGTGCTAACATTTTTAAAGCTCCCTGCAAATTGCCTCTCCGTTCATGATAAAGTCCTACCGCCAGTTGGATAAGCCCTACCCAAGTATCCGCTAACGGATCTTCAGGATGCTCCTTCCAATACTCCTCAAGCAGCTCGTGACATTCAAAATAATCTCGAGTTGCATGGAATTCAACCAAATAAGTGATATAAGCATTGGGAAAATTATTCATTTCATCCTCCATGCAAGCCGAAATTGTAATGACGCTTTGTCATTATTTTATAAAAATATTAGCATATGTCGCTTATACTTTCATACATTTAAACCAATCCTATATAAATAAATGAAACCTGCAACCCCTATTAGCCGTATTTTAGTTGGTAAGCAATTGACTTATCAAGCATATCAGGAGGAGAAAAGACAGATGAAAAAGGGATTCATGGTCATGCTGGCATTCGCGCTATTCTTTACGTTAGGGTTCGGACAATATGCCGATGCAAAACCACGCGGCGGCATTAAATCTCCAAAGCAAGGCGTTACGCAAAACCCAAAGAAATCAGAAAATGTTAGCCAAACTAATCCCGGCAAAAATGCGGGTACGAATGCAGGAGCAACAAAACCAGGCTTTTTTAGCGGCGGCAGCCTAATGAAAGGCCTAATGATCGGCGGCTTGGCTGGTCTGATGTTCGGCAGCTTGTTCGCCGGAATGGGCGCATTCGGCAATATTCTTGGTTTAATGATTAACTTGCTCGCTATATTCGCGATCATTATGCTGATCCGCGTAGCGTTCGTCTATCTGCGCAGCAAGCGTAACCCTCCAGATCAACGGAGACCTTACTAATCGTGCGTATTTATACGGATGAAATTATAAACGCCATCTGCCTGAACATGGCCGATCGAAGGGGCGTAAGCCCTACGGACGTGGAAGTGCAGCTCTCATGGGAAGAGGAGTATGGATATACGGCCGAGGTTTGGGTAAATGGCCGCAGCCAGTTCATCATAGAGGCAAATATACTCGAGGCTATCGAGCAATATATCTATAAGCAATATAATCTCCGCGTCTTCCGCTCTAACATTACGCTGGACGCTGACGAGGAGTTTTGGGCTGACATTGCCGAGTAAGAACAGGAAAGCATCCAGAAGCTTGTCTTTATCATTCTGATAAAGCGGCTCATGGATGTTTTTTTTGTGCTTTTCCGACTATTCGCTTCGTCTGTTAATTATTACTAGTGAAATAAAGATAGATTTCCAGCAACCTCCCTTCTCCTCTTGCGTCTAACTATAGATGTGCGAGAGGAGAGTGTAGAGACAGCTAATGAGAAGAAAAATGAGCGCAGCTTTGATGCTGCTGTTGCTCTGCCAAACGCTAATGACAGGCACTGTCGGTATCGTAGACGCTGCAGCGACGCAAATGACAAAATTTCGAGTCTTCCAGAATGACCAAGCGCTGCGTGAATTCGCATCACAGGCGCAGGCGATCGCTTATGCCAAAAAATTTGGATACAGCCATGTGGAGAAAATTGCTGACCGCGGCTGGGTATGGGATAACTTCCCGCGCTATAAGCTTTATCAAAATGGCCAAACGAACTCAAAATGGGAGTTTAGAACCTATGATCAAGCATGGGCAGCTGCTAAGAAATTAACCAATGTACATATTCGCGATCTTGAAAACATCGGCTGGGCTTATCAATCTTATGCGAAATTCAAGCTATACCAAGGCGATAACACAAAGGAGAGCTGGTCCTTCCTTACGCTTGCAGCAGCTAAACAGGAAGCCGAAAATTGGGGCAACGCGCATGTAATCGAACTGTCGACGAACAAATGGGTTTGGGGCAACCAAACGGATGCTCAAATCAAAGCGCTGCGAGAGGCGAGACCTGTCTATCAAATGACGGTGGATGGGATCCCTGTTGAGGGGCAGCCGCTCTTTTCTTTCCTCCTTGATGCGATCAATGCTTCTTTTGATATCCCAGGCAGTGAAGTCCTTAACACAGCAACAAGCAAGGTCGTTCATTCGAATGTTCAAGATTATGTCGTTAAGCAAAATGGTACCGTTGTCAGCGCTACCATCAGTTTAGATGCCGCTGTACAGCTTGCAAAAAAAACACCGAATGCAGAGGTTTATTTTAAAGGCTACGTCTATTGGTCCGGCATTCCTTATCTATCCGTTTTTCAAGGTGAAATAAAACGAAGAGCGTTTAACACGCGAAGCAGCGCAATTGCGTTTGCAAAAGCGTATGCTAACAGCAGCGTAAGAACGAGTGAGGGCCGCAAAGTGTGGAGCAACGCCAAAACCCTCGTCTATCTGGGATGGAATGGCAGCGCGACAAGCCAAACGGTTTTAAGTCACGTGGCCAATACGCAAGGATTATCGATTGATTCTCCTACCTGGTTCGAGCTTGCCGCAGCAGATGGCTCCATTTCGGATACATCGGATCAAGCCACTGCAAGCATGCTTAAGAAGCAAGGCATTAAAGTAATGCCGCTTGTTCATAATCAATTCAATAAGAAGCTAACCTCAGCGTTTCTTGCCAACGCCTCTGCAAAGCAGAAGTTTATTGGCAATCTCGCAGCTAAACTCTCAAAGCTTGGAGCAGCTGGCGTCAATCTCGACTTTGAGGAAGTAGCAGGCAGCGATCGAAAGGCATACACCGCCTTCGTTACCGCACTAGCGAAAGCGGTTCATGCCAAAGGCATGCAGCTATCCATCGACCTGCCAAGAGGAAGCTTAAGCTGGAATCACCAGACCGCATATGATCATGTTTCTCTCTCAGCGGTGGTAGATACGGTCATCATTATGGCCTATGACGAGCATTGGAGCGGGAGCAGTACGCCAGGCTCCGTAGCGGGCTTGAAATGGGTAGAGGAAGGCGTACAGCAATTTTTAAGCTATGGTATTCCACGGAGCAAGCTCATGCTTGGCATTCCGTTCTATGTCAGAGAGTGGAAGCTCGATAGCAATAACAAGCTGGTCGGGAACCGTGCGATTTTCATGAAGGAAGTTCCAAAGCTAATCGCTGATACGAACGCTCAAGGCGTTTTAGACAAAGAATCGGGACAAATGAAATATAAATATATCAAGGATGGCTACACCTATCTATTCTGGGCGGAAACGGAAGCCACAGTCAAAGCACGCATCAATCTAGCAAAGGCTTACGATCTTGCTGGTGTCGCTGCATGGCGGCTCGGCTACGAGAGCTCTGATCTTTGGACGATGCTGCTTCGAATGAAATAGCAAGAAAAAGCCCCCATTCTCTGCAACAAGAGAATGGGGGCTTTTGTATATTTGTACATGGAAAGATAAATGCAAAATAACAAAGTTGCTTAAATCAACATTATGATTTCATAACAGCGAGTTGGATATAGTTTTCCATATCTTCGACAGGCAGCGGGCGGCTGAACAGATACCCCTGTACTTCATCGCAGTGATGCTCTTTTAAGAACGAGAGCTGTTCTTCCGTTTCTACCCCCTCTGCGGTTACGAGCAGATCGAGATGCTTTGCCATAGAAATAATGGTACTGACAATCGCTCGGTCATTCTCATCGAATGTCAAATCTCTGACGAAGGATTGATCAATCTTCAATCTATCGATTGGAAATTTTTTCAGGTAATGCAGCGAGCTATACCCGGTTCCAAAGTCATCGATTGCGATATGGACGCCCAATTGAGTGAGCTCTCTCATCATAGAGATTGCATGTTCGACGTTCATGGTCATGCTTTCCGTAATTTCAATTTCCAATAGATGCGGTGGCAAATGCGTTTCCTGCAATACTTTCCGAACCTCATCGACAAGATTCTGCTTAACAAATTGTCTCGTCGATATATTCACCGAAACTTTTACATCAAGCGCCAGCCCTTGGTCAATCCAACGCTTCATTTGCAAACATGATTCTAGCAGTACCCATGAGCCGATCTGGTGGATAAGTCCCGTTTCCTCCGCGATCGGTATGAATTTCCCAGGAGGAATCATTCCGCGTTCCGGATGATGCCAACGTACTAACGCCTCCAAACCGCTTAATTTATTCGTATGTACGTTAATCTGAGGCTGATAGTAAACGACTAGCTCCTGACAAGCCAAAGCCTTATGCAGCTCACTCTCCAAAATCAAATAATCGAACCCTTCCTCCGTAATTTCAGGATTAAAAAATTGGATACTGCCTCTGCCGCGTTCCTTGGCTTGATAAAGCGCTATGTCAGCGTTTTTGATTAACGTTTCGGAATCCGTACCGTCATAAGGGTAGATTGAAACGCCAATGCTTGTTGATAGATGAATGTTCATCCCTTGCAAGGAGAATGGCTTCTTGATTTCCGTAAGCATCGTATGCGCTAGCAACGATATTTCCGACTGCTCCGCATGCGGGATAATGACCATAAATTCATCACCCCCTACGCGTGATACGGTCGCCTGCTCTCCCACGCATTCGCTTAACCGACCAGCCACATGCTGCAGCACCTTATCACCGAAGGTGTGACCGAGCGAATCGTTAAATTTTTTAAAAAAATCGAGATCAAAAAACATAATGCCAACCAATACCCGGCTTTGCTCTGCATCATCCATAGCTTCATTTAGCTTTTTGTAGAAAAAATGACGGTTTGTCAGATTCGTCAATTGATCATGGTAAGCCATATATGCGACTTTCTCTTCCGATGCCTTTCGTTCTCTAATCATCGTATTGAACTTGATTGCCAGAACACCAAGCTCGTCATAATCGAATATCGTGGATTGCACCGCCAAATTTCCAACCTCAACCTGCTTAATCACTTGCAGCAGCTCATTGATGGATCTTGAAATGGTGCGATAAATTCGCCACGAAACAACGGAGGAGAGAAATAAGACTACGATACTGCTAATAATCGCAAAAGAAATGATTAAATGGACGCGCTTCTGCATTTCATTGTTTTTATCATCATAATAAAATTGAGATGTATGCTTAAGACGTGACACATCGTTCAAAACGCCTGACACACGAAATGAAACGCGCCTAGCCTCCAACCAATTATGAGATTCGATTATTTTCATCGCATCGTTGCGAAGCTGCTCAAACTTTTTCATTATGTGAGTCAAATACTGTTTTTCATCCGCATATAACTGCATCTCATTCATATTCCTGATATCCGAATGGATCTGCTGCAGCTTGCTGCGTATTTCGCCCTCGTTGTAATTCGAGGTCGAGTAGAAATAATTGGATAACGTTTGCTGCAAGGAAACGAATGAGCTCTCTAGTTTCTCGACGCGTATTAGTCGAGTCATTTCCTCTTTGGTCGAGGTTTGAATTTGCAGCATTGAAATAATAATGAAAGCGACCATAACGATGGCAAGCATTAATGGGAAAATCCCGTTAAAAGCAAATTTCTGCCAGAGCTTCATAATGTGTTCTCTTCATGCAATTTAAATCGTTCAAGCTGACTGTGAAGCTCGCTTGCAATTTGCATGAGATGCTTGACTTTATTCCGTGAAGACTCGAAAGCTTGCTGCTGTTCCAACGTAGATGCGGAAATCTCTTCGCTGCCGGCGGCCGACTGCTGTGTAACTGCGCTGATGTTTTCTACGGATTGCAGAACACGGCTGCTCTTTTCCTGTGAGACATTCATATCTTGCGTTAGATTTTGGAGCTGATTAACGATGTACTTTACCTTCTCTTCAATGACTTGGAAAGAATCCGATGTTTCATCCATAGCGCAAACTTGCTGCTTAGCAAGCTCGAGCCCATCTTCCATCAGGGTCGTCATCTTGTCCATGCGTTCTGTAATTTGATTCACTAAATTTAAAATGTGCGATGCTGTATGCGTAGATTGGTTCGCCAGCTTTTTGACCTCGGTGGCAACAACTGCGAAGCCGCGGCCCGCTTCACCTGCCCGTGCCGCTTCAATGGAAGCATTCAAGGACAACAAATTCGTTTGCTGTGCAAATCCGGTAACAAGTCCTGTTAACGTTTGAATTTCTGCGGCGCTTTCTGCCAAATCCTTCACCGATTGCTGCATCGTCTGCATCGATTCACGATTTTGACCAATTAATCGCTGCTGCTGCTTCATCGCCTCCTGGCCTATAGACACCGCATTCGCAGCCTCTTCACTATAATGGCTTGATAGAAGCGATGCTTTCACATTCGTTGTAAAGCCTTGCTGTACATCCTCCATTAAGCCAACGACAGTCATCAAATCCTCGGAGACGACCTGACTGCCTCTAGCCAGCTCATCGGTTGCGATTGAAATTTGGCTGACAATTTCCGATAAGATTTGATTGTCGGAATCAATCTCCTTGGCATTGATATCAATTTTTGAACCTGCTTCGCCTAAGGATTGCGCCATAGCATGCAGATTGCCGACCATAAGTGCAAATGATTGACTCATCTCGACGATTTCATCGCGTCCCTTAAGCTGCGGTACCTGGACACTTAAGTTGCCGGAGGACACTTCTCTTGCGCATTGATTGAGCTGGGAAATCGGATCAGTCATCCGCTTGGTCATAATTATACTGTAGGCGGCTGCCAGTAACAGAAGCGCGATTCCGCTGATCGCAGATACCGTCCATATTTGGTTTAGCTGCTTCTTAAGCTGCTCGTTTGCAGTTTTGTAATTGTCGTTAGAGGTTAAAACCAGTTCATGAATATCGTTCAGGATGCCAGCAGCACGCAGTGATTGCCGCTTTGCTTCCGCACTATTCCCCTCGTTTAGCGCTTTGTCCGCATCAGCCTTTAGCTTCTGGAATTTCACCGAAATCGCGATAATTCTCTTCTGTTCATGAGGATCTGTGATCTGTCCGTTTAATGCTTCGATTTGCTGATTCAACTGATTGAAGATGCTTGTTGCTTCCGATTTATTATTTTCACTCGTCACGAAGGAAAAGTTGCTTAGTGATTGCTGACTCAAAATCATCGTTCCCTTTAGTTGTTGGATGTTCATCATCGTTTCGACTTGTCCATTGCTAGAGGTCTGCAAGCTCGTCATACGAACGATAATATAAACAATAATTAAAATCGCAGGAACTAAGGAAGCTAATGCGTTCATTAACAATTTTTCGCGAAGTTTCAATGTCCATTACCTCCATTTTCCGCTTAAGGCTTGCTTGTCGTTATTGTAATTCCTCCGCTGAGCAGTGTGCTTTTGAGGCTTTCAAACGTTTTCTTTTCTTCCGGCGTAAATGAAGTGATTCGGAGCGGTGCCATTCCTACGCCATTTTCTTTGAGCCCGTAAACGATCTGCTTTTCCGGGAAATTCTTCTCCTTGAGAAACGTTTCAACAGCGGAATAGATGGCGACATCCACATTTTTCAGCATAGACGTAATGACCGCTTTTTCAGCAATAAAAAATTGATCATTGTCAACGCCAATAGCAAACTTGCCCCGCTTCTGCTCCTCTTGCAGTACGCCTACACCCGTATATCCGGCAGCAGCGAAAATAATATCGACGTTTTGATCATCATTCATTTTGGCTGCAAGCTGGCTGCCGAGCTCAGCATTGCCGAAGTCGCCGGCATATTCGACAATGACCTTTGCATTCGGATTCGCGGCCTTAACGCCGGATACAAAACCTTGACCGAACTTATGTATAACGGGAACGTCCATCCCACCGATGAATCCAACCGTATCGGTACGTGTTTTCAATCCGGCGACAACTCCGACCAAGAAGCTGCCTTCATCGTCTTTAAAGGTTAATGATGCAACATTAGGCAGCTCGGAAACATCGTCAATTAAAATAAATTGCTGTTCCGGATATAGCTCTGCTACCTTTTCCAAACTTTCTTTTACTGCGAAGCCTAGCCCTACAACCAGATCACATTGTTCGTTAACAAGCTCAGTTAGTCCTTGTTCAAAGCTTTCTATATCCGCCAATTCTCGATAATCTAATTCAATGCCTAGCTCGTCGCGCGCTTTCGTCAGTCCCGAGAAAGCCCCGTCGCTGAAAGATTGGTCTCCTAGACCGTCATTGGAAAGCATAATGCCAACTTTCAGGCGTTTGGGTGCGGCAGGCTCTTCCTTTAATCCGCATCCATTCAGTAAGATGGTCATCATGAGCGGGAAAAGAATAAGGAATCGAAATGATTTCATATTACTACATGCCCCCATTGAGTATAATGTCGAATTAAACAGGAAATTGTCTAATTAAGGTTATTGTAAGTTTCAATTAAGCTAGTTGTATTATGGGGATATTAAGAGATTGTAAAATCCGGGACTTTAGTGTCAATGTTGCGAGATAAGGAATAGAACTTTCAGCTCAACTATTCCGCTCTAAGAACTATTTTTAATAGATAGCATTGCCCTTGAATTGAAAAAGAAGACCATTATTCAATTGAATAATAAGGCCCTCTTCTTGAGTTTTAACAGTTATCAAGCTGTAGAAGCAGCAATTTCATTTTTTCTATACCCTCAGACTGAGAAGTGATAATGGCATTTAGAATAGACTGAAGTGCTGGACAGATCGGAAACGCAAGCGCGTTGTTTGACATTTGAACAGCGCCTTCGTGGTGAGGAATCATTTCTCGTACAAAATTAGCATTTACACCATTCGTAACAGGAGCTGACGCCATTTTACTAAACATCGATTCAGCTATCTCATTGAAATGATTATGATATCGATAGAGATCGGGGTTCGTATTTGTCATCAAGCTGCAGCTATATTGTATGGCCTGCATGCTGGAGATGCTTTTTGTTTGTTCAGAAATAATTGATGTGGCAATACTTTGCAGCTCAAGATTTGTTGTGTACTTAAGTATATTGTTGGACATTTCAATCGCTGCAAAATGGTGAGGAATCATCTGCTTAATAAAGTTGCTCGAAATACTTGTAGTGAGGGGTACAATGGTCATATTCCTTATCATCGTACTCAAGATATTGTAGTAAGTTTCTAAATAAACACTAGTCACATGGCTTAATGCGTAATTTCTATTCATTAGGATGAAATCCCCTTTCAGAATAGTATATGCATGGCATGAATGTCCGGTGCTCCGGGACAAATCTAAGCTGAGACAGATTGTTTTTTTCATTGTGACTTAGTTACGGTTTCTTCTATCCAGACCTAGGCGGTTCGGATCGTGTTATTCGTATCCTTTTCATTCTTCCTTCTAACGATATTTTTTAGAAACGATAAACTCTGTAATCGGAAGTGTTATAAATGCAAGCCCAATTGCGATGACTAGCGGAATATTTTTAATGTTATTTATTTCGAAAACTCTTTCCGAAACAATTAATACGATTAGCATGAATAGAAGTAATACATAATAACTTATTTTTGAACTTATCAATGTGATTTGTTTATCCAATTCATCCTTTTTACCTTCATGTTTTCCATTCTGTTCTCCCCAAGTCATAGATTGAAACAAAAATACAATGCCTAAAAAAACAAAAAAGATTGTGGAAGAATTTATTGTCTCCTTGGTCATCCATTCAAATACAGCTAAACCACCGGTGCTAATGATTATAATCAGAGAGCAGATAACACTTATTTTTTTTACGATTGTCACTTCTCACTCATTACTCCCTTCGAATGAAATATAAATAATTTCTCTATAGGAAGACCTAAGACTCTGGACAAAGTAAGTGCAAATTGTAAACTAGGATCATACTAGTTATTTGCGACAAGCCCTTCGTCTTTTTTGATCTCTAATGGTATTTTTCGACACAAACACCTACATAATGGAAATATATTTTCACATTCAGAATAGCATTAATTGATAAAATGTCAAACATCTTTTACATATGTTGCTTCGTTCAGCAACAAATATACGACCAAATCTTAGGAGTGTGAATAATGTCCAATACTCAACTCAAAAACGGAGAGCTAAACGTGATTTGCGCTGAAGATTGCGGAAATGCGCCTAAAAAAATGCTGATCAAGGATTTTAACATCGCTTTTGCAAATTACGATATTGGCTTTATTAATGAAAATATTTCGGGTGAGGTTCGCTGGAATTTAGTCGGTGAGCAGCTGGTTATTCAAGGGAAAGAAGTTCTAGCCGCAACGCTGGAACAAATGAAAAATAATAAAGCGATTGAATTACAAATCAATACCATCATTACGCATGGAAATACCGGAGCTGCAAACGGAATAATCAAATATGAAAAGTCCAAAACCTATGCTTTTTGCAATGTATATATGTTCAGCAGTGCAGCCAAAAATGCCAAAATAATAGAGATCACCTCTTACGTAATTGAAGTCCCGTCACCATAAGCTTCCCACATTAAAAAAGAGGCGGTCCAAAGCCTTATCATGGTTTCTTTCGTCCACTGTTGAAGTGAGGATTATAAAAGAGCTGAGCCTCCAACTCCACTGTCAAGGTGTGGTTGGAGGCTTTTTCAATTAAATATTTGAGTCTGGCTTATTCCGTATTTCGGTTTTGTGTCAGAGAAAGAGCGGACAGGAGATCCGTCCACTTAAACAAGGTTAAAATGGGGTTTTCTGAGTGATTAGCGGAACCTGAGTCCGCGAACGCCACAATAATCGTTGAATTAGAAAAAATAAAGGTTTCTCTTTCCGCTGAAGTCCCAGTTTACGCCTCCGCCAACTATGTGCTTAAATGCGCATTGGTTTGACTGCTGTTGATAAGCGCTTTACTAGCGCCTAGATGTATATGGTTAAATCGCAAAAAAAATCAACTCTCTTCATCACATCAACAATGGTATACTTCTGTAAATATTCAATCGTTCTCTGCTCGGCTTCAAAGAGAATCTTCTCTAGTTCCGTATCCAACTGCTGTCCGGCTTCTCCACAATCCACATCGACTTCGGGCTCAGCAGCCGAGTATATCTCCCCTAGTGTAATCTGATCTGCGGATTTCCTTAATGTATATCCTCCCTCTCTCCCTCCCTTGGACTCTACGATACCTGCTGTCGCAAGCGCCTGCATCACCCTGCGTAAAAAAGTAGCATGCGAATTTACTTGAGTGGCAATCATCGCGCTTGATAAAATGTTGCCGCTTTCCGCTAACCAAAAGATCGAATGAACCGCCTTTCATGTTCAAGTTTCACTCCCCTCCCCATCTCCAAAAAAACAAGAGCAGATGAGTCCCATCTTCTCAGGAAAATCATCCGCTCTTATCGTCCACTTACATTCCTTTTTTTAAAACCGGTATCCATATTTCGCTTCTAAAAGCCGGTGAGCTTACATCCTTATGCTCGTTCCACAGAAGTTCTGGCCCCATTGTTTGTTCGTAATTTGAGGATGGGAACCATTCGGAATAAATGCGTCCCCACACCTCTTGAAGCGCAGCAGGAAACGGTCCAACCGCTTCGAATACGGCCCATGACAATGCAGGCACTTCAAGCTGGGACAAGTCAGCTGGGCACTCGCTCGTCGTTGCAACGCCGATATAATGATCAAGCTCCCCCTTTTCCTCCATTCTGCCTTCAGAAAAGTTGGTGGATGCGCTAAGCAAACCAAGCGGATCGACATTTGACAAGCTTTTAAGCACATTAATCAACTCTTCATTTAAGCTTCCCCACATCGAAGCAATTTCCTGGTTAACGCCATGGAATACAATCGGAACCCTTTTCTTAAGCCCGATGATGCGAAATGCTTCTTTTTCTTCAATGCGATAGTTCATTTCACGGCCTCCTTTTATAGATAAATAGCCTCTCGGCATTTGCCGAGGCTGATGGGACAAGGGTTTCCTCGAACCATCTTTATTAGCATCCTCCTACTTGGGTAGGGGGATTTTTCATTTAATCCCATTTTTCATTATGGGAAATAT
>NZ_JBXBBJ010000019.1:0-84881 GCF_057221575.1 Paenibacillus sp. Y660 | reverse complement strand
TCCGAATCGAGCGGAAAGTCATATTACTTGAATGACAGAAATAACCCAATATAATACTTGGAAATGACGTTGCCCCTTCGTATGGGGAGGGGGATGGTGTATGCTAAAATCTAGCAATACCTGCCGATTCATCATTTCCACTTACATTTTTGGAAGTAGTCCCCTATGACATCGTGTATTAAGGCTCATTACTATGGACTTTCGAAATTCAGGTTCAATAATTTTATTTATATAGAGGTAGGAAAGGGGAACATAATTAAAGAAAGAATTAAGAAAGACAAATCAAAGGAGGAAGTCATGGGAAGATTAGTTCATTTCGAGATTCATGTAGATGACATGGAGCGTGCCAAGAAGTTTTATGGAGAGGTATTTGGATGGACATTTGAGGATTGGAGCAGTTATGCTGGAATGCCCTACTTTGGAGCTGTGACTGGAGAAGCTACTGAGCTTGGAATCAACGGAGCTTTAATGCAGCGTCAATGCGCCTCCCCAGAACCAGGCCAAGCTATGAATGGTTATGCATGCACAATGGGAGTAGAAGATTACGATTCTACTGAAGCAAAAATTGTTAGCCTTGGAGGCAAGCTCGCATTGCCAAAGTATGCACTGCCTGGGATGGCGTGGCAAGGGTATTATATTGATACAGAAGGAAATACATTTGGAATTCATCAGCCAGATGAGAACGCAAAATAGTCGTTTGCCTTCTCCTCATATATATACAACAGCCCGACCTCACGCGGTCGAGCTGTTGTCATCTGTCTACAGAATATTCTTTCAAAATATGTGCAGCAGTCTCCAACGAATGCATGCCTTTTGCAATATCCACGATAAACTCCACTGCATATTTACGTTCCATTCTTCAATGTTTTCCATCTAACATAAGGAATGATTTTGTAACTAGATAGGCCGTCCGTTTATTACCGTTGTGGAAGCAATGATTTTTCACCAGAGATTCCTGTAGAGCCGCAGCTTTACAAAATATATTGGGATAAGCATCTTCTCCAAAAACACTTTGCTCAGTTCTATGTACCGCAGGTTCCAGCAGACCATGATCCTTCACACCCGCTTGCTCTACGTCGTTCATTCTTTTCATCATAAAATAGTGGGCTGAAATAACCTCTTCTTTGGTTAGGAAGATTGGCATATCATCGGTCCCTTAAATCCTCAAGAATGCCTTCATTTTCTTCAAACACATCAAAGAACGCTTCTAGAACTTCTGGTCTAACATTATCGGGTAGCTTGCGATAGCCGTACGCAGCGCCTTCTCCTGCTAAGAATTCCATGACACATTCAAAAAAGTATGGCGACTTATGAAAGAATGTGACATCCAGTCTGTCATTCGCAAGAAACGAAATTATTCCAGCTACACACCTTCAGTCGTTTATCCTTTTATTACCTGTCAGTCATTCAGGATCTGTTTAACAATGAGATCGTAGCATGGCAATTATCCGGTCGGAATGACGTCAAACTTGTTCTAGATACGGTGGATCAATGGACCAAGAAAAGAGACGTATCAGGCGCCGTGCTCCATTCGGATCAGGGCTTCCAGTATACGTCTCAAGCGTACAAACAACGATTAAAAGCGTTCAACGTTAAAGGCAGCCTCTCTCGCAAAGCAACCTGCCTGGAAAACGCATGCATCGAATCCTTCTTTTCGCATCTCAAAACAGAGAAGTTGTATCACTATCAGTTTAAATCAGAACCGGAGATTCATCAAGCGATTGAAGAGTACATCTATTTTTATAATTATCAACGCATGCAAGCCAAACTTACCTGTAGTATTTTCACCGGCAACCCCTAACCTTCTTGTCTTCCACACTATCGCATGTGATACGGGATCAACGTCTGAGCCAGTCTAACCAAGGTTGAACAAGTAGGGGATGAACAGAATAGCTCTCGGGATCCAAGTCCACGGGCAGGATAATTCAACAATTTCGAGAATATGTCAAGTATGGAATTATTTTGCGAAGCTCGGAAATAAGACGTTAGATGAAAGTGCGAAGAAAAAAAGGAAAACCAAAATTTAAAGGAGGGCTAATTAGTGAATAAAAGACCAGTACTTATAACAATTATTTCGATTATATTAATTGCTCTATCCGCAATTACCGCTTTCTCCCACACATTAAGAATATTCTACGACATGGAATTAAAGATAATAATCTTCCCATCTTCAAATATAATTAAAATAATTATTATGTATTTAAGTTCACTTGTATTATTACTAAGTGGAATAGTTATGTTAAAAGGGAAGAGTTGGGGGAGAATAATAATAATAATTTGGTGTCTTTTCACATTAGTAATTTATGCTGACTTTATTCTACCAAGAATCGTATATATAGTAATTCTATCGATAGTTTTGTTTAATAAGAGTGCAAATAATTATTTCAATAAAGAGAATAGAAATCTAACCATTTAGTATAGTTGAAATATTGAAGGAGAAGCTTTATCGCTGAGCTACTCCTTCTTTTTAGTGCGCCCAGCATGAACATTATCTCAAAAAGGGAGCCACGGCGCAGATGGCATGTCGGTAAAAGACTTACGCAGACACATCGTGCAAAACTGGCAAACGATTCGAGAAAAAATCGAAAGCGGAACCTATGAACCAAGTCCAGTCCGAAGGGTCAAAATCTCGAAACCGAGCGGTGGAACTCAATTCTTAGGCATACCCACCTTGACAGACCGTCTCATCCAGCAAGCGATCACGCAAGTATTAACGTCTTGATGCGGCATCGATTAGTTTAAAACAATATTATGACCGTGAAGGAGCCGCCATCTTTTGCTCACTCCGAATACATTATCTCCAAACATTCATTGGACTTACGATATGGACGGGGAACTAAAGCTTATTGGTGTATGAAAATATTCAATATTTAAAGGGGAGACCCCTGAAGATCACGCCACACATGGCGTAGTCACAGTTTTGATGTCACCAAAGCAAACGCCCCGCTTCATGAACCATTTGATTGTACATCGACTAAACATTAAGCGATATTATAAAGACACCCATAACAGACATGAGATCCATTATATAGTGAACGATCATGAAAGGAACCAGTCGTTTTAATTTCAAGTACAAGCCCCCTACCACAAATGCCAAAGGAATCATGCAACCAACATGCCAAATCATAAATTTCATATCAATAGTTACAGGTAGCGTAAAATGCTGAAACGCTAAAAAGAATGCTGAAAGTGTTAACGCAGTAACCCTTGAATTCAACTTGACTTCCAACCGAGGCAAACAATATCCCATCTAAGTAGGTAATTCAACCAAAGCGTTTGTTATTGGCCATACCAGTAAACCAATTATTGCTGCCCAGATAGGAAGTGGTTGTGCCATTGCCTCATTGGGGACTGCAACCCCATACATGAGATAAGAAACGCCATAAATTCCGCCAAACCCGAATACAATCCCAACAAACAAAATGATAATAGATGACCTAACATCTTGTTTAATCTTTTTTCTATCAAAATGAATGAGATCTCGGTAGCTTATCCCCTCTTTGATCACGAGCCAACGTAGTATTATGAAGCAAATCATATTGGCAATAATTGCTGATATAGGCCACCAAACAGCGGATGCAGCCAACGATAATCCAAAAACAATTATAAAAAGCCCCTGGACAACAGCAAACAATATAGTTCTGCTTGCAAGCATCCATAGAGGCCAATAGGAAGATATATTATTTATTTGAAATCGTAAAGCAATGTTTTGCAGGTTATTTAGCTCTAACTTCTCCATATTAATCTCTCCTAATTAGGTGATACGAATTATTGATCCGCCGTTATGGCATTAACGAAAAAGATAATATGGTTATTTAACTTCTGTTCGACCTTATCCGTACTCTTATCTTCAAATTTTAATAGATTATACTCCTTAATTAATTCAAAAACACAATACTGATATTCTATAGCCAACATCCTCGGGTTTTGCGGTCTTATTTTCTTCAGTGCTATCATCTTAGAAAATACAATCTCCAGACAATCAATCGTCCTATTAACAATATGCTCATAATATATTTCTCTCGCCGTGAGATCGCAAAACATTTCAATGTAGATGATCCGCCAAATTCTCCGCATGGTTATATTATCAATATGTGCTTTGAAGTTAGCCAGGCCTTGTTCCAGAAATAAGATTGGACTCATTACCGCAGCAATTTCATCCAGCTTATCCTGCGGAGGTAAGATCTTGGCAATTTCGTTGCGAAAATTAGAAAAGATCGTTGCTAAAATCTCGTCCTTATTTTGAAAGTGCTTGTACAACGAACTCTCCTTTATGTCAACCTCCTTGGTGATTTGTCGAATCGATACTCCTCTGTACCCTCTTTGAGAAAATAAGTGAATCGCAATATTAATGATTTCATTCTTAGTAGCATTCTTTATCGGCGTCGAATCAAGATTCAGATAGGTTATGTTTACTTGATTAGTAATGATAACTAATCCTCCTTATTCACAAGATAGCTAACGTTCGTTATCCAAATGATACCTTGATACCTGTTGCCTGTCAAACAGATAACACAAAGCAAAAAAGACACCTAGCACGGTGTCTTTTCCGCAAATCTAATGCTCCCTCCGCTATTTCCATTACTTTTTCTGCATTCTCATGTTAGCCGCTAAGTCTTTAGGGGTAACTTATCAGGACGAAGGCAGGCTGAGAGTCAGCGTCGGCATCTATGGACATTTCATCATAATAGCCCTCTGCTAAGGAACGGTGCACACGGAGAGATCGCAGATCAATCTTCACAATCTCGGTATACATCTTCGTCCTTGCGATCTTGCCTTCCTCTTGAAGCCGATATCGATCATTCTCGTTGCTGCGCAGCATAAAGTACAAATGGCCCCCATGCTTTATAAGCTCGCCAATGTCCGCATAGTTTTGCCGAAAGATCGTTTTCACCTCATTCCGCTTCCAATCAATTCCGATAATGCGATAGCCCTGCACAAGGTAAAAGACATCTGTCGCCTCGTCGATGATCAAACTATTTTCCCCTTGTGTCGTACGGTCATAGATGCCATCAGGCTCAGAACGCGGGAACGCTAAAGAGCTAAGCCACTTTCCTTGCCGGTCAAAACGCTCTAAACGGCGGTCAAGCAACACAATGACCTCGTCTTCATAGGGAACAATCCGCACACCCGCTATCGCGTTCTCATTATAACCGATGTAGAATGAACGATACTCCCGCTTCCCTTCATCATACTGATATAAATAACCGTTAAGATAGTACCACGTGAGCCCGCTTTGCCGATCTTGATACCACTCCTGGGGGTGAAAATGCTCGAACACCGTCTTTTTCATACCGGCTGTAAATTGAAACGGTTGCGGCTTGGCACTCATTTGCTTCAATGCCATATCTGTGGAGTAGCGGTAGGCAGTTGAAGCGATATGCAATTGCTCTCCTTCAAGCGTAAGCTGATACGGAGCTGCAACTTCGAGTCTTGTCTCGATCTCCAGCTTATCATTCAGCATGAGCACCCGAGAGCCTTCCGTATCCGCAACGATCCATCCGTCATTCACGCGAACGAAATCTCTGGCTCCGCGACCGGCAAACCCTTCTCCAGTAGTAACAGAGACCGTTATCGGCAACTCGCCGATTTTTACAAGTTTGTTGTCTTTGTACTCGTAGAAATGCCGGTTAACGAGCACATACCACCGGGAACCGAGCTTACGGTATGTCTTCGCAAAACTATAATCTGAATCCTGATGTACCTCGTCTACCGCCTGCTTAACCTTTGCTGGAACTGAAGCGTTTGTATTATCCTCCTCGAAGCTCCATTCCAGGACATCGTGACTAACCCAATCAAAGGAATAGGGCGGCCGATCTTCTTGCTTAACGGTGACATCGTTTATAGAGGACGCCCAGATCGCTTCCGGAATTGAATCCTCGGTATGAATGAGATCATGCCAGGAAATATATTTTGTTTCCCCATTTAATTTAAATTCCATGAACGACCCTTTAGCAGTTACAAGCCTTGCACCTTGGGTTGAGAATTGCGTGTATTTTGGCGGGTTAAGTTCTTTCGCGTCCCCGTCCTTGTACTGAATAACCTCCAACCGGTCAGGCGAAGCATACGTGAACGTACTGGGATTCAGCGCTTGCCAATCTTTCTGCCACAATCTTGGCTCTGCCGGAAGCAAGGAGCTAAAACCATTGTTGATAAACGTCCATGCTTCCTGCCCGTCCTGGCTGCGGAAACGTCCCAAGAACTGCGGGGAATCCTCCAGAAAGGTCACCCGTTTGGCGTCAATCAGCTCATAACCGGCATAGCGCCACGCATCATTATTAGGTTCTGGGATATAAACAATGCTGCCATTCTCATCGGTGAAAGAGTATATTGAAGTCCCTTGAAACGATTGAGTATTAGAGAAGTAACGCAAGCCCTGTACCTTTGCCGGCATTTTCATTGTAGCATCATCCATGAACTCCCTATTCAAAGATACCCACTCATTGCTGGAAGGATCAAAAATATGCTCCGAGAAGCCTGGTCCATTGAGCACCTTGACGAAGAATAGACGCGGTTCCTCTGCCGCCGTCATGGTTAGCACCTCTTGCGGCCCAAAAAATAATTCATGCTGAGCAATCACGACTGGCTTAGGCTCTATACGAACAGCCATCCAATCTCCTCGTCGTCCCTCTTTCCCGGAACCCTCCTCTAAAAGCTGGGTGCCAATGAGCATATACTGTCCATTCAGCCATGCCTGCGCAGCCAGCGGTTTCTTCCATTCGTGCAGCACTTCCTTACCCGCTCCGTCCGAGATGTTGTAGAGATGAAGATCCTGCACATAAATCGTTTGCGGACCTCGCTTCCACAGCACCTGAGGCTCCTTCTTGTCTGTCATAAATTCGCCTTCCAGGGGCTTCCAAGCACTTTCTCCTGCATCAGGAGATTGTACAGAAGGTGCGGGCTCCACAGCAGGTACATGATTGTCTTTCTTATTAACTATTGAGAAGAACAATACAATGGAAAGCGTTATAACGATAATACAACCCATTATGATGAAAGATCGCCTACGCTGTTTCATGACAGCCACCCCTTTTATCCATCCCAATATAACCACATCCATTAGACGAAATTAATTGGAAAAAGTTTCAATAAGGAGGGGTGGAAGGGAAGTCGTCTATTCCTTGCTGTCCCCATACCAAAGAACCAATAGAATCATCCACACATCCTCCGATCTAATTATTGTCGTCCACAAGAAAAAATACCATGCCCAAAATCATTAGACACAGCGCTTCCTTTTAAAAGAATACTTTAAGGCTTTAGCCTTTACTGTTGCTTATTAAAACTTGTTCGAGATGTATCCATAAAAAGCAAAAACCCACAACCTCTTGCGGTTGTGAATTTACATGGTGGAGGCGAACAGTGGCTGTGCAAACTACAATTCGGCGGGGATTGTTGCTGGAATTTTATGAGATATCCACACTTGAAGCTACCCGATTAATTCCCTTATTTGCCTTACAGCCTCTCGTCCGGCAGACAGGTCTGCACTTCTGGGATCTTCCAGGTTAATCCTTTTGGCAATCTGGTCAGGATCAATAATGGTATCAACATAATCCCTCATTTGAAGGCTGATTGTACTTTTCCCGGCTCCTTTACTACCAGCAAAAACCGTCATTACGGACTCAAGCTCAGTCATGACTAACAAGCTCAGTACGATTTCCGGCTAAATCGTAAGTAATCTCGAATTTTTGTCCTGTAGCATCTTCACGTATCCTTTTGCCGTCCATTATATAATAAATGGAGGCTCCAGCCTTTTTGCCTCTCCGACTGCATGCTGATTGGCCTTTTTCAATAACCGTTGCCATTCTTCTCTTTGGGGCAGCATTAGGATAGCACCTCGCTCAGATTTCGATTTTTATTTATAATATTATGACACAATCCTTGCGGTTAAATAATTCGTCCGTATTCGCTACTCAAGGTCTTCTTCATCCATGTGTCCCAAATAGTCATGATACAAATCCATCATATCAAATCCAAAACCCCAGCCAATATCCTGACTGCTCTGCATCAATTTTTTGCATCGATCTACAAACTTGTCTTCTAATTGATTGTTTACAATATACTTTAAGGCTTGTTCATATATGCTTGCTATAGTATGGTAGAATTTTTGATCAATGTCTCCAAATGAAAGTGTGAAGTCCACTCCACATTCCACTGTAAAAACCATTATTTCTGCAATTTGCTCCTTGTTGTTTGAAACATTACTAAAGTCCTTTATTGCTTTCTTCACAATCGGGTACCGCAAAATCTCTCCCTTGTGGCCAAATTCCTTCTCAATAATTTTCTTATACTTGCCTAAGACCTCGCCTTGATCAGGAAATAACACTGAAAAATAATGTTCTTGAATGATCGGGTATTTCTTGACCAAATTCAAGATTTCAGCCTCAAGCTCTTCCCTCGTAAAATTGTTCAAATGCTTTTTAATGGTTGAGTTTCTTAATTTCAGCATGATGTTAATCCCCTTAATCAGGTTATAATTCCCAGCATTATTACTCTACAGCTTACAAGGTATAATATAAATAAAACGCGAGGACTAAGCAATGGACAATATGGAAAATAAGTATAACGCGGCTCTAGCGCATATTGAAGAACTTAAGCTGGAAATCTCCCGGTTGAGAAATCTCCTGGGACTTAGTGATGATGAAAATATAACAAGTACAAATGTACAAATAATGTCTTATTCCACCTCCCCGGCAAAAGAAAGCAAGGAGACAACTGGTGGAGAGACCAATGTTCACCAGTACTCTACGGTAGGGGATAAGCTCGCCCTATATAGAAGTTATTTTCGAGGCAGAAATGATGTATATCCGATTCGCTGGAGCAACAAACAAGGCAAGTCCGGATACTCGCCCGCCTGCGCCAATGAGTGGACTTCCGTTTGCGAGAAACCCAGAGTAAAATGCTCCGTCTGCAAACACCAGAGCTTCATGCCTCTTACAAACGAAGTGCTGTCATCCCATTTAGATGCAAGACAGGACCGAACGATTGGCATTTATCCAATGCTGCCCGATGAGACCTGCTGGTTTTTGGCCATGGATTTTGACAAACACGATTGGAAGCAGGATGTTGCTGCCGTGATGCAGCTATGCACAAGTCATGAAATACCCGCACTGTTGGAGCGCTCACGTTCCGGCAATGGTGGCCACATTTGGATTTTCTTCAGTCAAAATATTGAAGCGGCTACAGCCAGAAGATTGGGAATGACTTTGCTGAGTTTAACCATGAACAAAAGATATCAACTCGGCATGGAATCCTATGACCGTCTATTTCCCAATCAGGATACACTGCCCAAAGGCGGTTTCGGGAACCTCATTGCCCTTCCGCTTCAAGGCGGACCACGTAAACAGGGAAACAGTGTCTTTGTTGATGAACACTTTGAACCCTATGCTGACCAATGGGGTATATTATCCAGACTTGGCAAACTAACCGAGGATGATGTGAGGCAATTTATATACAAGCATGGGGAACATAGACTGTTAGCAGCAACTGACGATAAATTGGCCGGAATGGCAGAAGAACAGAGTAAATATATTCATGAGCAGCCGATTTTGATGAAATCATTGCCTTCTGAAATACAGATTCTACAATCAGATCGACTTTATTTTCCTAAATCCGGACTTCCTTCAAGTACCGTTCATGCTCTGATTAAACTTGCATCGTTCTCCAACCCCGATTTTTATAAAGCACAAGCTATGCGGCTCTCCACCTACGGTAAACCCCGGGTTATCTCATGCGCAGAGGATCTGGAGAATCATATAGCTCTTCCAAGGGGATGCTTGCAGGATTTAATATCCTTTTTTGAGCAAAATCAAGTTAAAGTATTACTTGACGATCAACGTTCGTCTGGAACTTCAATAGAGGCAGAATTCACCGGTACGCTGACTACTCTTCAGGATACTGCAGCCAGAGCAATTCTAAACCGGGATATAGGCGTTCTCTCGGCGGCAACCGCATTCGGTAAAACGGTCGTGGCAGCCAGCATCATCGCTTCAAGAAAGACAAATACCTTTATTCTGGTGCACCGCCGGGAGCTTATGGAGCAATGGCAGGAACGTTTGCAAACCTTTTTGAAAATCCCAAAACAAGCAATCGGTATGATTGGCGGCGGCAAAAATAAACGAACCGGCATTATCGACATTGCTGTCATTCAGAGCCTCAACTATAAAGGGAATGTTAAACCCTTCGTAAGTGAATACGGTCAAGTCATTATGGATGAGTGCCATCACGTATCAGCCTACAGCTTCGAACAGGTTCTACGGGAAGTCCGCGCAAAGTATGTATTTGGCTTAACTGCCACCCCTAAACGTCAGGACGGACAAGAAGCCATCGTACGATTCCAGCTTGGACCAGTGCTATTGAAGGTGGATGCCAAAACTTTAAGCAGCTCCAGAGGATTTACACTAAGAGTCGTTCCCCGGTATACCCATTTTCAGATTACACCTGGAAAAGTGGTTTCCGGTATTCAGGATATTTATCAGAAGCTTGTAGATAACGAGGAGCGCAACACGCTTATTTTTGACGATTTGCTTATCTGCCTGAATGAAGGCCGCTCTCCGCTGCTGCTGGTTGAACGGACTGCTCATGCTGAATATTTTGCAGAGAGATTGCAAGCCTTTGCCAAAAACGTAATTGTGCTTAGAGGCAGAATGGGAAAAAAGCAGAGAGAAGCTCTACGCGCCCAAATCGCATCTATTCCGGATGATCAAGAACGGGTAATCATCGCTACCGGCAGGCTGATAGGCGAAGGCTTCGATGACGCCAGACTGGACACCTTGTTCCTTGTCCATCCCATCTCTTGGTCAGGCACCTTGCAGCAATATGCAGGCCGCTTGCACCGAAGTCATGCCAATAAAGAAGAAGTGAAAATATATGACTATATCGATCTTCAGGTGCCTATGTTGATGGCGATGTTCAAGAAAAGAGTGAAGGGTTATCGGAAGATGGGGTATAAGGGGGCGGAGTTGTAGAAAAGTGCATAAAAATAGAATTTGAAACCCTTTCCCTAAAATGGCCTTAATGCCTTGCTGGGAAAGGGATTTTAGGAACTGAACCGTGGCTGTGTAAAACCACACTTCGCCGGAGTGTGATGGTTAGGATGTTTGGGGAGGTGGCGTAATGCTCATCTATTCAGTGTGGGGAGTTCTGCCACGAGGATAAAATGACACAGATCTTCGAGAGCATAGAGCAGCTGCTTCATGATTTTGACGGGATCACGCTTTCGATGGGGGTTGATCATTGCGTCAGCATGAAAGCGGCAAGTCATTCCTATAACTATGCTTGCAACGCCAAAAGCTACAAATTTTATTCAGGGAATAACTCGATTATTCATATAAACGATATTATGGACGCCGGCGCCGCCGACAAATGAGCGATATGGAGGGGACCGCAAGGCTCGTTGAATTACAAAAGCTTTTCGCTTGCCGATATTGCTAATAAGGTTTTTATATCGCCCAGCTATATTTGTGCTGTGTTTAAGCGAGAAACGGGAAACACCATTAATGAAAACATCATCGAAACGAAAATGAATTCAGCGAAAAAAATGCTGAAAAGCACAAAAATGAACGTGCTTGAAATTGCGGAGCAATTGGGATATGAGAACTCCCATTATTTCAGTTATTCGTTTAAAAGTACACCGGCGAAACTCCACAGCATTATAGAAGCAGATTTGTTTCTCAATCTTAATGACCGAATGAAGAAGCCCTCCGGCAGCGGAGGGCTTCTTGACGCGATTCAGGCTCTCTTGCGCAAAATCGAGTTTTCCTCGTAACGGTCCGGAAGCGTACACTTCTCCGCCGCCTTGCCGGTATATGGCCGGTGGATAATGTAAGCGAGCGAAGCGATCGTAACGGGCAAGGTGGCGGGAGGATAAGCCAGATAGACGGACTCCCACCTTGGGGCGAATTTGTTCTTGTACTCGTAAAGCCCCTTGAAATTGTACAGCTTGCAGCCGTATTTGTAGAACAGCTTGGTCAGAAGCAGCTCGTCGGCGCCTGCAAGCGGAGCCATGCCCAGGCTGCATACGTCGTAGCCCTGCTCTTTGGCCCACATAAACAGGGACAGAAACAGAAAGTCCATCGTACCGTGCGGGCAGTCTTTCGTATAGCGCATCAGGTCGATGGTTAGCTGACGGCGCACGTCCGTGCCGCGGGACGCCTTGTTCGGCCGGTGATCCCCCGCCAGCGAGACGAACGCTTCCTCGCAGCCATCCGGGCCCACCAGCACGGCCACCGGAAACCGGCAGACATATTCGGGCGAGAAGGAGCCTACGGAGAAGCTTTTTTCCTTCCGGCCTCCGAGCC
The DNA here is from genome assembly GCF_057221575.1 of Paenibacillus sp. Y660. Classification (NCBI taxonomy): domain Bacteria; kingdom Bacillati; phylum Bacillota; class Bacilli; order Caryophanales; family Paenibacillaceae; genus Paenibacillus; species Paenibacillus sp. Y660. Next base: position 72,585 of record NZ_JBXBBJ010000019.1, on the reverse strand, counting down.
AATCGTCGGATATGGCTTGCAGGCGGCTCAGGAAGGAAGCTGCGTAAGGCGGGTAATGCACCTTCAGGGAGTAGTCGCCCCGCGCAAATTTATTGATGCGGGTGCGCAGTTTCAGCCATTTTTTTCCGTTCAGATGAAAATCCGGCAGGTCGACTTGCGCTTCCTCTCCGAATTTGGCGCATAGGAGCCCAAGCTCCTTATAGTAGGGGAGATAGTCGGCTTTCGCCTGATAGAACACCGGCACGCACTTGGTCCTGCGGCAGTCGGCCATAAATTGCACGAGCACCCTGCGCACGGCTTCGGGGCTCCCGATCGGGTCGCCAAGCACGATTCTTCGTTTGCCGGCTGAGCGGTATACGATCAGCGCCTCGTGGCCGGCCTCCCAAAACCATTGTTTGTCGCCCAATTCGTACAAATGGGAATGAGAATTATAGCCCAGGCTATCGAGCAGTCGGCGAAGTCTTTGTTCGGAAGTGCGGTCCATCAACAGTAAATCCTCCAAGGTATGCAGTATCCAGGCTGCTTGTATTGTCGATATAATTATACTTGATACTCATCGATTTTGGCATGGAAGATTTAAGAGATGAGAGAGTTCTGACTAGGTCAAGCTTGTTGTATTAATTACAAGAATTGATTTTAGACGATCTATATTTGACTTCAATGCCTCTCTCATAAGTAGCTTGGCTAGGAGTCTGTCCGACGAATGAGTTTTCAAGAGCCCTCACTTCGAGATAGACTCGTGAATTTGAAGTTTGGGGAGCAATTAGAAGCGCCAACGGTCGGAATTCAATGTTCGGGAGGAGAGATCGTTGCTATCAAATACGATATCCAAGCCTTCCTTAGCATACTCGATCAAGATGTGCCAAACCCTCAGTTGCTTCACTCCATCGCAAGCAATTACAACTCTAAAACTGTTCATCAATAGAGACACCGAGAAGATCTATTTAACGCTCCAACTAGCACAGGATGACAAGCTATTGCCAAAATAATTCTGATGCCCTGTGATTGTTACCACACAGGCTTCTATGGGTGCAGTCACAGTTTTGATGTCCCCTATAAACTTCATCTTCATTCACATGAAAAATCTCCAAGCGTTAGACAGATGTACAAACCTCCCCCTTCCTCATCGAATAATATACCTTATTAATGAAAAGAGGGGTGAGGGATATCAGAACGTTTAAAGCAAAATTAAAAGGAAGAAACGAAGTACCTCCTGTAAGGACAATTTCTACAGGAAATGCTGTTTTTCGGCTAAACCGTGATGGTAATAAGTTGTTTTTTAGGTTAGTTATTCAAAATATTAAAAAAGTAACCCAAGCCCATATTCATCTTGGGCGAAGAAATGAAAATGGTCCCGTAGTAGCCTTTCTATTCGGGCCCTCGAAATTTGGCATTTCCGTAAAACAAGGAGTTATTCGGGGAACCCTGACTCAAAATGATTTAGTCGGCCCTCTAAGCGGAAAGACGATCCGTGATCTAGTTCTTCAAATTGAAAGCGGCAATGCATATATTAATGTACACACCATACAAAATCCAAATGGAGAAATTCGCGGCCAAATCATTTCGTAATTCCAACCACACAAAAAAGCCGACCTCATGCGGTCGGCTTTCTTGATGGTGGAGGCGAGCCGTGGCTGTGTAAAACCACAATTCGCCGCCGTGTAATGCTGCGATTTTTCTGTATACATTCACATCTCAGCAGGTAAGCTGCCCCCTATGATCCACACAATATCCTCAGCCGCCAATGGCCGGCTCAAATAATATCCTTGCACGGCGTCACACTTATACTGTTGTAAAAGCGTGAGCTGTTTGCTCGTTTCGACGCCCTCAGCAATGACCTTGAGTCTTAAAACATGGGCCATCGCGATAATCGCCTGTACGATCGCATTATCTTCTTCCGAATTGGTTATGTCGTTGGTAAACGACCTGTCGATCTTCAAGGTATCAATAGGCAATTGCTTTAAATACCCGAACGAAGAATAACCTGTCCCAAAATCGTCAATCGAAATGCCGATTCCCATATTTTTTATATCCGTTAATTTTTGTATGAAATTATCCATATTGTTCATTGCCATACTTTCCGTAATTTCGATCTCCAGAAACTGCGGATCAAGTCCGGTTTCATTCAATACCCGCTTTACCATCTCTACTAAATTTTCCTGCTTCAACTGCATCATCGACAGGTTAACCGCTACAGACAGGTTTTGAGTCATTTTATTATTGTGCCATTCTTTGCATTGCGCACATGCCTTGTATAGCACCCATTGACCAATTGGAACAATTAATCCCGTCTCTTCAGCTAAAGGAATAAACTCATCGGGAGCGACAAATCCCAATTCCGGATGTTGCCAACGGATTAAAGCCTCGACCCCGATCATCCCTCCTGTTTTCAAATCTACCTTTGGTTGATAATGCAGAACAAATTGATCGTTCTCCAAGGCTGCGCGAAGGGCATTTTCCATGTTGAGCTTTTGAAGGCTCTGAATCCCCATCCTCTCATTAAAGAATTGATAGGTGTTCTTCCCTTTTTCTTTGGCGCGGTACATGGCCGTATCGGCATTTTTTATCAGGATGTCCACTTGGTCACCGCAAGACGGATATAAACTGATGCCAATGCTCGGGGTGACATATAATTGATGTCCGTGCAATGTGAAGGGTTTGTTAATCGCATTCAAAACATCCTGCACTGCTTGTTCTGCTTCCCGATGCGTAAGACCGGGCAATAAAAACGTAAACTCGTCCCCCCCTTGGCGTGAAACCGTATCTTGCTTACGCAAGCAACCGGTTATTCTCTCAGCTACATGCTGTAGCAGCAGATCTCCAACATTGTGTCCCAATGTGTCATTGATAAGCTTAAAGCGGTCCAAATCCATATACATAACCGCAATGCTGTGGCCGCTTCGCTTCGCCTCTTCTAATGCTAGGGTTAACCTGTTTTTGAATAATCTTTGGTTAGGCAGTCCCGTTAATGCATCATGATAAGCCATATGCCTGACAATTTTCGTATGCATGTAAGTGAAAGCGCTGAAAGTTGTAACTGCAAAAATCATCACGGCAATAGCACTCGGGAACAATCTGCTTCCTGGGAAAAGATTCAATATCCCAACCCCATACCCAATCGCTACGGCTGAACTAAAAACAAGCAGAAAAACACGTTTATTCGGATCCGATATTCTCAAGCTGATCGAAAAGGAAATCAATAAACTAATCATAAACAGCAGCACGTTTACAATAAAAAGACCAGCCCAAGATCCGTTAGCCGGAAACATAAAATCAGTAGATCGGTCCGCCTGGACAAGATATATGCCCTCGATCCCAAACTTCGTCCACCCGGCGAGATACACAATCAGCCCCCAGGCAAAGATCAGATACACCATGGTCTTATGCACGGCAAAGCGAAGCCATAAGGGTTTCCGATCCTCTGCCACTTCCTTGGACATACTGTATGCAACATAGAACAGACAGGGAGTAAGCATAATCGGACCAATGCGGAAGAGGCGAAATAAAATTTCAACTACCGTTTCAGGCAGAAGATGATGCGCATATAAAGAAGCTGAATCCAGCTCCCACATCGAAGCAAAAAATAAAAACCAAAATATAGCTTTCGCCATCTCTGTCTTCTCGAAAATATATAACGTGATCAATCCGACGACAAATGGAACTAAAGCAATAATAAAAAGCAATAAGAGAAACACGGAGACCACCTCTTAGCTAATCTTGGTGACAAATAAACAAGTATCATTACCTCCGTATCCATGTGTTGTAATCGCTACACTGTGAATATCTTGATATTGGGTTTCAAGCACGAGAGGCAGTTCTTCAAATCCTTCAGCCCTAGTTTTAATGGTCGGAGGTATAAAGCCGTACTCCATACTCAGCAGAGACGATATCACCTGAATGACCCCCATCGCCCCGAGCATATGTCCTGTCATCCCTTTAATCGAAGTAATCGGCACGGATTGGCCGAATAACGTCTGATGCACCGTACGATCGATCCTGTCATTCACCGTTAAGCCAAGAGCTTGGCTGTTCACGTAGGACGGAGTATGTTCGCCTACTGCGGCCTTAAGACATTTCAGCATACTTTGTCCCGTTTCATCGCTTTGATAAATGGACTTTCCCTCGTTAAGGGAAGCAACCCCTTCTAATACCCCGTAAATTGACGCGCCTCTCGCTTTGGCTTCTTTTTCGCGTTCCAATAGGAGAACGCCCGCTCCTTCCGACATTACGAATCCTTGATGAGCATTGGAGAAAGGAACCCCGGTTTCAAAAACGTCAACATTGGGAGTAACCCCTTGGATTTTTAAAAAACCCTTGAAGCTCCAATCGGTATTCGCTGCATCCGAACCGCCCACCACACAGGCATCAGCTAGTCCGCTTTCAAGAAGCAGCTTCCCTAACAGGATCGCGTCCGAACTCGAAGTACAGCCGGTAGTAATGGTAAAAACCTGACCCTTTGTGCCCAAATGATGGGCTACTGCGGCTGATAAACTGTGCGTATTAGCTAATGCCACGCTATGCAAAGGGATTTTCTCATATACCGCTCCACCCGAGGAATATTGCTCTATCTCGGAAATCCCCCCCGCTGAAGTTCCCAAAATGACTGCGATTCGAAGGGAGTCTTTGTCTGTAAATCCGGCCATATCCATCGCATCATCAGCTGCCGACATTGCAAATCGGCTCAACCTTGGATAACGTTTCAGATTTTTCCCGCGAATCACTTTAAAATCATCATCAATAACACCGCAAACCATGTTTAAACCGTTTATCCGGTCTTTCATGACTCGATGAGTACATATTCCATGCTCCAATACCGTTTTGAATTGCATCTTATCTCCTACATTTGGTGCTTTGATCCCATAACCTGTGATGACTACTTTATCCATTTTGACCCTCCCGGGGTAAGTAAACTTAACACAATAAGACTCAAGCATTAAAATTCGACATTTTTCTCCAAAACCCTACTTAATGATAAAAAATAGAAATTAGAGGTCTAAGTCAAACAATGCAATAGGAAAACGGACTGCATCCTTACAACTACTTGATGTACCTGATTGAGCAGGCCACAGACCGCAGAGCCGCTGATGAAAAGCAAAATCCACAACCTCATGCGGTTGTGGATTTACATGGTGGAGGCGAGGGGATTTGAACCCCTGTCCGAAGATCACGCCACACAGGCTTCTACGGGTGTAGTCACAGTTTTGATGTCACCCAGGAGGACGCCCCTATGAATCATCTGTCTACAGAATGTTCTTTCAAAATGTTTGCAGTAGTCTCCAATGAATGAATTCCTTTTGCAATATCTACGATAAACTCCACTGCGTATATACGTTCCATTCTTAGATGTTTTTGATTCAACATAAGGAATGATTTTGTAACCAGATAGGCTGTCCGTTTATTGCCATTGTGGAAGCAATGGTTCTTCACCAGAGACTCTAGTAGGGCAGCAGCTTTGTCAAATAAATTTGGATAAGCATCTTCTCCAAAAACACTTTGCTGAGGTCTATGTACCGCAGATTCCAGTAGGCCGTGATCCTTCACACCCGCTTGGTCTGCGTCGTTCATTTTCTTCATCATGAAGTAGTGGGCAGAAATAACCTCTTCTTTGGTTAGGAATGTTGTCATTTCATCTATCCCTTAAATCCTCAAGGATACCTTCATCTTCTTCAAACACGTCAAAGAACGCTTCAAGAACTTCTGGTCTTACATTATCGGGGAGCTGAACTTGCCGAACCTTTTTCAATACCACTTCACCACGATCATTTTCAAGAAATTCAATCTCATCGCCTTGTGAGACATTCAACTTTTCAGCCAGACTTTTTGGCAAGCTTACTCCCAAGCTGTTGCCCATTCTTCCGATTTTGCGAGAATAACGCTTCACACTCTGCCTATCATTTGACACTTTGATCACACCATTCATATTTATTCTCCTTCCTATATTATGATCGGCCTTCGACAGGTTATACCTTATAACTGTTATTACTTTTATAACGTATGTACATCTTATCAAAATTCTCAATACTTATAAAGCAAAAACCCGACCTAATGCGGTCGGGTTTCTCATGGTTTGGTGGAGGCGAGGGGATTTGAACCCCTGTCCGAAGATCACGCCACACAGGCTTCTACGGGTGTAGTCACAGTTTTGATGTCACCCGAGTATCGCCCCGTAAAATCATTATTTTCATTCTATAACTTTTCAATGAATCTTACATCTAGGCTCTTTGTATAAGTACTTTCACTACGTAAGACGCCTTTTATTACTGCTATTTCATCAAAGACCTCCTTAAGGTCATCGCGTAAAAAGTCTTTACAATATCCAGTAACTTCAACCGTATTGCCATCACCATGAATCTCTCTCATTCTAAATGATCCTTTATCCAAATCCACTTCACGGATTCGTCCAATGAATGTATAAATTATATCTTCATCCTTTTTCTTTGAAATATTATTAACCAAATAATCCCTAGAGGATGTTGTGAGATAAATATTCTTTTTGACGAGTGGACCATAAAGATGTACTTGATTTAGCTTTTTTGATTGACTCGGAACAAGTCTTAATACACTTTTCATTACTACATCTCTAAGTTCATCATCAGGCATCTCTTGTTTAATAACCTCTTCTGGAACCCTTTCACTTGCCCAGCTTGCTGCCTTTAAAAAGAGATGAGCTGTTTTATTAAAATCCGATTCCTCACTATCTTTAAACATAGACATTTGTTCTATTGGTCGTTGAAGAGCTATCTGCAGACTGCCTTCCATTAGGGCGGTAAGTGACATATCACAACTATGCTGAATGTCCATAGGGAGCTTCCGATTATATCGATATCCCATCAGAAAAGCGTATATATCTTGGAAGCCTTTGCGAATCTCGTCCAGAGTATGTGCAACAACACTAATAGGTGCAGTTCCAAAACCGATCTCAGGACCTAGTAATCGAATTACAATATCTGATTTTCTTACTGCTTCGTTACTCTCTTGAATTCCAAGGTAAAAATCAATCTCTTTTCTAAATTGATTTATTTGCTGAATATAGCCACTAGACATAATGTCAAACATCTTAGGATTTTTAGGTATAAGATGCATCCTTAAGTCAGCAAGGACATTTTCAAGATGTTTTAATTGCTTAGAAACATGATCATATTCACTTTTATTAGTAATCATATCCTCACCCACAATATACCCTTTTTAAGATGCTGATCAGGAGGCTTCATCCCTTTAAGAAATTCTTTTATTTCATCTAGACCACTCGATTCATAAAACACAGGGAAAATGGTAAACCCATGCTTTAATTTAGCCGTTTCTTGGTGAAGCACAGCATAATGGTCATCCGTAAACGTTTCTGGACAATAATCATAAGGTGTAACAACAGCTAAATCGATATCCGAAGGTTCCTCTTTCGAAGTCACATAGCTCCCATCGATTATCAAATGGTTGCATGGGATTCTAGCTCTTTTTATTTGCTCTACATACAATAGCAATTGATCAAATAACCCTTTTCTAGTATTTATATTCGGAATTGCTGTAAATATGCTGCGCACATCCTCTAAGGTACAACTATAGACGCCTTCAGGGAGCAACCCATTTTGATCGAAAGCAGGTATTGACAATGATTCCATCCCCTTAATAGGTTATAAGAGGATAGTACTATAATCTTCTATAAAATAACAGACCTGTTATATTATTTTCACCCTTTAATACTACTTTTATACGTCATTTGCATACCATATATAATTTCGAGAAGCTTTCAACGTAAGCCCCAACCATCTAAATGACTTCTCTTAAATGAATCCTTCTACCAACTTCTGCTCCAATATCTTTAAGTGAATTTCATTGGTACAGGCACTTAATCACCCGAATACCTCCATAGTATACAAAAGAAAAAAGGCCTATAACGGCCTTCAATCTAACTTAAACTATTGGTCTCTTGGTCATTTTTGATCTAGTTGAATTTCTAAGAGCTTAGCCTTTACAGCGTTTAAATCCTTTCCTTTAGGCATTACAAAGAGACATTGACCATTACTTCTTGCTTCCCATATCTGACCGATATCTCTTTTCTCCTTAGAATCATCATCACTCCATCGGTCTGAGCCTTTATATTCAATTGCTAGGTATCTGCCATTATTTAGCTGACAAATAAAATCTGGATAGAATTTATCTGTTGATGTTTGTAACCAAAACGATGTCCTACGTTTAGATAAATTCCTTATCCAATATCTAACCTCTGGCAAGGAATCAATAAATTGAGCGCATTCAAATTCTTCTCCTTTATCATCTAACTCGCCTACATGAGGATAATAATGTTTCGTGAACTTGTAATGCCCTTTGTAGTATGTGCTACATGGATAGTTGTATGGGTCAAAATCAAAGCATTTATCAGGAGTTACCACGAGAGGAGACACTATCTCATCAAATAGACACTGCTGAAAACTTGACTGTCTTACCACATTACGTAATTTATCAATTTTGTTGCTCACAGAGACCCGTAGCCTGTATTTATCAAGCACTAGGTTTTCTAAACTAATATCTCTAACTTCAATCAGATGACGAATAAGTCTTGAAATGAATACTGTTGTTTCTGAAGATGGAAGATCAGGATGGTGTATATTACGGTCAAACCACAACGTAAGATCAGCAACTGTCCACGATTGATCGGTATTAAAAACCATAACTTGTTGTTGTAAATCAGTAATAAATCTTGTCTCTACCTTCCCACCCTCAGTAACAGTTATTTCACCTCGCTGTCCAACATTATTTACTTGGATGTATTCCGAATCTGGAAGCTCGGCGAGATGTTCCCTTAAGGTCCAGAACGATTTAAGAAAGTGCGTTTCTTCAAAAATCTCAAACAGATTCCCTTGTCTTACTGAAAGAGCAGGGACTGAAAATTTAATACTTGATTCCGAAGGACTACTATGCTTTTTTGTAAGGTCTTGAACAGATTTTTCATAAATATTGTCGATTACCTGCTTCGCTTCTTTAGAGGAAAAGCATTGTTGTAAGACATAGCGTTCATTTTGTTCCATCGATCCATGAAAAGATATGGTCTTAGAATCAGAGTCGTATGTGATTCTACTTAGTATTTCTTGGGGAACTCCCTCGGTCTTCGGTTCTTCGTCTATTGCTAACGTTATAACTTGGAATAAATTTTCGAGGTCAAGAGTTTCTGATACATTACCTAACTCCAACTCTTCTTGAATGAATCCCTGTTCCTTAATGAACTGTTTTGCTTCTTGCTTATCAAACCCGTTTTGGATTAGCGCATCAGTTAATGCATTCGCTGCTGTAAAGAAGTTTTGTGATGTTACATATGCATATGCTTGATTGAGCTCTTTTCGCTTTTTCCTCTTTGCATTAGGCAGCCTCATAATCCTACCCACGAGTTGTTCTACTGCTGTAGGAGAACTCATTTCTGCCACTGAAAATAATATATAAGCAAATGGGCAGTCCCATCCTTCTCTTAATGCCTGGACAGTAATGACGTAACGCACAGCACAAGTCTTACTATACAAGTCAACTTCCTCAAGTTCTCTTTTAGTACCCGTTTCGATGGCTATTTCATGCTCTGACACCTTATGATCGTCAATTAAACATTTTTTAATAATCTCAGGTGTAAGAGTTTCTTGCCCCTTTCGGTTTGGTTGTGCTTGTATTAATACAATCGGTCTTATATATTCATTAGTATCTTGTTGTTCCAACTTCGAAATCAATTCTAAGTTGTTCCTTCGTGCAATTACATTTGAGAGGAGCTCTTTCCAATTAGTCTTAGTTTCTAATATAATTGGTATTTTTATCATCTGTTCTGCTTTTAATTCTGCAGCAGATACGCTTAGAAGAACATTACTAGAGTTTTCCTTTAAGGCTGGCGTAGCAGTAAACTCTATGATGCAAGAAGGATCAAATCTTGACAATGTTTCAAATGATAACGATGTACGGGCATTATGAGCTTCGTCAACAATTACAATCGGTCTACGGAGCCTGAGTACATTAGCAAGTGATTTCTTATAATTTCTGTTCTCATCAGTTTCCAATGTTTCAATTAGTTCGTTAGAAATCCCCGTAAAGTGTTCCAACAACGTGCCATTAGATTCGTATACCTTTCTTCCATAAGTATCCTCCACTCTAAAGGCTTGCATTGTTGAAACAATAATTGTTGTACTATTATCCAGGGAGGATCTACTTAAATGTAATGCTTCTGTAACATCATAAACGGATACAGCACTAAATCTTGTATCAAGCACTTGTCTATATGGATGGGACTTATTCCTCAGAGCTTTAATGGTTTGATCTTTTATAGAATTAGATGGAACTAACCATAATACAACCGAACGATCAGCTTGTAGCAAATAACTACTTGCAATACCTACTGAATGAGCAGCTAATAGGGTTTTCCCGCCGCCTGTTGGTATCCTGAGGCAAATATACGGCATATTTCCTAATCCCGCTACAGGTACATAGGGGATGCCTACTCCTAGAGTGTCTCTTGTTATCTTATAAAATGCTTGATCTGCATCCCCAATATCTGTGCATTCTAGGAAGTAAGACTTTAACGAATCCAGTACACGTTGTTGGTAGTCCTTCAATATGAGCATATCAGTTCACCTTCACTTCATAAGGGATTTGTTTGAACACAATTCCCTCTTCTTTAAGCCGTGCCTCACTTAGTAAACAACCTTTAGCATAAATCACCCTCTGTCCATCGAATGGAGGGAGTTTGCCCAATATGTCTAATGTCAGCATACTAGCATTTATATCATCATTAGAGTAAAGCAAATAAATAGCGATGCCATTTGCTATACCAATTAGCGGTGGAGCTATTAGACCATTATTTTCTAACGGGGTTCTAGTCTCACTATAATACAAAAATCTTGCCAAATCATTGAAAGAAATACTCTGATTGACCTGACCATTTGAGTCAAATATTGGTTCGCCCAACTTTCGATAGTCAAATCCAGTATCCAGCCCGTCTTGTTGATGATTCTCGGTGTTGCTATCTTTCTTAATAACATGTTTAATCCGCTCAGCAGTAATATTCCTGCAAATATGTGGGTCCATTTCAATCATTATAAATTTTCTTTGGCTTTGACAATCCCTATTCAATGACAATAACGCATGACCTGTAGTTCCTGAGCCAGCAAAACAATCAAGAACGAGATCATTATCATCTGTACACATCTGAATTAGTTCATACAATAATTTGCTAGGCTTAGGGAAATTAAAGAACTTCCCATCCCCAAATATCTCCTTAATCTCGTTGGTACCCTGTTGTGTATATATTCCTTCAATAATAGAGTACGGTTTTCTCACTCTGGTTTTTCCATCTTCATCTTTTAGATACTGTTTGTAAGAAACAGTCCATTTGTCTTTTTTCTTAGTAAGCACAAGATCATCGTTACTCAATGCTTGCTCAACTCGTTCTCTAGACCACTGCCATTGCTTCTCTGGCCAAATTTCTTCATCATTAAAAGATATGGGATACCTCAAATTAGGTCGCTCATCCATACTGTTAGTTGCTAGCGGTTGTAATCTATATGGACCTCGGACCTCGTATTTAGAATCCTTAAACTTATAGTATTTCAGCGCACCTTCATCTGAGGGCAACTCCAATGCTGGTATCTTATCAATGTGTTTCGCAAAGCAAAGAATATACTCATGACTGTTAACAATATGCTTGGACTTTGATCCCCCGCCGTAACTCTTTTTCCAAATAATCGTTTCAATATGATTTGTTGGACCGAAGATTTCATCCATAAGCAGCCTTAAATATCTAAACTCGTTTTCATCTATACTAACAAAAATCAATCCGTCTTCTCGCAGAAACTCCTTCAACAACATTAATCTTGGATAGATCATACATAACCATTTATCATGTCGTGTTAGGTCCTCAAACTCTTTACCAACAACTTGTCCAAGCCATTCTTTAATCTCGCTATTGTTAATGTTATCGTTGTATACCCAATTCTCATTCCCAGTATTATATGGTGGGTCTATATATATACACTTAACTTGACCAGCGTAATATGGCAGTAGAGCCTTTAAGGCCTGTATATTGTCACCTTCGATTAAAACGTTGCCGCTGTTGCGATTGCCAACGGACAATTCCGATACATCTTCCAACAGTCTGAATGGTATTTCATTATGGTAGTTTGAAACAGCCTTTTTTCCTATCCAGTCCAATGATGGCATTCTTATTTCTCCTTCAAAGCTAATTCGTATTTCAATCAATTATAGCATATATTACAGTTCCAATTTTGTGAGTAGTTGGAACTGTTGGTATGCATCGGCACAGTGAGATTGTATGATCAGCTAATGATAATCTTTGTTCGAACGTATGATTTAATTGGGGCAAAAGAAAAGCGCCGCATAGGCGCTCTCACTATCTCTTCATAGTCTCAGTATTAAAATCAGATTCATACGTTAGATTATTCTTATTCTCACTCAAACTGTGAAACTCATACATTGAAGCATGACTGGCTGAATCTCGAATCAAATGATATCGTCTAACCATTGATCAGTGGTTTTTGATCTTTTTGGATTCCTTGTACATTCCCCATACGCATCTTTCTTTTCAGTGGATATACTGCAAATAGTAACAAGAAATTAAATATACATAAAGTGATAGACCCTACATAAAAACTTCTTGATTCTTCAAATAGTCCGCGCTCAATTATTGCTTTTATTCCATATTCACCTTCTACGTGTGAATAAAATTCAGTCATTAACGCATGCATGTCTTTAAACATAAAAAAGGACCAAACACTAATAATAAATGTTACTCCTATCCATAACGTACCTGTCCCTAAGAAACTTAAAAATAAAATCACATAAACGACAGCTATCGCAACAATCGAACCAGAATAATTATCGAAATGGCCATTTAAATGATTGTATTCTACTCTTCCTATCAGATTAAACACTAAGTATAAGAATATAATATTTAAAGCTATATGTATGGCTATTGATCCTTTACCATTTAATTTTGCACTCCTTGACATAATGTCGTTCAAAATCATTACCCAACGATTCACCCTTACAACCTTTAAATACTCTTCTTCATTGATATACAATCCACCGTTTATCTTTTGCAAAGAAATGCCGCATGAAGAACAATACTTTGAATAATCTAATATTTCTTCTCTACAACTTGTACAACGCATATTACTTTCCTCCACTAAAATTATTGATGTTTAGATATTACTATTTTCATCAAGGTTTGAATTTTTAATAAATCTTATCGGCCTTGCAAATACTATTCAATACGAAATCTAGTTGAGTTGAATCTATCGTTTCTACGCAATTCCCCTCTTAATCTTGGAAAAAGAAAATAATTATAGTCACTACTACATTTAGACGTCCTCGTATGTGTTTATCAGTTTCTATTCCTTGTAAAAGAATCTATCCACTTTCCAGCCGTACTTCGTTTTCACTAATTGAGTAACCGCCTGTACCGTGTAAGTTCCTTCCTCGGAATCACGCTCAATGTTTTGAGATACATCGGCGTATATACCATCCTCTGATATGCTTAGCTCAATTGCATTTGCGGTATACTCAGGAATCAACCAGGTATAATCCTCATACAAACTGTATATTGGTACATAGCCTTCATCGTACCTAGCCCCAGACTGTATGAATTCATATATGAAGTTATTCGAAAAGAAAGGTCTTAATAACTTGTGAACATCTTCCTCCAGTTCAATCGGTTCAACCCAATTCAACTGCACATCGTGTGCTGCTTTAAGAATCTGAGCGGCTTTCTCTTTTGATAATTCCTCTACAGCGTTACGTTGATCATCGGCAATACCATCTTCACCGTATATTACTGAGACATAGGTTTCTTCTGATGTATCCCATTTATATACAACCTCATCTGTCACACCATCTGCACGTGAAAGTCGATCAGATCCTGGACCGTCATCATATCCGTAACCTTTGAATTCCTGGTATCCGTCCAAATCTGTATCAGTTAGTATGTTCTCCAGGTCTGGCCCCTCGATCTCAGCACTGACACTGGAAACTGATACAAGAGTGTCATTCTGAAAAGCGAATGTTTCAGCAGTATAGGACGCCGCCGAGGCACCTACATAAATTCTGATTACGGCAAGTGCATTACGGAATGTAGGATTAGAGATTGGCGCGACAGCCACTTCGTCGCTTGCCTCATATTGCTCTGTAAACAATTTTGAACCATCTTGAAGTGAATATACACCAATGTAGTATTTATCCAGTCCGTCATTAAACTGCTTCTTCGTGTACAATACTATCTCTTCTTTGCCATCATTCGTTATGTCGTACTTAAGCGGCTCAGCCAGCGTTGATGATTCAATGCCGAACGATTCAGTAAACTTGGAACTTACTTCATTTATGCGTAAAGCAACATCTTGTTCCGTCATTTGCTTGACTGGGTCGGCGGTAGGGACAACTATTGTCTCGGTCACATTAGTATTCATTGGAGCTTCTGATTCCCCATTTGGTTCATTGTTGTTACAACCAGCGAGAAAAAGAACAAGAGCAAGTACGACTAGCAGCTTCTTCATTAAGTACGTCTCCTTCTTCAAATTGTTTAATGGGTTGTTGTCAGGATTAGAGCGCATGTATCCACCACCTTCTCCATCAGACAATGTTGTTAGAGGGTCACGTTGCCATCTCGCCAATATCCCCGTACCCATGTACCATCATCACGAACATAGCTTTCTACCAAATTGCGGATGTACATGTTGAAGATTACTGTTGATTGATATTGGCTATGGTAGCCGCCAACTCGTTGGTCTGTGATATCCTCAAACTATATAATTTAAATCTACCCTTCCAATGTAGCCCTTGAGGTATCCTTATGTAATTTGCAATGCTCAGGAGCCTACTCCTATAAGGCTTTTGGCATTGTTTATTTCCGAGTGTCTCCCTTGATTTCCAAGTGTTATTAGAGGTATGCTACCACGTCATTTGTTACTGACCTCATCGCTGCCAGTGTGGTGTACACTATGTCCTGCCATGAACCGAAGCACCCAAAAACCTGCTGTGGTTCGGGTTTTCGAGCAACGGTCTGTTTGTCGTTACCTTTTGTTTCCGTACGTAATCACACGTTCGTGAGCATGCAAGTGATCACAATGTATTTAATCATTGTAAATAGGAAAAGACTACTTGCACTCATTCCATTTCCTGCTTAAGAGTAGCTCATATTATTCACTTACTTCCCTAAAGCGTATAATTTCTTTTCAAATGCGGTAATTGTTGTTTCGGCAACATAGATTGTACCATCAGGTCCAATTGCAACAGGAGTGTTGAATTGGGAATGTCTATGGGACTCTAATTTGTACATCACCTTACCTTTAGGATGTACTACATACATTGCAGAGTTGATATTATTCCTATCCCCTGGTGTGGTTAAATAAATGCGATTATTTGCATCAACAAGTGGAGTATTAAACTCGAACTCTGAATATTCATTGAAAAGCAACTCCCACACTTGCTTACCAGCTGAGGATACCGCAAATAATTGACTTTTATCTGTGCCAAAGTAGATCGTGCCGTCTTTGCCTCTTACAGGTTGAGATATGTTTGAATCAATATGTTCTATTTTAAAAGACCATTTGTCTTTTCCACTTTTGTCCAATGCCAGTAAATAGGTATATGACCCTTTATCATCTTCGATGTAGATGGTACCATCAGCGCCTAGTAATGGAGTATGTTTCTGATCAATATGCATTGGACGATTCCATTTTTCGGAACCATCTGAATTTAATGCGTACAATCCAGGGATATCTCCGAATCGTCCCATAATATATATGGTTCCATCATTACCTATTGCAGGATTGCCCCCATCAATAATTTTTTTAGTCCATATTACTTTACCCTTAGAATTGATGGCTATAAGTTTGTAATTATTATAATTAATCTCTGAGATAGTATACATCGTTCCATCCTTACCAATTACAGGGGGAGTCAAGATACGTGATAAAGGTTCCGAAGTCCACTTTAGCTTACCATCGCTATTATAAGCATGAATGTTGCTATTACTAGTGACGTAAATGTTTCCTTTGGAATCAATAAATGGAGCATTTCTAAGGATGTTCTTTATTTCTTTTTTCCATATGATCTTTCCATTAGCATCTACACGATAAAAATTGTTTTTGTTGGGGCGGTCCCCATAATGAGTGTCATGTACATAGTAGATTTCGCCTTTCGATCCAATAACAAAAGGGGTATTAATGGAAGCATCTAACTCCCACTTCACTTTCAGATTGTCCTTGCCTTTAAATCGAGTATTACCCTCCCAATTGTGGGCTGTTGGTTGGACTGCTTTTGCATCATATCCATTGAAGTACCCTTTTCCTGAAGAAAATATTCCGCTGGCATGCGCTATATTTCCTATAAAAAAAATAATTGCTATTGAAGACCAAATAATAATTTTTTTCACAAGAGTTCCTCCTCTATTTAATCTCAGCACTGCCAGTAAGCAGAGCATATTACCCGTAATCTCTTTGATTTACTTAGTGGTTTTATAAACGTATTCGTTGAAGAGGGATGACACCTATAAGTGCCTATGCTTAATTTAGATCTAGTTGCCCTGCCTGTTCAGTGACAGAAGCAAAACTCTCCCCCTGAGATAACGTAAGCCTAAGTAAATGCTATCATCACTGCCTTCCTACTGGAGACAATGAGAATCCCAAGCACAAACCGTTTCAAGATATGTCTAACAATTCGAATATACAGCCCTATTAAAATTGAAATATTTACCATTTTTCTATAGTGGACTCGAATTATTAAATTTTCCCAGGCCCAAGTATTATGTAATAAAAAGAACGCTTAGCTTTCAAAGTGGCCACCCGCTCTATTCTCATGAATTACATTTCGGTTTGAATAGGTGTCCTCCAATTGATTGCCTTCCAAACCATAAACCAATCCCTATAAACCTCTTAACAATAAGACAACAAGCATTAGTATTATTACTACAATGATTACTACGGCAATTAGGCAGCCTCCCAAAAAAGATCCTGCTGAAGAACTGTCAGAGGCACTCTTTTCCTTAGACAAACTATTGATGACCCAGACGATTAGTGGTGCTACCACTAGAAAGACTATACCTGAGGCGATTCCTGCGAACATACTTTTTCCTCCTATAAGTAATAAAATAAGCTAAAGGTGCAAGCACGAACAGAATATGTGTTGATGTTTATATCATTCAGATTGATCTATATCGTTTATGTAAAATAAAGGCCTACTATAGCATCCTTTCTCCACAGATTGGTAGTTCTTCCAGACTATCACCAAAGTCACGCACTGTATATATTTATACCACAAACTATCTATATACGGTATATTTCGATCAAATTAATCCATTCATAATCTTGGTTATGTTGATTCTCTGCACTATCTTTACCATTAGGGGTGATGTTATGAATAACCTAATGGAGATTGTCGGAAATAAAATACGGGATATTAGAAAGCAAAAGCGATGGAGCCAAGAGGAACTTGCCAATTCGTCAGGTCTGCACTTTACATACATTGGAAAGTTAGAACGCGCTGAACACCAGATTACTCTGGAAAGTCTAGAAAAGGTCACAAGTGCTCTAGGCGTAACTCTTGAGGAATTCTTTCATCTTATACAGCCTGTCGCAGGTGGAAGGTTTGATAGCACCCTCGACCAGATTATCAGCAGACTACAGAACAGAAGCATTGAGGATCAAAAAAAGGCGCTTCAACTGCTAGACTTGGTTTTTGATTGGAAAGACGAATAGCAACATTGTGGAATCTGACCCGCGTTTATCCGAAAGGATAGACTGCGGGTCTTTTTGTGTTCAATGACATGACAGCGATAAAAAATGGGGAATGTGAGATGAACCCTAAAAAGGAGGTGAACTAGACATGATAATTTCTGATGGATTCTTACTGCAATCGTATAAGATGGCTCTGGAATTAAAGCTTGATGATGAATTCATTGAGCAACTAAGAAAGGAAATCTCAAGAAGACAATTAGGGATTGAGCCTGAGGGAAAAGAATAGCGAGAAAGGGTGATCTCCCTGCAAAAGAAACAGGTATTCAGAAAGACCAGTCCGTTTGTCAGAACGGATGAGTACGGCAAGGTTAGCTATTACGAGTTTATAGGCTACTATGACAGTAAGGAATACTTTGTCCCATCATTAGTCATTGGGAAAGAAACGCATTGCGGAAACGCTGTGGTCAAGGGATGGGGTTTAGTCGTCAAGGAGTATATCAGCTATCGAGGTACCAAAGTTAATTTATTCGATATGGGTTTATTGAATACTAAATCCTATTTTCTCAAAGATTTGGTGCATAAGCTATGTCAGATTGATCTTCAAGGTATACCTCATATTCATTGGGTTATTGATGAACAAGTCACACATTGGATTCAACACCATGGAAGCCCCTTTCGTACAGTCGCGGAACAGCGATTGAGAGAACAGATTCGTAAGAAAAAATGGTCAGAAATCAATCTTGATGAAATGACAAATCGAGAACGAAGGCTGTTCCTAAATAATCCATTTAGACCGAAGTAGCTCTGTGTCCGCCATCAACGGATTCAGAGCTCTTTTTGTTTGACAGGGATATTCGGCGGAGTGAGATCACCGCCAACAAGGAGGAGATTATCATCAAAGATTTTAAATTAAAATTGATAGTAGCAACTAGTGCGTTAATTCTGTTAAGTAGGGAATTCGAGCGACTGGAAGTAGATTATTCTGATCTGCTTGCGATGAACTATCCATTCGATAGCGATTTGCATGAAATAATTCGCAAAATGATGGAATGGGAAGAAAAGATTACAGAGGATTGTGAGGTTGCCCAATATGGAGAAAACACAACTAATTGCTAACGAGATGACAGTACTGCTTCGTCAGCTTGTAATGCAGAATCAGCTTATTATGGCGGCACAAGTGCTTAAAGCTTACTTCCTTCGTCAATGGAAAATCGATGAGGAACTGGCTACTCGGTATGTGCGCTATTATTTTTCCAAGCACTATCCAAAGCAGTTAGAACGGCATATTGAGCGTCAAAATCGAGCCAACTAAGGGGGTTTAACACGCAATGCTGAAGCAATTACAAGAACGCAAAGAGGCGCTACAACAGGTCAAGAAGCGTCTAAACGGCAAAGCATCAATTCGAGCACATCAGAGGATTCAGTATATCCGTTGCCTGGCACTGCTCGTAAGCACGGAAATGCAGATCATAGAGATAAACGGCCGCTCTGCGAAAGCGACCGCACGTAACACTACTTCGATTCAATAATAACCCAATATCTATACCTATTCAATGGGGAGTAGCTTCGGTTGCTCCTCTATTTCATATTCCATTAAACCATTTGGAGGTAACTAACCATGACGAAAATGTATTCATATAAGAACCTATTAGCTGCTTCTCTTTGTGAAAAACCAGGAAGCTACACTATCGAAGAGATATTTAAACGCTTCTCCTCACCGCACGAACTGCTTCAAGCTTCAGAGCATGAATTGATGGAGATCAAAGGAATTGGTAGGGCAAAGGCAAACCAGCTCCTCGCTTCATTACGGCTCGCCAAGATGCTTAATACACCTAGACAAGCACCTACAATAATAAGGTCACCTCAGGACATTTACGACCTTCTGAGAGACGAATTGGAGTACCTACAGCAGGAATTTTTTAAAGTAATCTTTCTTAACACTAAGAACCATATCATTGCAGTTGAAACCCTGTCTCAAGGGAGTCTAAACGCTTCAATTGTGCATCCAATGATAGTTTTTAGAGAGGCCTGCAAGCGCTCATCAGCCAGTATTGTGTGCGCCCATAATCACCCGAGTGGCGATCCTACTCCAAGTCCAGAGGATATTTCTTTAACAAAACGTTTAGTAGAGGCGGGCACTCTCATTGGAATTGAAGTGCTTGACCACATCGTCACAGGACATCAACGCTTTGTGTCTCTTAAAGAAAAGGGATTGATGTAGTACCAACGAGGAGTCGAATCATGACTCCCTCTCATATTTACTCAAATAGGAGGCCAAAACATGCTATTTTCATTGATTGATTATGATAATCCATCGAACTCATATGATCGTTATTACATTTGTGTTCGTGGTTATAAGATCGGTTGGATTTATATCCTAGGTTTTGTCGGTAATCACCTGGCTCTTATCAACGATCTTATTCCAGGCGATTACATCCCATATATGAAAGGTAATCATGGGTTCCAAGAGATTACCTGCGAGCAGTACAAGTCTATCTATGATGCATTATGTGATGGCAGAGATCAAGCCGCTGACATTCAGAGAGTTCTACAAGATTTAAAACCAGTAGGTGCTGACCACAAGAAAATGATATTACATGAGGTTAATGAGGCACTCACCCATCTATTAAATGACAGCAATCAAAGTGTCATAATCGAAGACACTGATTCAGCTTATGCGGAGGAGGTAATCCGCTACTTATCTCAGATGTTTGACGGATTGAAGTGCCCTTATCGTGTCGCTCGGCTAACAGATCACTCATATGAAGTCATCTTATATCACTGATTTTGGCATGAGGAACTCTGCCATGCCCCATTAAAATAATCGGAGGAATATACCCATGAATAACGCAGCTTGCATCGGATATGCGCTTATAGCCTGTAAGAAACTCGGTATGAAACAGCAAGAATTGCTGGAACTGGAATCGATCATGCGTTCTGTTCTTGATCAATATACGATTGACGAAGCCACGGAAAACTACAGGAAGAATTAATAGCACTTTCGGCGGCGCTCAGGTGGATTGACCTGCAACACCAAACAATGGTTGGGGAGGAATGAAATGTTGTCTCCCCTTCCAGTAGGATATAATTTAGAGAGGTTAGGAAAATGACACATACCCGTTGCAAAAGATGCCAAAACGATGTATCCGACAATGAAATCATAATCCTTACTGACAACATAACCAAGGAAATCATTTGTAGTGAATGTCATAATCGTGAATGGCTGACATTATGGGGATATAATTAGACCCTGTTTGGACCAAAGCAATAAGTATACATGACACGGATGTCATTGTACATCAATTCAACATTCGTCGTACGATCTATCCCACTGGGATTGGATTGGATGCTATAGAAGTAATGGAAGACAACGAGTCTGGATACCATTTCGCCGTACTGGGGGAACATGAATGTAATCAGGTGGAGCTTTATAAGAGATTAAACCGTAAGGTAAAGGAGCAATTGTCCATGATGTACATTGGTCAGGAAATATTTCAAGGAAGAAACTATCTGACCATTAAAGGAAATATCGTCGTTGGGAGGATAACATAGATCCTTAGCCTGAACAGCACCACTTTGCTTGTTATTGATGGCTAGGAATATACATGGGAGGAGTTCGGCAGGCTACTAATAAACTTCAAATGATGAATATCTCTGTGGCATTATATAAGAAGTGTGCATGACTCTATAATATGCTTTAATCGTAATAATTACACATAGACGCCTTGGAATAATCTTAGATGTGGTGTAAAACCCGTGCCACATAAGGACTTTTCATAACTCTACTACTTGCTGCAAATCAATGTTTTCATTGTTCACCCCTAGTGGGAGAAGCTATATCCCCCTCACCTTCGGCTAAGGTTAGGCAGCCCGCTATCGCATCGCTGCCTTCTGCCTACGGCATCCCAAACTCAGCTAACTTCTCCATCGTCTATTCATCCTCCCTAGTATCGAATTCTGCAAAGATAGCGTCCACGGCTTGTTGGGTACGCTCAATTTGCTCTTGTGTTGGAGGCTTCCATCCTATCTCTCTCTGTAGCTCTATAAGGTGCATCGCCTTACGCTTTGCTGCTAGCTCTTCCTTCGTAGGCTGATCAGCATCCATATTTGCTTTCATTACTAATGCCTGTTCCTTCTGACGAATCTTAAGTGCTCGGTAGTTGCATTGACGTTCAAGCAGGGTAGCTCGTACCTCGGATAGATTCAGCGTCTGTAGGAAGTGGTGACGAGCGTAGTTAATGTCTGCACTCATGTTATCTGTCGTGAACGTTTTCTTCGCCACTCGGTAGTAGTCTACATCCAGCTTCTCCTTCATTCCGAAGCTGTACAACGCATGCCTCTCTTTGTAAATCAGCTTCGCGGGCACCTCAGTGGCGCTGGGCTCGATCTCTTTGTAGACACTTAGCTTCTCATGGAAGAAGCGGTACCAGTGTTCACGCGCTTGCTTATCGTACAGGAGTGCCTCGGTTCCAGTCACCCAGCTCTTATCCAGTACCTTCTTGACTCGGTGCGTCTTCTCCGCACTCTGTACTTTCAGGCATATATAGTCACACTCACTCAGATAGTTACGTATGCGAATACATGTAGCTTCTACCGCCTCGTACTTCGCACCAAACTGTGTAGCTAATTCAGCATACATCTCACTACCGAACTTAACTAGGATCCCTTCTGCTGTATTCAGCCTGTCTTTGCCATCCAGCAACATATTGATGTACTCAGCACCGATGAGAGAATAATTCATACCATCTATAAGTAGCATCCTCCAGAATCCAGATGGTATACAGATAATGTACTGAGCACTCTTACCTTTACCCTGTACAGTGACGGACTGCGCACCCATCTTCTTTAACTTGCCTACTCTATCTGTAACTGTCTGCTTCATACAGTGGCTGTCACTCCACCCCGTAAAGCTAAGGTACTGCTCATGATTCAATGTAACGGTATCCATCTATGTTCCTCCTATTGTATGTGCTGAATCGTTACTGTCTGCTCCCCCCCCTCTGATTGCAAGTTATAAATAAAAGTAGCTAAGCCCAGCTGATTCGTTACTATACATTATAATAACTTGCAAAGTGAGGGGTTCTGCTAAACTCATCCTATGTGCATCATCCATGGGATAAATAAACCCCACGCTTGTAACTGTGGTCTATATCACTACATAGCAAGGGACTAGTCGCCTAAAGACTAGTCCCTCTATATATATTCCAATGTATCTTACTTAGTATTACTTAGTATTACCTATGCACTAAAGTAACTTCGCAGTGGTGTAAGGAGCTCAACTCAGGATAGTTAATATCTATGCTTGAAGTAGCTTCTTAAAGCCACAATAGGTACTAATAGCTACTTAGCATCTATTGTGGGTTCTCTTGTCTACCTGTTCTGCTTCTATCTATATAGCAAAGGGAAGGGTTTTCCCCCGCCCGTCGTGGCAACCATTATACCCCGATATCTGTGACTGGTAGGCACAAACTGCTAACGGTGGACGTTGGTTGTTAGATGGCGTGCGCGAACGGTTTGCTACTGCCTCGCAGGGTAATGGCTTTCCTTCATCTTGGTAACTAGAACGATTGGTTCTAATATGTAATTTGTGTCAAGTGACAACGTTCATAGTCCCCGTGTCTTCTTTGCACCTCTACATGAGCTGCATAGTATCTCTGAAACTTATCGTGCCAATCTGTGGAACTCCTCACGTAATGATATAAGTCCAGCATCGGTTAGCACTTGATTTGGTAGGGGCCGAGGTGTCCACTTGATCCATTCCCTTACCTTGTTTCTGACCATTACATCTGCATTCCTAAAGATTTTGGCACCGTTTCCTTTACAGTAGTAATTCGCCCAACCCCTAATGATGGGGTTGATAAGAATGACTACCTCTTCCAGCGCGAGGCTACCCTTCTGATGGATTCCGAAATTCTTCCTAAGTTTCAACTCCATTCCTGATAGGAGTTTAATAGGCGTTTTGTTAGAAGGTTTGATACCTTCTTTATAGAACGTATAGCCTAGGAAGTTGAAACCTCCACTCAAGTGGGTGACGCCGCCGTGACCATCCTTATCCTTGGACTGAAGACTTAGCTGATTGGTGAGGAAGGACTGACTAATTAGTGAACATGCCCGCGCCTCATCCTCATTCTTAAATAGAATAACGTAATCATCTGCATACCTTACAAGGTTAGCTCCAGCTGAGAGCATGTACTTGTCGAACTCATGAAGGTAGATGTTCGCAAGAAGGGGACTAATGACGCTGCCTTGCGCTAAACCCTCCAAGCATTCACCGTTTAAGGGAATGTCATACCCACCTAACATTTTCTCTATGAGACAAAGGATATTCTCATCCTTGATAACTGTATCTACCTTTGCCATGAGTTTATCGTGGGGAATCGTGTTGAAATAATTGCTAATATCCCCTTTGACCACCCAGTGATAACCCTCTCCAATGTATTGGAGGACCTGTTTGATTGCATCGTGCGGCCCCCTTCTACTCCTAAATCCATAGCTGCAGTTCATGAACATGTTTTCGAATGGAGGTTCTACAATGTTTAGCACCGCTTGTTGTGCTACTCTATCTATGACCGTGGGTATCATCAGTGTTCTGTACTCGTTATCACCTTTAGGAATGTTAACCTTCTTTGTTGGCTTAGGCGTGTAACTTCCCGTAACGAGATCCTGCTGTAACATGGTAAGGTATTCGTCGAGATTGGATTTCAACATCGCTACGGTGACATGATCGGAACCGTGTATTCCTTTATTAGCGATTACCTTCAGGGCAGCTTCTTGCAGGTTATCCATAGCATAGACGTCTCTAGCCCTCGGATGATGAGCTGGGATCGCGTTTAGGCCGCTCTCCAGTTTATTCCTTAGTACCGATCTCGTCATTCCTGTCTCCTCCTTACTGGATTTGAGGGGTTTGATAAGATGGGCCCCGTTCTTGTGAAGCGCCTGAGTTGGTTCCGTAAATCCCCTCTTGCTGCTCATACTGTCTAGGTCACCTGCGGTTATTCCGTCTGGTGCCTCTTACTGCATCGAGCTGATGTCGTGTTTCTATAATGAGTATACTCTGTCCGAATAATTAAATCAAGAACTATATTTATATTTATGGTCATTTATTTTAATTCTAAATTGTGATATAATAAATACGAGGTGATTGATATGAATGGCGGAAGATTAATCCATATTAACGAACTAGAACAGTTGTCTAGAATGAACAACGCTCAACGATTAAAGACCATTAGGGAACTACTGAATGGTATTTGCCCAAAGGAATACACAAAGAAAAGGGTTGCAGAGAAATGCAACGGAATAACATATCAAGGTCTTCATTTCCTAGAGGAACAGGGAGCAGAACCAAGAGCAATGACGATTTCAGTATTAGCTAATTTTTATGGCGTTCCAATTGAAGTGTTTTCTGACGATTATTACGAAGGTTCTCCAAAACAATTCATTTTAGGAAAAGAATCATTACACATAAAGTCCGATGAACTAGATATATTCGCACCACACTACGAAGTTGAAGTCACAATCCGTGTAACGAGAAGGACCAACGAAGCAAACGATTACAATGAGACAAAAAGCAAGAGATTAATTAAAGCTACTGCTAATGACATAGAAGAACTCGATAAGCGTATTGATCAAGAGATTCAACATATGGTAGCAAGGAATGAATGGAACAAGCGAGCGCGTGACGCCTTCTTACTATTAAAAGCAAAATCAACACAATCAGGTGACCAATGATCGACTTAACAAAAGGCGTAGATTTATCTTCACTACAAATAGAACAGATCGTCTGTTCCCACCCTCCCCGCTTCATTGAGATTAAAGACGATTCAGTGGAATACGCATTTGGCTTTCCAAACATGATGAACTCATTGTGGGCCTATATTTGTACCTTCCGTCGCTTCCCAACACAATCTGAATTTCTTGAGCATTACATGCGAGTCCATGATTCAGTAATACACAATTTCGATCAAACGGGTGTGATGGCTAGGGTTTTAAGATCATATCCATCCTTAGCTCGTGAAATTCACTTCTATTCACTAGCAAAGGAATCGAATATATTCTCTTCAGTGGCTTATTCTGCATATCACGATGTGGAGTTGGGCGTTGATGTTCGAGTCGGTTTAGGGGGACAGATCTATAATGTCTCATGCTTCATATTGACCAAGCGGGCCGTTCAATTTAGGAAGAGTAAGCGGACACATCGACATGCTCCTCAATTCAATGCAATTGACAGCACTCTAGATTTAAAAACAGGTAAGCATATTAATGGATGGATATTCTTTGATCAAACACACGTTAATAAATTGTTCAACCAAATCTTAAATTATGCATGGGTACAACATGGTCAACATCCGTTGGATTTACTAGGATAAAAAAGGGGGGGCTAAGCTGTGTCAGTGAAAGTTTATTCATTAGCCGACAAGAGACTACTTAATGAAAAGGAACTGGAACAAATCCAAAAACAGATTGTTAGGGAACTTTTAGCGACTGGTCAGAAAACGTTAGCAAGAATGGTTAACAAATGCGAAATAAAGACACCTTGCATCATCGGTATTGATAGTACACTCTTGCGCTACGATTTTGAATTAATAACTTATAATAATTATGATTATGATTATGAACTCTTGCATGAAAACAAGGACTATCTTTCTTGTTTGATTGATGAATTTACCCCAAAGAAAAAAATAAAGCCTTATCAATTCGATATTATATTAGATGGATCAAAAGATGAGATGTGGAATGATATAATGATGATTTTATAGAGATCCCAGCAGAATAATGTTTTAAGTTAGATCATGTATGCGTAATCTACGATGATATGGAATAAATATTGGAAATACGCGTTCTGGAATACGAGGAATTTATCGAGGAAGTGAACTCCTCAATTGAAAGGTAATGATTTATCATAATACCTTGCCGTAATGGCATTTATATAGATTCTACAACTGCCTGAGTCCCTTGCTGGATTCGGGCTTTTTTGCGTTTTCTAATGCTCTACAGCGAATAAACCAGCGGTGAGATGCGCTGGAACAAAGGAAGGAGGATAGACGGCAATAACCCGTAATTCACAATTGAGAGGAGTAGCCCCAAATGAAAGTAGTTATTTACCTTCGAGTATCATCCGAACAGCAAGCAGAACGCCAATTGTCCATTCCAGCTCAAAGAGAGGCTCTAGACACCTATGCATCCGAGCGTGGATGGCAGATCATCGATGAATACTTAGATGAAGCCAGATCTGCCAAGACGGATGAAAGACCTGATTTCTTACGAATGATCGGTGCGGCGCAAAAACCAAACAGAGAATTCCAAGCCATCCTCGTGCATAAGTTCGACCGATTCAGCCGCAGTAGAGCTGATCACACCATCTATAAAGCATTGCTTAAGAAGCTGGGTATCACCGTTATCTCCGCCACAGAGCCTACAGAGTCAGATACACCGCATGGAATGCTATTGGAAGGGATGCTTGAGGTCATCTCTGAATTCTACAACGTCAATCTCAAGCATGAAACGCTCAAAGGAATGAAGGAGAACGCCATACAGGGATTCCACTGCGGCGGCCGCGCTCCATTCGGTTATCGGCTAGTTAGGACAGGCAGTAAGGTGAATTATGAATTAGGTCCAGATGAGGAGGTGAAAATTATCAAACAGATATTTAGCTTGGCGGCAAAAGGTTTGGGTGGCAAGAAGATTGCCCGTATACTCAACGAACTGAACATTCCAATTGGCCGCAAATGGCTCCCTTCAACCATCTTAGCTATGCTTGGTAACGAAGCTTATCTCGGTCATCGGGTATGGAATAAGAAGTCAGAGGTGAATGGTCGCAATAGACCACAAGGCGAATGGATTATCACAAAAGGTAGCCAAGCAGCAATTATTGATAAGAAGTTATGGGATTCGGCTCAAAAGGAATTGCAATCGCGCAAGCAGAATGCATGAGCTGATTCAATTCATAATGTTGTTCCACGCAGGTATGCCCAAGCGGTTTACCTGTTTTTTTTATGCCCAAAAACGACTATACGAGGAGATGTTCATCAATGAAAGTAGCAATCTATGCACGCGTATCATCAGACCGCCAAGCCGAGAAGGAGCTTTCCATCCCAGCGCAAGTCAAAGCCATCCAGCAATACTGCCAAGAGCGCGGACACATCATCGTCAGTGAATTCATCGAAAAAGGTAAGTCAGCAAAAACTGATGATCGTGAGGAGTTCCAGAAGATGATCGCTCTTGCCAAGCGCAGTAACCGACCATTTGAAGCGATACTCGTACATAAGTTTGATCGCTTCTCAAGGAAGCGTGATGACCATGTTATCTACAAAGCCCTGCTTGCCCAAGTCGGCGTTAAAGTCATATCCGTAACCGAACAGACCGACAAAGATATGCCTCAAGACAAGCTCCTAGAAGGTATGCTAGAGGTCATGTCTGAGTTCTTCAACGCAAACCTCGCAACTGAAGTTCGTAAGGGTATGACACAGAACGCCAAGCAGGGATACGGCAATGGCGGAACTCCCCCATATGGCTATCGGACCGAACACATTGCGTTCGGCGCACAAAAAACAAAGGCAGTATGGGTACTCGGTCCAAGAGAAGAAATCGACATCATTCGTTGGATATTCAACCAATATGCCTACGAGAATGCTGGATACAAGAAGATCTCTAGCAACCTAAACGAGAAAGGAGTACCGACGCAGAAAGGAGGTCAATGGTCGGCCAGCACCATCCGAGCCATCATATTCAATGAGTCTTATATCGGACGCAAGATTTGGAATAAGCAAGATTATCAGGTGAAGGGAAAGAAGTGGAAGGATCGTTCGGAGTGGGTAATTACTGAAAATGCCCATCCTTCGATTATCACAGAAGAATTATTCAATCTATGCCAGGAGAGAACTAAGGCGCGTAATAATGGTGGCGGGGTAGCCCATAATCCATTCCAAGTGAAGTCCAACTCCCCATTCTGGTTGCGAAGCTTCTTCTTTTGTGACAAATGCGGTTCCAAGATGCTGGGACACTCCACATCGACAACACGCAAGTATGGTGGTCAGCGTTACTATTTGTGCGGAGGCTATATGCGGAAGGGAAAGGAATTTTGTGAATACACTAGTTGGCGAAAAGAGACTATCGAAAGAATAGTAACAAACAAGCTCCGTACCACATTACTACGACTTACTTTGAATGATCAACTAGAGGATGAGATCAGTAAACATCACAACGAGGAACACAAACAGGCTCAAGCCGAGATATCCATATTGGAGAAGGAAATACACTTCCTTAGGAACAAAATCCAATCAATGCAAGCAGATATCGATTCTGGCCTCGCTAAATCCTTCTATAACGAGCTACTCCAAGAAATGAAGATTGAATTGGACGAAAAGGAATCAGAACACTCAATAGCCTTTAATGGGTACAAACCTGTGAGCCTTGAGATTGCTGAATTGCAATTAATTCAGAATGAGTTAAAACAATTGATTAGATTGCTGGATGATGAGGTGCCAAATCCAGAACTCTTGAATCAGCTTGTCGGTAAGTATGTATCGAGAATCATTATTCAGCGTGAAACTAAGACGGTGCATGTCGTATTTCAAATCAAACTTCATGATATTGTGCTGTATCAAAAGAACATTAATGCTGACTGGGATATGAATAAATAGAAAGTAGAGGGGAGTAAAGTCTCCCCTCTCTCATTAGATCAATCGCATTAGAATACTACTCAGCATGCTCCCCAGATGTTCATATATTTTTAACTGCGCCTGTTTCCACTCACTAGTGTTTCTAGGTCGAGGTTGGCCAATG
Organism: Paenibacillus sp. Y660; assembly: GCF_057221575.1. Lineage (NCBI taxonomy): Bacteria > Bacillati > Bacillota > Bacilli > Caryophanales > Paenibacillaceae > Paenibacillus > Paenibacillus sp. Y660. The sequence goes on along the minus strand of NZ_JBXBBJ010000019.1, from coordinate 43,093 downwards.
AGATTCTTGAATACTGCTCCACCTTGCATCAACTTTTTTGATATATCTTTTCCATGCTCTACATCATGTCTGAAGTTCAGTCTGAGATGCTTCAAATTCCAAAGTGGTAACAGCAAATCATCATTATTTGTTAGTCCCACTAATCTTTTTGCATCTCCTGAACCTTCGTATAACATAAAGTATAGATGGTCTACTATATCAGCAAAGAGCATTTCATTGGAAGAAATTGTATTTGGGATCTTTAGGAAACCCATCATCATTTTTTGCGTCAATGTAAACAGAGCTACTCCATGAGCTGCTTGATGGATTTCATTAATGTTACAAATGAGTTCAATCAACCTACAACCAAGTTTGTGTATAACAACAGGTAGTGTATTATTTATATCGAAATCAGAAGTGCTAATCCTGCCCGCATAAAAAGGTGCTAAATGACTATTTAATGACGGAAAAAGATTAAACGTAGAATAGTTCGCATCAATATCATCATTGGTATCAGAAATATTTCCCCACGCAATACCCTCAACTAACAACGTGCTATCTTCAATCATTGTACTAGCAGATTCTAATGTATCTTCTATAACATCAATAAGAGGATGTCTTTTATCTTCAATTCTTACTAGCCTGTTTATTTGTCTTTCAGAATAACTTGCATATGCTTGAGGAAGCTTTGTTACTTCTAAAGCTATATTAGGTCTGAGTTCATAAGTTTTTATCATTGCTACCATAGATGCAAGGCTGTCTCTTAAGATAATCGAGGGTAACTTCATCGTTTCTGATAAACTAGAAAAGCTACTTTTCATGACTATCTCCATTTGAATAATTCGCTCCAAATGTCTGAATGGAGTTGTGTCAATCATGGGGAATAGTTTTCGCATGTCTTTTGTAACAGAGTATATTCCTGATAAGCTCTTCATCTGATCCTGTAGATTAAATATTGATTGTTGAAGCTGAAACGGCACAGATATAGAAGCTGCGGTAATAGAAAATGCGTTCATTTTCATTATTTTTCTAAACGGGTCTAATGAGGATTGGAGTTCTATAGAAGCAAGAGAAGATGCCACTCCCATCTGTTTTATCTGTGCCTGGACTAAAGCTGATGATAATGGTGTAATCAATTTTTTCTTATCATTCACTATCAATCCCACCCTATATAATTCTTTACTATCTAGGTTATCATGAATCCATTACATAATCTACCAATGTCAAACACACTCACATAGGTTGTGTTTATCTATGTACCCCGTGAGAGACTGTCATGCTATTTAGCAACATCGACGGCCGAAAGCTCAATGGTATCAAGGCTTTCTAACCGCCACAAACCCCCATAAAAATCCTGAACATAAAGAAAGAGAGTACCTAACACGGTACTCTCTCACATGGTTGGTGGAGGCGAGGGGATTTGAACCCCTGTCCGAAGATCACGCCACACAGGCTTCTACGGGTGTAGTCACAGTTTTGATGTCACCCGAGTATCGCCCCGTAACCGGCTATACGTTGGGTCAGCCTGATTGTCTTCTTCAGCTCACCGCAGGCGGAGATGAGACAGCGTATTCCACTACTTGTTAGCCCCTATTCCAGTCACATGGACGATGCTGGGTAGAAGCACGCACACAGTTTCTTAGGCTGCGAAAGCGTAGTTTGTTTGTTGTTTGCCGTTTAATAGGCTTTAGCGTTGATGAAGCAGACGACTCCCTGCTACCCGCAACCCGCGCTCGTACAATCCCCGTCGAATCCATAAACGCCCCCAATTTTGCATAAACGGTTAGCTGCCGACCTACACCCGTAAGAGTGACGCTCTGCACTAACGTTTAGCTCAATTGAAGCTTTAGGATTAAGGCGCAGCATCCGTCAGATTGATCATCTGTCAGGCTGTACCGATTGTCTAGCACGATTGCACTTGCTTTGTTTGTGTTGCCTTTGCTACTGCTTTAGTATACCACGAATGGACAGCACTCGTGCACAAATGTTACTGGCAGCATTGGTTGCTATCTTCCATGGCAATCAAACAGCTTAACGTGCAACCTTCTGCTTCTCGCGAAGGACACGCTGGATATCGCGCTGAGCATCACGCTTAGCTGCCGTATCCCGCTTATCGTATTGCTTCTTACCTTTACCGAGTCCGATCAACAGCTTCGCATATCCATTGCGCACATATATCTTCAGAGGCACAATTGCATAACCTTCTTGCTTGGACAAGCCAAACAACTTATGAATCTGAGCCTTATGCATCAACAGCTTGCGAGCACGCGTTGGATCAGTAGGATTATGAATGTTCCCTTGCTCGAACGGGCTGATATGCATGTTGTGTATGAATATTTCTCCGTTGCGAATCGTCGCAAACGCATCGCTTATGTTCGCTCGACCGTTACGCAGCGATTTAATTTCAGTACCCATCAGCACCATGCCTGCTTCGAACGTTTCCTCAATGAAATAGTCATGGGAAGCCTTCTTGTTCTGGGCGAGCTGCTTGCCGTCACTTTTCTTACCCATGCTAGTCACCTCGACTTTGTTAAGCTAAAATATTGTAGAAGATACACTGGTGTTCATTGTAACAACTTCTGCAGTGGAAATCAAGGCGGTGGCGGCGAGCCTTTCTATAGGCTGTATTTATCAGGATCGAAAGTATTCTTACTTGGAAAAAGCTCAAACAGCAAACAGTTATTCAAATGAACTGATTAATCAAGCAAATTAAGGACATGCTATTACTAAATAATGGAACACACCCATTGAAACACAAAAAAACCGCCTTCAACCCATAAGGTCAAAGGCGGTTTTATCAACGTTCGTAAGCTACTACAGCTTTACAACGTTTTCTGCTTGTGGTCCACGGTTGCCTTGAACAACGTTAAATTCTACGCGTTGTCCTTCTTCAAGAGTTTTGAAGCCTTCGCCAGTGATTGCGGAGAAGTGTACGAATACATCGTTGCCGCCTTCAACTTCGATAAAGCCGAAACCTTTTTCTGCGTTAAACCATTTAACTGTACCTTGTTGCATGTGTAAAAACCTCCAAAAAAATAATATTAATATGCGCCTGGTTTGTCTTTAAACAAAAAATTCACACATTGGAAAGGGTTTCATGACTATAATGACACCCTTTTCAATATGTGAATTCAGGTTCATATTATCGATTGATTTGAGTGTACTATACCCAGAATTAAAAAGCAAGTGACGAGCTTAAATATCTTTTCCCATATCATCCAGAACTCGGCGACTTCCAATTATGCCATAGAACGGAAGTCGCCGACCCCCTATTTATTTACGATTTTTGCGTACAAAAGCTGCTGTAGAATTCCCGTCTCCGCTTTTCTTCTTCCGCTTGCTCTTGCCTTGGCCGCCGCCTTCACTGCCTTCCATGCTCGGTGTTCCCGCTTTCCGCTCGCCGCCATTAAACACACCGCTCGGCGCCGCATTCTTCCGCCTCGCGCCACCATCCTCGCTCCGCCGCTTCTCGGCTCCTCCACGGCCATTGCCGCCTTGCCCGCCGCCTCCGCGGATGGGCAAGCCCCACATATCCGTGCGCGCACCGCGTCCGCTTCCGCGCGGCTGCTCACTGCCTTGGCCCGGCGACATATTCGCCTCTTGCCCCGGCCCACGCTCCGCCGACGAATGCCCGCCGTCGTTCGCGCCATCTCCGGCTTCGCCTGCGCCGCCCCGGCCGCGCCGCTTGCTTCCGCCGCGCCCGCTGTCAGGTGCATCGAGCCTCCAAGGGTTCGATTGCTCTACAATACCAACTACGCTGCGGTCCACGCCGCCGCCAAATCCACCGCGGCCGCCGCCGTTTTTGCCGCCTCGGCCCTTGCCTCCGCGATTTCCTTCGCCTGCTGCTCCTTGGCTATTCCCGCCATGGTCTTTGCCTCCGCGATTTCCTTCGCCTGGCGCTCCTTGGCTATTCCCGCCACGGCCCTTGCCTCCGCGATTTCCCTCGCCTGCTGCTCCTTGGCTATTCCCGCCACGGCCCTTGCCGCCGCGATTTCCTTCGCCTGGCGCTCCTTGGCTATTCCCGCCACGGTCTTTGCCTCCTGCACCAGCTGTACGCTCGTCCTTTCCTCCGCGACCTCCAGCTGCACCAGCTGCACGCTCGCCTTTTCCGCCGCGGCCTCCAGCGGCTGCTCCGCCTCTGCCGCCTTTGCCCCGATCGCCGCGAGAGTCGCCACGGTCGCCAGAGCCTCCGCGCCTCTTGCCGCCGCGATCACCGCCGCCAAAACCAGCTCCAGGTACACCCTTAAAGCCGCTGCGCGGCATCATATCAACAAGCTCAAAGTCGATCGTATGCTCTGTCATGCTGACGCGCGTTACACGAATCTTCACTTCATCGCCGATTCGGTACACTTTAGACGTACGCTCGCCGACTAAGATCATATGCTGCTCATGGAAGTTGTAATAGTCATCAGACATATCGCTCAAGCGAATGAGTCCTTCGACCGAATTCTCCAGCTCGATGAACATCCCGAAGCTCGTTACGCTGCTAATAATGCCCTCGAACTCCTCGCCGACCTTATCAAGCATAAATTCGCATTTTTTCAGCTGTTCCGTATCGCGCTCCGCATCTACCGCCACTCGCTCGCGCTCCGATGAATGCGTAGCGATTTCCGGCATACGCGCAGTTAAAGCCTCGTGACGAGCTTCCGTAAGCTGTCCTCTGCCATCCAGCACCTCGCGGATCACGCGGTGGATAACTAAATCGGGATAACGACGGATCGGCGACGTAAAGTGCGAATAGAATTCAGCCGCTAGGCCGAAATGCCCTAAGCTCTCTGCATCGTATTTAGCCTGCTTCATCGAACGAAGCATAACGGTCGATATAACAGTTGCTTCCTTCGTGCCGCGGATTTCCTCAAGCAGCGTCTGAAGCGCCTTTGGATGAATCGCATTGCCCTTGCCCTTCACCGTATAGCCAAAGTTTGCCGCGAACTGTACGAAATTAAGCAGCTTCTCCTGATTCGGGTCCTCGTGAATACGGTAAAGGAAAGGAACGCGCAGCCAGTGAAAATGCTCGGCAACCGTCTCGTTCGCTACAAGCATAAATTCCTCGATAATTTGCTCCGCCACCGAACGCTCACGTTTTATGATGTCAATGGCCTTGCCGTTCTCGTCGACGATAACCTTCGATTCCTGAAAATCAAAGTCGATTGCGCCTCGCTTCATTCGCTTGCCTCGCAAACGCATGGCGAGATCTTCCATGAGTCCAAACATGCCGAGCAGATCTGCATACCGCTCTTTAAGCTCCGTTTGCGGCTCCTCTTCCGTTGCCGTCAAAAGCTTCTTCACATTCGTATACGTCATCCGCTCTTTCGTACGGATCACACTCGTAAACACATCATGGCGTACACGCTTTAACGTATCCGCATCAAATTCCATCTCGCAAGAAAGCGTTAGACGATCAACCTGCGGATTGAGCGAGCATATGCCATTCGACAAACGATGCGGCAGCATCGGAATAACGCGGTCAACCAAATAAACGCTGCAGCCTCTCCTGTATGCTTCTTGGTCAAGCTGTGAATTTTCTTTTACGTAATACCCGACATCTGCGATATGTACACCAAGCAAATAGTTGCCGTTCTCCAGACGCTTCACATGCACCGCATCATCAAGATCCTTCGCATCCTCGCCGTCAATCGTTACGATAACCTCGCCCCGAAGGTCACGTCTGCCCTGCTGCACAATTTCTTCGTCCGTTATTGAGTCGGGCGCAGCTTCAGCCTCAGCCATTACTTCATCCTGGAAGCCCTCTGGCAGCTGATGCTTGCGAATAATCGACAGGATGTCGACACCAGGATCATTCTTATGTCCCAAAATTTCGACAATTTCACCTTCAGCAGCATTGCGGCCTTCTGGATACGAAACAATTTTTACGACGACCTTCTGCCCAGATACAGCCCCTTGGTAGCCACCCTTTGGTATAAAAATATCCCGGTTAATCCGTTTATCATCCGGCACGACGAAGGCATATACCTCATGGTCCTCGAACGTTCCGACGATTTGCGTAACGGCGCGCTCTACAATTCGGACGACCTCGCCCTCCATGCGCCCGCCATGCTCGCTTCTGGAAGTGACACGAACGAGAATAATATCGCCATTCATCGCGCTCTTCAGATCATTGGCATGCAAATAGACGTCGCCATGCTCCTTCTCATCCGGAATCAGGAAGCCGAAGCCCTTCGCATGGGATTGCAGCTTGCCGCGAAGCAGATTCATTCGTTCCGGCACGCCGTAATGATCATTGGGCGTACGAATGATCTTGCTCTCGTCCTCCAGCTTATTCAGCAGCTTAAGGAATTCCTTGAACTCCGCTGCATCTTCGATACCAAAATGCTTTTCCAGCTCTTGGTATGTCATCGGCTTATAAGCCGTTTCTCTCATAAAATCAAGCAGTTGCTGCTCGTAGATGGTCATTATTGTTTTTTCTCCTCATAAACCTGCGACTGAACACGATTGTCTTTTGCAACAGGTTGATAGATTATCATATACCATGTAGTATACACGAAATGTCAGTCGCGCATCCGCGAATATGATGAAAATACAAAAAAAGCGAGGATTATCCTCGCTTTCTGCTTGTGTATTGATTATTGTTTTACGAAGTAAGAGACAACAAGCGCCAATATGAAGAAGCCGATTGCTAAAACAACTGTTAAACGCTGCAAGAACAAATCCAAACCGCGCGCTTTCTGTTTGCCGAACAGGTGCTCAGCGCCGCCCGTAATTGCTCCGGACAAGCCTGCACTCTTACCTTTTTGCAACAAAACAACCGCAATCAGGCCGACAGAAAATATAACGAGCACGATCTTCAATAAGATTTCCATTTATTCCACCTCCAGCATAGGAGCTCCGTAAAAACACGTAGTCTGAGTGTACCATAGCTAGGCGCTTTTTACAATAGGACAACCTGCAAATACCATTAATTATGCAAATCCGAACGACTTTAGATATTGATAATTGTTTCCTGCGCTCTTCAGAGAGCTCACGTTAAACTGCTCTTGCTCCACGATCAGATATGCTACTCCCGCTGGCTCCAATTCTTCCATAAGCCGATCGAAGCCAACCTCACCCTTGCCAATCTCCGCATCCTTGCGACCTTTTAAGAAATCCTTCATGTGCACCAAGGGGACGCGGCCTTTATATTTCTTTAGATAATCAGCCGGCTTATAGCCAGCCAAATACATCCACCCCAAATCAAATTGCACCTTCATAAGGTCAGGTGATACCCGTGCCAGTATATGATCGATAATCGGCATTTTATCAACCAGCTTAAACTCAGCATCATGCGTATGGAAAACATACTGCATGCCCGATGCCTTTACCTGCTTGCCGCATTTCGTGAAAATATCGACCAAATGCAGCACATCATCCATCGACGGCTTCTCCGGAAGAGGTGCCCACGGTGTAATGATATATGGGATGCCAATCTCCTTCGCATATTCGATCTGCCCTGCAAAATCAGATTCCATTTGCTTGGAATCGCTATAATTAAGAGGCACATGCGCGGAGCTAGCGATAAGACCAAGCTCGTCCAGCTTGCTCTTCAGCTCAATTGCCGGTGTTTTGAAATAGCCAACAAACTCCACTGCCTTATAACCGAGCTCCGCCACTTTTTCAAGCGTCCCCAAGAAATCAATCTCGGACTGATCTCTAAGCGAGTACATCGAAATGCCTATTACCGGTTTCGCCACGCTTGCCACCGCCTAATCGCTTAATGCTTTGCTTTCTGTTAATGTGAGGCGATTGGCTGCGATCTATTCCCCATAAAAAAAAGAAGGGCGTGCCCTAATGGGACACACCCTTCTCGATAAGCCGCTAACTAGCGTCTTATTTGAAGTTTTTCAAGTTGTAGAATGCTTGTTTGCCTGCGTATTGAGCAGTTGAACCAAGTTGGTCTTCGATGCGAAGCAATTGGTTGTATTTTGCAACGCGGTCCGTACGGGACGGTGCGCCTGTTTTGATTTGACCAGCGTTTGTAGCTACTGCGATGTCAGCAATTGTGCTGTCTTCGCTCTCGCCTGAACGGTGAGAGATAACAGCTGTGTAACCAGCGCGCTTAGCCATTTCGATTGCGTCAAACGTTTCAGTAAGCGTACCGATTTGGTTAACTTTAACCAGGATCGAGTTGCCTACGCCTTTGTCGATACCATCGGAAAGACGCTCTGTGTTCGTTACGAACAGATCGTCACCAACGAGTTGTACTTTGCCGCCAAGCTTCTCAGTAAGCAATTTCCAACCATCCCAATCGTCTTCGGAGCAGCCGTCTTCGATTGTAAGGATTGGGTATTTGTCAGCCCATGAAGCAAGAAGGTCAACGAACTCAGCAGGTGTGAACGATTTGCCTTCGCCTGCAAGCACGTATTTGCCGTCTTTGAAGAACTCAGTCGAAGCAACGTCCATACCAAGGAATACGTCAACGCCTGGCTTGTAGCCTGCGCGCTCAATAGCGGAGATGATTGTTGTGATTGCTTCTTCGTTGGAACCAAGGTTAGGAGCGAAGCCGCCTTCGTCGCCAACAGCTGTGTTAAGGCCTTTATCGTGCAATACTGCTTTAAGGTTGTGGAAGATTTCAGCACCGATACGAAGCGCTTCTTTGAAGTTTTCAGCACCAACAGGAAGAACCATGAATTCTTGAACGTCGATGTTGTTGTCAGCGTGCTCGCCGCCGTTGATGATGTTCATCATTGGAACTGGAAGCGTCTTAGCGTTGAATCCGCCAAGGTAAGTGTAAAGAGGCACATCAAGCGCGTCAGCAGCTGCGCGAGCTACTGCCATCGATACAGCTAGGATCGCGTTAGCGCCAAGCTTAGCTTTGTTTGGCGTACCGTCAAGCTCGATCATTTTACGGTCGATAGCTACTTGATCAAGAGCATCTAGGCCAATGATTTCAGGAGCGATTTCAGTGTTAACATTTTCTACAGCCTTCAAAACGCCTTTACCAAGGTAACGGGATTTGTCGCCGTCACGAAGCTCAACAGCCTCGTAAGCGCCAGTGGAAGCGCCGGATGGAACGATTGCACGGCCTTTGCCGCCGGACTCAAGGGAAACTTCTACTTCAACAGTTGGATTCCCGCGGGAATCCAGTACTTCGCGTGCGTATACATCAACGATAATTGACATGAGAGAAAACACTCCTTTAATATTTTTTATTTGTTAATTAGAGTAACGCCAGTCATTTCAATCGGCTTAGCCAGCTCAAGCAAATCAAGAAGCGTCGGCGCGATATCGGCAAGAATGCCGCCTTCGCGAAGCGTTTCTCCTGCTTTCGTTACGATAAGCGGAACCGGATTCGTCGTATGTGCCGTAAACGGACGACCATTCTCGTCGAATACCATGTCTGCATTGCCGTGGTCAGCCGTGATGATGCAAACGCCGCCTTTGGCGAGCACCGCTTCAACGACTTTGCCAAGGCATTCATCCGTCGCTTCAACCGCTTTGATCGTTGGCTCCAGCATGCCGGAGTGGCCAACCATATCCGGGTTAGCGAAGTTTAGAATGATTGCATCATGCTTGTCTGATTCAATCTCGCGAACGGTCGACTCGGCAAGCTCATACGCGCTCATTTCCGGCTTCAGGTCGTACGTTGCGACCTTAGGGGAATTGATAAGCACGCGAGTTTCGCCAGGAAGCTCATGATCGCGTCCGCCGCTGAAGAAAAACGTTACATGCGGATACTTTTCGGTTTCTGCAGTACGCAGCTGTGTCTTGTTGTTTTGCACGAGCACTTCGCCAAGCGTATTGTCAAGGTTCTTCGGTGAATACGCTACGAAACCGCCAACGGTTTCACTGAATAGCGTCAAGCAGACGAAATACAGATTAACCGGATGGTTCTCGCCGCGGTCAAAACCGCGGAAGTCCTCATTCGTAAACACTTGCGACAATTGAATCGCACGGTCAGGACGGAAGTTGAAGAAAATAACAGCGTCCTCGGATTCAACAAGACCAACTGGCTTGTTTTCCCCGTCTACGATAACCGTTGGCATAACGAATTCATCATAAACCGATTTCTCGTAGGATTCAACTACCGCTTGAATCGGATCGAAATATTGAGGGCCTTCGCCGTACACCATGGCGCGGTAGGATTTCTCCGTACGCTCCCAGCGCTTGTCGCGGTCCATCGCATAGTAACGGCCTTGGACCGTTGCGATGCGGCCTACGCCAACCTCTTCGATTTTCGCCTGCAGACGCTCTAGGTAACCCTTCGCACTGTCCGGAGACACGTCGCGACCGTCTAGGAAAGCATGAATGTATACTTCCTCAAGCTCTTCCTTCTTCGCTAGATCAAGCAAAGCGAACAAGTGCTCAATGTGGCTGTGTACGCCGCCGTCCGACAGAAGGCCATACAGGTGAAGCTTCTTGCTATTTGTTTTCACATGACGTACGGCGCCAAGAATCGTTTCATTCTCGTAAAACTCACCGTCGCGAATCGACTTGCTGATACGAGTCAAATCCTGATACACGATGCGGCCTGCACCGATGTTCAGATGGCCAACCTCAGAGTTGCCCATTTGACCTTCCGGCAAGCCAACTGCTTCGCCAGATGCCGTCAGTGTCGTATGCGGATAAGTTGACCAGTAACGGTCATAGTTCGGTTTCTTTGCTTGTGCGACCGCATTGCCTGTCACATCATCGCGCAAACCGAAGCCATCAAGAATAATAAGCGCTACAGGTTTCGGAGCAGACATCTTACTTGGCCCCCTCGACCAGTGCGATGTACGATGCTGGCTCTAGGCTAGCGCCTCCGACAAGCGCGCCGTCGATATCCTTTTGACCCAAGTACTCAGCCACATTGTTAGGTTTAACGCTGCCGCCGTATTGAATGCGAACCGCGTCAGCTGTAGCTTGATCATAAAGATCTGCAACCACGCCGCGGATATAACCGATAACGTCCTGTGCATCCTCGGAAGTTGACGATTTGCCTGTTCCGATTGCCCAGATTGGCTCATATGCGATTACAACTTCAGCTGCTTGTGCTGCGGATACGCCTTGGAAAGCCGCTTCCGTTTGCACTTTGCATACGTCCTTCGTTTGTCCTGCTTCGCGCTCTTCAAGCTTCTCGCCTACGCAGACGATTGGCAGAAGGCCGTTTTTGAATGAAGCATGGACTTTCTTGTTCACGATCTCATCCGACTCTGCAAAATAAGCGCGACGCTCGGAGTGGCCGATAATCACGTATTTTACGCCAAGATCCTTCAGCATAACGCCGCTGATTTCACCTGTGAATGCGCCGTTGTCCTCGAAGTGAACGTTTTGAGCTCCAATCGCGATCGAAGTTCCTTTTGCAGCTTCAACAAGTGCCGGAAGCGTTGTGTATGGCGCGCAAATAACGCTCTCTACGCCGTCTACCTCAGCCTTGCCTTTAATTTCGGAGAAAAATGTAACAGCCTCGGATACCGTTTTGAACATTTTCCAGTTACCAGCAATAATTGGTGTTCTAGTGCTCATGCGTAATCCTCCTCATTTCATGTATAGGGATAAAGCTATTATTTATCGTTAAGAGCTACAACGCCTGGAAGCACTTTGCCTTCCATAAACTCTAGGGAAGCGCCGCCGCCTGTCGAGATGAAATCCATTTGGTCAGCAAGACCAAACTTCTCAGCTGCTGCAGCAGAATCGCCGCCGCCGATAACCGTATAGCCAGTTGTTTCTGCGCATGCGCGAGCAACCGCTAGAGTACCGTGGGAGAATGGCTCGATTTCAAATACGCCCATAGGTCCGTTCCATACGACCAATTTGGAGTTTTTGATGACATCCGCATAAAGCTCGCGTGTTTTCGGTCCGATGTCGATGCCTTCCCAATCAGCAGGAATGCTGTCAACGTCAACGATTTGCGTGTTAGCTGTTGCGCTGAAATCGTCAGTAACTACGATATCAACCGGGATCAAGAAGTTTTTGCCGAGCTTCTTCGCTTTTTCTATGAACTCAAGCGCCAAATCAAGCTTGCTGTTGTCAACGAGCGATTTGCCGATTTCATGGCCTTGTGCTTTGAAGAATGTATAAGACAAGCCGCCGCCGATGATTACATTGTCTGCAATTTCAAGCATTTTGTCGATAACCGCGATTTTGTCTTTTACTTTGGAACCGCCAACGATAGCCGTGAAAGGACGCTCAGGGTTGTTCAGCGCTTTGCCTAGTACTTCAAGCTCTCTTTCCATAAGCAGACCAGATACAGCCGGAAGAACATGCGCAATGCCCTCAGTTGAAGCGTGAGCGCGGTGAGCAGCGCCAAAAGCGTCGTTTACGAATAGGTCAGCAAGCTTAGCGAATGCTTTTGCCAGTTCCGGATCGTTCTTCTCTTCGCCCTCGTAGAAACGTACGTTTTCAAGCAAAAGCACATCTCCGTTATTGAGTGCAGCAACTTGAGCTTCTACCGCTTCACCGATTGCTTCATTTGCTTTCGTTACTTGCTTGCCAAGCAGCTCAGACAAGCGTACTGCGGAAGCCGTGTGGCGAAGCTCTTCTACTACTTGACCATTCGGACGGCCAAGGTGGCTTGCAAGAATGACTTTAGCGCCTTTTTCGATCAGGTAGTTAATTGTAGGAAGCGTCTCGCGAATCCGTTTGTCATCCGTTATCTTGCCATCCTCTAGCGGCACGTTAAAATCAACGCGAACAAATACCCGTTTACCAGCTAGCTCTGCTACATCACGTACACTTTTCTTGTTCATCAATGAAACCTCCCGAGAATGTGTTTATGGAAAGGTATAAATAGAGGACCACAAAAAAAAGAAGGGCGTTCCTTCAAAGAAGAAACGCCCCCATGATTCACGACTCCTAGAAGCCGCAAATCAAAGACCTTGTGCTCCGCATGCGCGAAAGCCGAGGTCCGTCCGCCTTCTTTGCTTACAGACCTTTGCTTGCAATATAAGCAGCAAGATCAACTACGCGGTTCGAGTAGCCCCACTCGTTGTCGTACCAAGAAATAACTTTAACCATGTTGCCTTCAACAACCATAGTCGAAAGACCATCGATTGTGGAAGAAGCAGGATCCGTGTTGTAGTCGCTTGATACAAGCGGCAATTCGTTGTAGTTCATGATGCCTTTAAGAGCGCCTTCTGAAGCTTCTTTGAATGCAGCGTTAACTTCTTCAACCGTTACGTTAACTTTAAGCTCAGCAACAAGGTCAGTTACGGAAACGTTAGGCGTAGGAACACGCATAGCCATACCGTTCAATTTACCTTTAAGCTCTGGAAGAACTAGTGAAACAGCTTTCGCTGCGCCAGTTGAAGAAGGAATGATGTTTTCTGCAGCTGCACGAGCGCGGCGCAGGTCTTTATGAGGAACGTCTAGAACGGATTGGTCATTTGTGTATGAGTGAATAGTTGTCATCATACCTTTGACGATTCCGAATTTGTCGTTCAATACTTTTGCGAAAGGAGCAAGACAGTTAGTTGTACATGAAGCGTTGGAAACAATGGTGTGTGCCGCAGGGTCGTATTTATCTTCGTTAACGCCGATAACTACTGTAATATCTTCGTTCGTTGCCGGAGCGGAAATGATAACTTTTTTAGCGCCGCCTTGCAAGTGAAGCTCAGCTTTTTCTTTAGCTGTGAAAATACCAGTTGATTCAACTACGATCTCAACGCCAACGGATCCCCAAGGAAGATCTGCAGGGTTGCGCTCTGCGAAAACTTTGATTTCGCGTCCATTAACGATAAGCGCGCCTTCTTTTGCTTCAACAGTACCGTCAAGTTGACCGTGTGTTGTGTCATATTTCAGAAGATGTGCTAGTGTTGCAGTATCCGTAAGATCGTTTACTGCTACGATTTGAACATCAGGATTGTTCAGTGCTGCGCGGAATACGTTACGGCCGATGCGACCAAAACCATTAATACCAACTTTAACCATTTTTGTTTCCTCCTAAGCATTTTTAAAAGATTAATAAATATATTTCAAGATGTTTTGCTGGTTTGCTGGTTTGCGAGTATAGCACCTTGCAAATCATCATGATTCCAATAGCTTCTTTGCTGCTTAATCCTTCTCTTGCTCGATTAAGGCTACTATTTCCATTGCTGCCGCTTCATCTGTTACGAGTACGTCATTGTGTCCGAAGCGCATAATCGCCGCTATAGCCTCGCCTTTGCTCTTGCCGCCGGCTACGCCAATAACAACCTCAGTGTTCACAATATCCTCAAGCCGTAACCCCACCGTCTGCATTTTGTGCACGACAGCGCCCTTGCGGTCAAAATAGAATCCGAACGACTCTGCAAGCACTTCTTCAGCTTCCATAGCATCGATAATCTCGCGGTCAAGCCGCCTGCGCCTTGCCATGACCATAGCATCTCCGATTCCATGTACAACGATGCGAGCACTGCGGATGACATCCACGATTTCCTTAATGTTAGGCTCCTGCATGATAGACGCGAACGCTTCCTCGCCCAAATGATCAGGTACGTGTAGAAGCCTGTATTGCGCTCCTGTACGTTTCGCCATCATAGATGCAATCGTATTGGCCTGATAGTCCAAGCTCTCTCCAAGGCCGCCTCTAGCTGGTACAAACCAGTTCGTTTTGAGCTGCGAGGAGCTTACCAATTGATTTGCTACCTGTGCGATCGTCGTTCCGCCTGTTACCGCGACCACGTCATGTGGCTGCATAACCTTGTTAAGCACCTGACTTCCTGCACGGCCAAGCTCTCGCTTCGTCTGAGCAGACGTCTCGGAATCGCCGGCTACAATGACGACCTGCGACAATCCATAATGATTGCGGATCGTTTCCTCGAGCTCGGATAGTCCGAACATCGTCTTGTAGAAAGGCTCAAGCTGTTCTAATAAAAGCTTGCCTGAATCGCTAATTCGCATGCCCCCCGAATGAATCTCGAGCAGTCCCTGCGATTTCAGAAAATCGGTCTCCGCACGAAGCATGCGCTCCGTCATCGATAATGTTGACGCCAATGTGCGACGTCCGATTAAATCCGACAGCATCACCTGATGCAGGATCGAATACCGTTTCTTCATGACGTCGAGCAGATCAGGCACAAGCTGCTGCTGCAGTTCAACGATCTGACGCATCTCTCATCCTTCACTCCATCGGCCTCTAGCGTATTCGGTTCAAATGCATTGGACTCATTATGTCCCGCGGTATCATTTCAAGTCCCACCCTTAGTTTATCGGAAATTGGTGATAGTAGCAATAGCCGATTTCCTATTGAAAACGGTTACCGTCACATTTTTCACAAATTTAATTTTTGAACGCCCCTTGCTTTAACATCTTTAATATCATATAATCATTTTTGCGACTATTTTAACCATATGCGCCCGTGGTCCAATGGATATGACGCAGCCCTCCGAAGGCTGAGATCTAGGTTCGATTCCTTGCGGGCGCGCCATTACAACTAATCAGCCGTTCAGGCTTGCAACACCTATAATGATACAGACTAACCGTTCCTATACGCAGGAACGGTTTTTTTATTGGATGGATAGAATTGTTTGACTATCTTTGACTTTTGACTATTCATCCGTTATTATGAGAATACGATTTAACCATTCATTGTTTTTGAGGAGGGGGCTTACGTTGGATATGAATTTCGTTCCTATGGTTATTGAGCAAAACAATCGAGGTGAGCGTGCGTATGACATTTACTCTCGCCTATTGAAAGACCGCATTATTTTTCTAGGATCAGGTGTAAATGACGTGGTGGCCAACTCCATCATCGCTCAATTGCTTTTCCTGGCAGCAGACGACCCAGAGAAGGACATTTCTCTTTATATTAACAGCCCGGGCGGCTCGATTACGGCAGGCATGGCTATCTACGATACGATGCAGTACATTAAACCGGACGTGTCCACCATTTGCGTTGGCATGGCCGCATCCATGGGTGCTTTCTTGCTTACTGCAGGCGCGATCGGCAAACGTTACGCGCTTCCGAACAGCGAAGTAATGATTCACCAGCCGCTTGGCGGCGCAGAAGGCCAAGCAAGCGATATTGCCATTCGTGCGAAACGCATCATCGGCATGCGCGACAAGCTGAACGGCATCTTGGCAGAACGCAGCGGACAGTCGCTGGAGCGTATCGAGAAGGATACGGACCGCGACTACTTCATGAGCGCAACTGAAGCCAAAGAGTACGGCTTGGTCGATAAAGTAATCGAGAAGCTGGCCTAATTGTTAAGTTAGCGGATAAGCAAAAAGAGCAGGTCGGAGGAATCTCCGGACCTGCTCTTTTTACTGTTTGCATTTCATGTATGACTTTTTTGTACCCTGTATACAAAAAAAAAGAGCTGTCGCCGCAAGCTCTGATCGAACCTGCGTGACTTCTCCCTTTTTCTTACTGATTCTCCAACTCTTCTTTGCTTACCAAAGCGACTAAAGCGTTTACAGCCTGTTCTGCGTCCGAACCCTCTGCACTAATGGATACTTCAGTGCCAGAGCTGATTGCTAAGCTCATAATTCCCATTATGGATTTCGCATTCACTTTTTTGTCGTCTTTCTCTACAAATACTTCGGAGGAAAATTTGTTCGCTTCTTGTACGAATAATGCTGCAGGTCTTGCATGAAGTCCCGTCTTAAGACGAACAACAACCGGAAGCCTTGTCATGGAAACCATACCCCCTATATTTTACTCAATCATTAGCATGCGGCAAAAGCGTTAACGGCTCTAATTTGCCGTCTTCTGGCTGCAAAAGCTCGTTTCCGATCAAAGATAAGTATAGCTTGGCTTCCTTATCTTTTTTAAATTAAGTCTTTTGAATTATTATATCATTATACCAGCTCATGCACTAGGATAAAAGCTCAGACCCCACGGATTTTTTCCGCAAGTTCGTCAATTTTGCGTAAACGGTGATTCACGCCTGACTTGCTGACCTTTCCACTAAGCATTTCGCCAACCTCTGTCAGATTCATATCCGGATGCAGCAGCCTGATTTCGGCTACCTCCTTCAACTTATCAGGGAGGCTATCGAGGCCAACCTCACGCTGCAGCAGCTTGATGTTCTCGATCTGACGAACAGCTGCTCCAATCGTTTTGTTCAGATTGGCTGTCTCGCAATTGACGATTCGGTTTACCGAATTTCGCATATCACGCATGATTCGGACATCCTCAAACTTGAATAAGGCTTGATGCGCGCCAATAATATTGAGAAGCTCGATTATTTTCTCGCCCTCTTTGATGTAGAAGATAAAACCCTTTTTACGTTCAATGCATCTAGCGTTTAGATCAAATTTGTTCGCAAGGTCAACGAGCGCCTCGCAATGCTCCTGGTACATCGACGATATCTCCAAATGATAAGAGGAGCCCTCCGGGTTGTTAACGGAACCTCCCGCAAGGAACGCGCCGCGCAAATAGGAACGCTTGCAGCATGGCTTGCGAATGATTTCCTTGTCGATGCCAAGATTGAACATAAAGCCTTCGGATACAATTTTGAGCTCGCTCAATAATTCCTGTACGCCTGCTGGAATACGGACAATATATACATTATTTTTTTTGAGCCTCATCTTCTTGCGGACGAGCAGCTCAACATGCAGCTCATAATGTTTTTTGAGCAGGGAATAAATTCTTCTGGCGATCGCGGCATTTTCCGTTGAGATGTCCAAAACGACTTTGCGGCTAGATACGCTAACCGAACCATTCATCCGTATGAGCGCGGATAGCTCCGCTCTCTCACAACAGCTGTCCGCTTCAATCAATGTCAGCTCTTTCTTTGTTTGTGCCGCAAACGACATTGTGTATCACCTCTTTCGTAACATCCAATTCTCTACCAGCTTATATATATGATGGCTTAAACGTTCAGCATCATGCCTTAAAAAAGTACGGAATAAAACAAGTTTATCCGCAATGACCTCATAACCCTTTTGCGTAACCGCATCTAGATCCAAATAAACGGCTTTCGCGCCCATCTCTGCATACTTGCTTTCGATTTGCGGCGGAATTTCGCCGTCATTCACAATGACATAATCAAATAAATGATGACCGATATGAGCATGAATCGCATCCAAATGATCGCCAACCGAGTAATTATCCGTCTCGCCGGGCTGAGTCATCACATTGCAAACAAATAGCTTAACTGCCTCTGATTCTACAATCGCATTCGCAAGCTTTGGAACGAGCAAATTGGGAATGATACTTGTATACAAGCTGCCAGGCCCGATCAAAATAGCGTCAGCCTGCTCAATCGCCTCAACTGCTTCTTGCAGCGGCTCCACATCGGCAGGCTCCAGAAACACCCGCTTGATTACCTTGCCCGCCTTCGGAATCATCGATTCCCCGGTAACAAAGGAACCATCGGCCATTTCCGCTTTAAGCACAATCGATCGGCCCGCTGCTGGGAGCACTCTTCCTCGAACGGCAAGGACACGGCTTAGCTCGCGAATGCCAGTGACGAAGTCACCTGAAATATCGGTCATCGCTGCAAGCATGAGGTTGCCGAGACTATGTCCCGCAAGCCCTGGCACCGTTTTGAAACGATACTGCAGCACCTCGGTGAGCAAAGGTTCCGCATCAGCCAGTGCCATAAGCACGTTTCGAATATCGCCAGGAGGAGGGATCTGCAGCTCATTGCGCAAAATACCCGAGCTGCCTCCATCGTCGGCTACCGTCACGATAGCCGTAATATCGAGCGGCTTTTCCTTCAGCCCTCGCAGCATGACAGAGAGTCCGGTACCGCCGCCAATTACGACGATCTTCGGACGTCTCAAAATTTTGTGTCTACTCTGCATTCTCTCACCCCGTCAATGCTTGTCACGTTCGGCATCGCGATGGCTGACACGCACACGTTCCGTATCACTGCTGCCGAGCATGCGTCCCAGATATTCAGCAATAGCAACGGAACGATGCTTTCCACCCGTACAGCCAATGCCGATAACAACCTGACTTTTCCCTTCTTTGCGATACAGCGGAATAAGGAACTGCAGCATGTCTAGCAGCTTTGTAAGAAACTGCTGAGTTTCGGGCCATTTCATGACGTAATCGTAAACATCGGGATTTTGACCGGTATTCGGGCGCAGATGCTCGATATAATGCGGATTAGGCAAAAAGCGAACGTCGTAAATGAGGTCAGCATCAATCGGAATGCCGTATTTGAAACCGAAGGAGGTTACGTTTATCGACAGGCTGTTTTGCTCCAAATTCGTGAAGTGGGAAATAATCCGTTCCTTCAAGTGAGCCGGTTTTAAAATACTCGTATCGATAACTTGTGACGCCCAGCCCTTCAAGTCCTCAAGCAGGCGGCGTTCATTGCGAATGCCTTCAAGCGGCATTCCGTCAGGGGCAAGCGGATGGCGACGACGGCTTTCTTTGTAGCGCTGAACAAGCACAGCATCGGTTGCATCCAAAAATAATATTTCGCAGCTAATCGTATAATGCTCTTTGATGTAAGCTAGCGATTCGGACAGCGCCGTAAAAAATTCTCGTCCGCGCAAATCAATTACAAGCGCAACGTTTCCGATTTTACCGTTCGACTGCTCTATCAGCTCTGCGAATTTAGGTATAAGAACAGGCGGCAAATTATCTACGCAGAAGAAACCGAGATCTTCCAGGCTTTGAACAGCAATGGTCTTGCCCGCGCCAGACATCCCGGTTATTATGACAAGCTTCGCTACTGTTGCTGTCGTTTCCATGAATAAACCTCCTAAAGACTTTGCGAATGCAAAGTCACTTCGTAAGGATATACTTAGACTTTGCGAATGCAAAGTCACTTCGTAAGGATATACTTAGACTTTGCGAATGCAAAGTCACTTCGTAAGGATATACTTAGACTTTGCGAATGCAAAGTCACTTCGTAAGGATATACTTAAGGTTTGCGAATGCAAACCTACTTCGTAAGGATACTAGCCTCTTAGAATAAGACCTGCTGCACCAACGACACCAGCGTTGTTGCCAAGCGTTGCCGCAACGATTTTCACGTTCTCTTTAGCTTGATCTTGCGTATACTTTTCAAATACTTCGCGAATTTGATCGAACAGGAAATCTCCCGCTTTCGATACGCCGCCGCCAATAATGAAATATTGCGGATTAAGCACGATCGCGATCATCGCCATCGATTTGCCCAAATAATAAGCTGCGCGATTAACGATACGTTTCGCTACTTCGTCTCCAGCTTTTGCTGCATCAAGAACGTCCTTCGCCATAATATCCTCTACCTGCGAGAGCGATGTGCGATCGCCGCGTTCTACAGCATCTTTCGCCATACGGATAATGCCCGTTGCCGAGGAAACGGATTCCAAGCAGCCCATCTTCCCGCAGCCGCATTGAATAGCTTCCAGATCAGGCACAATGGCCATATGACCCAGCTCGCCTGCCATGCCCATGTAACCCTCAACGATTTTACCCTCTATAATAATACCGCCGCCTACGCCTGTTCCGAGCGTGTAGCATACGCAGTGCCCAATGCCTTTACCCGCTCCGCCCCAAGCTTCGCCTAATGCAGCAACATTTGCATCATTATTAACCTTTACTGTCTTGTTCAGCGCTTGCTCCAAGTAAGCCTTCAAATTGACATTTTCAATTTTCAGGTTTGGCGCAAATTTCACAATTCCGTTTGGAATGTCCAGGAAGCCTGCAATACCGACGCCTACCCCGTCAACCTGCTCCCAATCATAATCTGATTCGACTACGATTTGCTGCGTGTATTTTGCAATATTTTGAAGGATAGTGTCCGTTCCTTTACTCGCTTCCGTCGGACCTTCATACGTATGAAGCAATTGTCCATCCGCATTGCAAATGCCAACCTTAATAGCAGTTCCGCCGACATCGACTCCAACGTAAATCTTTTCAGACATCACTAGTCCACCTCATCAATATGTTAATCTTCTCTGTAACACTATAAGCGACCTTCACACTCTGGTCAAGATAGCGCAATGCTTGTAAATCAAGCGCTCTCGGCTATTGAAAAGGCTATACCGTCAAGCGTATCGCTCTGCTGGTATAGCCCCTTCTTTATCCTATGAAGCAGGTCCGCCAATCATTAAAGCGATTTGCTCCAGTCATGCGTAACTGCGCCTTCAAGGAATCTTTCGCAATCCAGAGCAGCCATACAGCCGCTTCCCGCTGCTGTGATCGCTTGACGGTATTTGCTGTCTTGCACATCGCCGCATGCGAATACGCCCGGTATATTCGTTTCGGATGTGCCCGGTTTCACGACAATGTAGCCATGATCGTCTGTATCAATTTGTCCGGCAAGGAACTTCGTATTCGGCGTGTGACCGATTGCGATGAAAATACCGTCCGTTTCAATAACGTCCTCTTCACCTGTTGCATTGTCACGTACTTTAAGTCCCGTAACGCCCATGCCGCTTGCAACAACCTCAACCGGCGTGCGATTCAGGCTCCAGCTGATTTTCTCGTTCTCGCGAGCGCGGTCCTGCATGATCTTGGATGCGCGAAGCTCATCCCGGCGGTTAACGAGCTCAACGTTCGTGGCAAAGCGCGTAAGGAAGCTTGCTTCCTCCATCGCAGAGTCGCCGCCGCCAACAACGATGATCTTCTTGCCGCGGAAGAAGAAACCGTCGCAAGTCGCGCATGTGCTAACGCCGCGTCCGACATTTTCTTTCTCGCCTGGAATGCCCAGATATCTAGCCGATGCTCCCGTAGAGATGATAATGCTCTCCCCAACCAGCTCGCCGTGACCTTCCACTTGAAGCTTGAAAGGACGCTCGGACATATCAACGCTGTTCACCCAACCGGTAATAAACTTAGCGCCGAAGCGCTCCGCTTGCTTGCGCATGTTCTCCATAAGCTCTGGACCCATAATGCCTTCCGGAAAACCAGGAAAGTTCTCGACTTCTGTCGTTGTCGTCAGCTGTCCGCCTGGCTCAGGACCTTCAATAATAAGCGGGCTCATGTTGGCGCGAGCCAAGTAAATAGCCGCTGTAAGACCGGCAGGGCCGGTACCGATAATAATGGATTTGTACATAACCTTCACCTCGTAAAAGTTTATTCGTCCTGCATTTCCTGTGTAGCGAATACATTGCTAATTGATTTCATCTTCTCTTTGATGCCGCAAACCTCGTCAATCATCTTGACGTTCTTGCTGACTGTAGCAATCGAAGTGCCATAGCGCACCGAAACCTCGTGGTAAGAAATTGCCCGGCGATGCATCTTTGCCGTCAAATATTCCAAAGCAGCAGCCCAGCCCTCCGGCTTGGTCAGCTTCGGAACGTCCGGATACACGCGCGACAGGAACTCTACCCACAACGTCATCAGATCATGCTGCTGAACCAAGTCATATTGCTTGCTCATGCGGCCCAGTGCCGTCTCGACGACAGCTTGCCATTTATCTTCCCATACAGGCAGTCTTGAAGGTACGCGATTCGGCTCGATGACCGTTTCTTTCCCTTCGAGCACCACGCGCAAGGGCTCCTGAACGCCCATCGTTCGAAGCACGAAAATGGCTATGCGCTTTAAGTAATCATCCTCATCCCGCTCCAGCAGGAAGGTCTGAAGCACATCCTTCACTTCGCTGTCGGCAATCATGCCGAGCGCTTGAATGACCTGCAGCTTCGTAT
Source organism: Paenibacillus sp. Y660 (assembly GCF_057221575.1). Classification (NCBI taxonomy): domain Bacteria; kingdom Bacillati; phylum Bacillota; class Bacilli; order Caryophanales; family Paenibacillaceae; genus Paenibacillus; species Paenibacillus sp. Y660. Next base: position 20,680 of record NZ_JBXBBJ010000019.1, on the reverse strand, counting down.
GCTGGTCGCCATGGCGCAAGGCCCAGAAAAACGACGAGCGTACAAGCGGATCGCGCTTGAGATGATCGGGAATGCCGTCCGAGGACTTCTCCCATAGCTTGAACTGCTCCTCAAAGGGCAGATGGTAGTGATAGCTGATGGACGCCGTATGCTCTCCGCTGCGGACAAGCTCCAACTGCTCCATATAATAATGTGGAATGCCCGATGTCGGATCGAGCTTGATCGTTTGCTTCCACAGCCGCTCGGCTTCCTGCAATCGCCCGATATTGCAAGCGGCGACAGCCGCATAATGATACAGGCTAGGATCCTGAGTCAGCTCCGAGTCTTTCAGCAGCCTGGTGAAGTGCTTATGAGCAGCTCCGTGCTCTCCTAAGATGCCCATAGTGGTTGCCAGTTTAAACACATGCTCCTGATGAAACGGCACCGTCTTCGTAAGCAGCTCAACAAGCGGCTGCAAGCTTTGCTCATCATTCTTATGCTGATAGAAAATAGCAAGGTTGCAAAGCGCATGCAGATTGCCGGATTCGATCTCCAGCACCTCATGAATCGTATCCATCGCTTTATCGAACATGCCCATATAGTAATAGGCTAATGCCAAATTGTTGCGCGCTGCTAGAAAGTCCGGCTGGCCTTCGATTATTTTTTCCAATATGCGAACAGCCTCGGTGAATTTGCCTTCCTCAAGAAGGGTCCGGGCCAGGTCATGCTCAACCATGCCTTCACGCGATTTAATGTTCGTCAGACGCGTAGGGCGCTCCAGCTCAAAATGCAGCAGATCCATCATATCTTCCGCTTCATCAAGAAATTGCCCTTCAGAATCCTCTTCCAAATATTTAATAAGCGAGCCCTCGGCCGCTTCATATTGCTCCATATTGGCAAAATTGTTCGCCATATAGAAATGGCACTCCGTCATGGTTGGATCAAGCTCATCCACAATCCAGCCTAAAATACGATTCGACTCTTCATAATTGCCAAGCTCAGAAAGAATGCCTGCCATATTGCAATGGTTTACCGGGTTTTCCGGCTCGTATTCTACGGCGCGACGAAAATATTTAAGTGCCTTGTCATAATGGAATCGATCAAGCGACCGAACCGCACGTTCGAAAAAAAACGTAGCGTCCCATTGAACCGGTATGACTTTCGTCTGTTGATCTACGGCAACACGATTCTTCTCTTTCACTGTCAAGGCACCTCCCGTTACTTCCGATTTTCTACGATTATACCATAGCCATACCCAACAAAACACGAAAGAAATGTGGGAAAATCGCGGATGGCAGAAGCGCCACCCGCGATTTTCGCGGCATTACTATTCATTTCGCATGCTAAGCAATCAAGCTGAACGCTTAAACGCCATTGTTTTTGAACAACGTACTGATGGAGCCGCCTTCCAAAATAATGCGAGTCGCCTCTGCAAGAAGCGGCGCAACGGAAAGCACTTTGAATCGTTCCGGCGTCGATTCAGGCAAGCTGATCGAGTCGGTAACAATGATCTCTTTAATATGGGGATGATCCAAACGCTCAATGGCCGAGCCGGAGAATAACGGGTGCGTAGCGCATACGTATACATCCTCTGCACCGCGCTCCTTCAAGCCTTCAACAACGTTGACAATCGTAGATCCCGTGTCGATCAGATCCTCGATTATAATCGGAGTCTGCCCTTCGACATCCCCTATTACGTGTGTAATAACCGATTCATTGTGTGCCGGACGTTTCTTGATCATGATCGCAAACGATGTATCCAAGTAGTTCGCTAGCTTCTCTGCAGTTGAAGCACGGCCTGCATCCGGCGATACGACAACCGGGTTCTTGATGTTTTTGGACTTCAAATAATCGCTGATTAGATCAAGCGCAGTCATATGATCGACTGGAATGTTGAAGAAGCCTTGAATAGCTGGAGCATGTAGGTCGATTGTGATAACGCGGTTCGCTCCAACTGTCGTGAGCACATCCGCCAGCATTTTCGCTGAAATCGGCTCCCGAGGTGCTGCCTTGCGCTCCTGACGCGCATAGCCGTAATACGGCATGATGATGTTGACCGTTCTTGCGGAAGCACGCTTCGCCGCATCAATCATAACAAGCAATTCGACAAAATGCTCGTTGATCGGATGCGAGAATGATTGCACGAGGAAAACGTCGCAATTCCGAATCGTTTCTTCGTAATGCACGTAAATCTCACCGCTTTTGAAACGGGACATTTTAATCGCGCCTAGCGTCAGACCAAGCTCCGCACTAATTTTCTGAGCCAATACCGGATTAGACGAACCCGAAAAAATACGCACCTTGTCGCTTAACATGATACCCTCCTGAGCGTTAAAACCAATTAATTTTACGGAACAAGTACTCGTCCTTGTCGGATCATTCGACAAAGCTTGTTTGATCATCTATATTATACATGGAATTTGCGATATTTCAAAAATCAATCATCACTAATTTTCGACAATTAAATGTCGCTAGCTGCGTATATCCGACTTCTTTGAGCACAGTGTACGCTTGATCCAGATATTGACCCAGCCTTTCGGGCTGATGAGCGTCCGATCCTACCGTCAGCGGAATGCCTAATTCCCGTGCATATTCAAGCATTCTACGGCTCGGAAACATCTCAGCGGCAGGCGTCCGAAGCCCGGATGCATTAAGCTCGATCGCAAGCCCATTCCGCTTAACCGCCTCCAGTGCAGCATTTTCCAAATGAATGACGTCGCCCTCTGGCTGATAGCCAAAACGCTTGATTACGTCAATATGCCCGATGTAATCATAGAAGCCGCTCGCAGCTGCCTTGCCTACTGCATCGTAGTACTGCTCATACACCGCCATGCGATCACGGCCTTCCCAGCCTCCGGTTTGACGGAAATCGGTAATATCCCATTCGCCTAAAAAATGAACGGAGCCGATCACATAATCCCAAGGGTAAGCATTCACGATCGATCCGATCTGCTCCTCGCAGCCTTCGATATAATCGCCTTCAAGACCAACTCGGATGTCGATTTGGCCTTTATACTTTTCTTTGAGATTTAGGCATTCTTCCACATAACGCGGGAGCTCATCCATCGGCATTGCCATTTCGGGATAGTAAGTTGCTGGATCAACATGGAGCAGCGGCATATGATCGGAGAGGCCGAGCTGCACGAGTCCGATCTCAATCCCCTTCTTTACGTATTCCTCCAGCTCGCCGACGGCATGACCGCAGCGGGCGTGGTGGGTATGATAGTCGATAAACATGTGCATACCGGCCTTTCTATATTGATATTTAATAACAAATGTATATTTATCTCATTTTGTTAGTCGTTGGCTTGCCATGGCGGCTGCTGATTTCGCTGATGACATCATCAAAAGGCAGACCGCGCTCGCGGAGCAATACCATCAAGTGGAAAATCAGATCGCCAACCTCGCTGCGAAGCTCGTCGTTATCTTGATTTTTTGCTGCGATAATGACCTCCGACGCTTCCTCGCCAACCTTTTTCAAAATCTTATCTACCCCTTTGTCGAACAGGTAGGTCGTATAAGAGCCCTCAGGGCGCTCTGCGTAACGCTCGGCAATGACGCTCTCCAGCTGGCCCAGCGTAGCGAAGCGGTCACTGGATGCGCCCGCAGCCTCTGAGGATGCTTCTGCATTGCCGCTAACTTCAACCGAATTAAAGAAGCAGCTATAACGTCCTGTGTGGCAAGCAGGTCCCTTCTGTTCTACCTTAACGAGCAGTGTGTCGCCGTCGCAGTCGTAAGCCAACGAGACGATGCGCTGCGTATGGCCGCTTGTCGCGCCTTTGTTCCAAAGCTCGCCCCGCGAACGGCTCCAAAACCACGTTACGCCGGATTCCACGGAAAGCTGCAGCGACTCCTTGTTCATGTAAGCCATCATCAGCACTTCTTTGCTCTGCGCGTCCTGCACAACGGCAGGCACAAGCCCTGCATCATCCCATTTGATTTTTGAGCTAAGCTCGCTCTGGTTGTTTTCCGTCATCGTACCTCTACTCCCTTCAACCGCAAATCATCCTTCACTTCACGGATCGTCATTTCTTTATAGTGAAAAATCGTAGCCGCCAGCGCCGCATCCGCATGAGCCTGCTGGAACACATCGTTGAAGTGCTCGACACTACCCGCTCCGCCAGAAGCGATAACCGGTATGCCAAGCGAATCCGATACCGCCTGCGTAAGCTTGATATCGAAGCCATCCTTCGTTCCGTCAGCATCCATGCTCGTCAGCAAAATCTCACCTGCGCCCAGACGCTCTACTTCACGCGCCCATTCCAGCGCCTTGATGCCCGTTGTTTTGCGTCCGCCGTGCGTGTATACCTCCCACTCGCCCCACTCCGCATTGAACTTGGCGTCAATTGCCACTACGATGCATTGTGAGCCGAATTTCCGTGAGCCTTCTTTGACGAGGGAAGGGTTCAATACAGCTGCTGTGTTGATGCCGATCTTGTCCGCTCCAGCGCGAAGCAGCCGCTTCATGTCATCGACATGGGAAATGCCGCCGCCCACCGTAAAGGGTATCGTAATTTCTCCAGCCGTCCGCTTAACGACCTCAATCATTGTTGCGCGTCCCTCGACGGAAGCCGAAATGTCCAAAAATACGAGCTCATCGGCGCCCTCTTGGTCATAGGTAGCCGCCAGCTCGACGGGATCGCCCGCATCGCGCAGGTTCACGAAGTTAACGCCCTTCACAACGCGGCCATCCTTCACGTCCAGACACGGAATGATACGTTTCGCCAGCATGTTGCCCTCTCCTTTATGCCCGTTAGTCGGGCCTCATCTATATGTCTGCCTTTTATTAACTAGTCGTTTTGGCCTTGGCTGCTTGTAAGCGCAAGAAAATTGCCCAGCAGCTGCATGCCGAGCTCACCGCTCTTCTCTGGGTGGAACTGCATGCCGTATACATTGCCGCGACCGACAATAGCCGTCACCTGCTGATAATAGTCCGTCGTCGCAAGCAGGTCGGCCTCTAGCTCCGGCTTCGCGTGGAACGAATGAACGAAATAGACATGTCCCTCAGTCAATCCGTTGAATAACGGCGACTGCTCCTGTAGGAACGAAAGCTTGTTCCAGCCCATATGCGGAATTTTGTATCCGCCTGCGAAGCGAATAACATTGCCCGGCAGCAGATTCAAACCCTCGTTCGTACCGTACTCGTCGCTTTCGCTGAAGAGCAGCTGCATGCCAAGACAAATGCCCAGCATCGGTTTGCCGGAGGCTGCATAGGCTTTGGCTACCTCATCCAACTTCGTTTCGCGCAGGTTTTGCATCGCATCCCCAAAGGCGCCAACGCCTGGAAGGATAGCGCCGTCCGCTGCAGCGATCGTTTCCGGATTATCCGTAATAACAGCCTCATAACCAAGACGTTCAACCGCCTTGCTTACGCTGTGCAGATTGCCCATGCCGTAATCGATGATCGCGATCATGCTACAGCACTCCTTTCGTAGAAGGCACTCCTTGCACGCGAGGATCAATGCTCGTTGCTTCATCAAGCGCACGTCCAAGAGCCTTGAACACCGCTTCAATCATGTGATGCGTGTTTTGGCCATAGTGCACGATGACATGAAGCGTAATGCGCGATTCAAGCGCCAGCTTCCACAGAAACTCATGAACAAGCTCAGTAGAGAAGCTGCCTACCTGAGTAGAAGGGTACTCTGCACGATATTCAAAATGCGGACGGTTGCTGACGTCGATAATGACCTGTGCAAGCGCCTCATCCATAGGTACGAATACGCTGGCGTAACGCTTAATGCCGCGTTTGTCGCCGAGTGCTTCGCGAAGCGTTTGGCCGATGCAAATACCGATATCCTCCACCGTGTGGTGATCGTCGATGTCGATGTCGCCGCGCGCTTCCACTTCTAGATTGAACTGGCCATGCTTCGTAAACAAATCAAGCATATGGTTAAGGAAAGGCACATCCGTATCAATTTTTGTTTCGCCTGTTCCGTCGACTGCAAATGTAAGCTTAATATCCGTCTCGTTCGTCTTGCGTGCCACCGATGCCTCGCGTACCCGATTTTCCGACACTTTCATTCCTTCTTTCTTGGGATGTGTTTGTTTGTGTTGCTATGTTGCTGTTCTGCAAAATAATTATCTGATTAGTTGGAGCTTAGTTGGAGCTCTTATGCTACATTGCTGTTTGTGTAACGTAAGTTTATGATTAGCTGCGTTTTCTGAGCTACGTTGCAGTTTGTGCAACAGAATCTCCTGTTTAGCTGACGTTCCTGAGCTACGTTGCAGTTTGTGCAACAGAATCCCCATTATCCATCCGAACTCCCGCACTCGAGGCAGTTTCTGCTGCATTTCTGCAACGTAGCTCCTCAAACGATGATTCATGTCAGGTTTCTATTGCACTTTCTACAATGTAGCCATGCTCAGCAGCTTCCGATGTATATCTTATAGTAGCAAATATCCGCACTGGCTTTTGGACGCAAGAGTGATTACTTTCATATTAACACTGCAACGCAATATTATAATTTATTTTCGTATATAACAGTTCCGAAGTTCATCAGGAGATGTTTATTCCCGTTCCTTCTCCAGACGAATCTCAATTGCGCGAGCGTGGCCTTCGAGTCCCTCATGGCGAGCAAGCGTCATGATTTTTTCACCATTGGCAAGCAGCGCTGCTTTGCTATAGTAGATCAGGCTTGATTTCTTCAAGAAATCATCCACGTTGACCGGCGAGGAGAAGCGTGCCGTGCCGTTTGTCGGAATGATGTGATTCGGCCCTGCAAAATAATCTCCTACAGGCTCCGAGCTGTAAGGCCCGAGGAAAATAGCACCCGCGTTCTGAATGTAGCCGAGCAGACGCATTGGATCAACCGTCAGCACCTCAAGATGCTCAGGTGCCAGCTGATTGACAACGTCGATTCCCGCTTCAAGCGAATCGACGAGCAGCACTGCCCCGTAGCTGTCTATGGAGCTGCGGGCAATGTCTTGTCGCGGCAGCGTGGACAGCTGGCGCTCCACCTCCACTGCAACCGCCTCCGCAAGCTGCTGCGACGGCGTAACCAGTATCGCCGACGCCATTTCATCGTGCTCTGCCTGCGACAATAGATCCGCGGCTACGTACGCGGGATCAGCTGAATCGTCAGCAAGCACGACGATTTCACTTGGCCCGGCGATGCTATCGATATCGACGGCACCGAATACGGCGCGCTTCGCCAGCGCCACGTAAATGTTGCCCGGTCCGCAAATTTTGTCGACCGGAGCAATGCTGGCCGTGCCGTACGCAAGCGCGGCAATGGCTTGAGCTCCGCCGACCCGGTACATCTCCTTGACGCCCGCTTCCGCGGCGGCAACGAGAATATACGGGTCGATGCCCGCAGTGCCGCCGGTTGCAGGCGGCGTCACCATGACGATCTCCGGCACGCCGGCTACCTGTGCCGGAATCACATTCATCAGCACGGACGACGGATAAGCCGCCTTGCCTCCGGGCACGTATACGCCGACCCGCTTCAGCGGCCGCATAATTTGCCCGAGCAGCGTTCCGTCCTGCTGCAGGTCCATCCACGAGGTCCGCATTTGCTTCTCGTGGAATGTCCGAACATTCACGGCTGCTTCGCGAATCGCCGTGAGGAAGTCGGCGTCGACAAGCGCATACGCCGCCTGAATTTCCTCCTGCGTCACGCGCAGCGACGCCGCATCCAGCTTAACGCGGTCATGCTGCTCCGTATATCTCAGCAGCGCCGCGTCTCCCTCGGCCTTTACGTCTGCGACGATTTTCAAGGCCGCTTCATTTTGCTCCGGTGTTCCATACTCCACCTCGCGCTTTAATCCAAACTGCTCCGCTCGCATAATGCGCATATCATCCGCTCCTTCCAAATACTCAACTTACTCATCTATGTGTTCTCAAACATCCCAGTATCTTACCCGCACTTATTCGTTCTAGCTCGACAACACAGTCGATCATCCCTGTCACTCGATCCAGCTCCCCGAGAGACTGCACTAACTCGCCACGCATTCACTCAAACTCGATATAGGTTCTTATCGACAATTCGCTGGCTACAGCGCAGTTGCTCATCGCTGCTCGATCCAGCTCTCAACCCCGCGTGTGATCACCCCGATCACCAGCTCAAGCACGTAATCGTATTCTTTCGCCCCTTAAACCCGCGCAGCCAAAGTCACCTGCAGCCGATCACACAAGCTCTGAATCGCCTCGTTCTTCATCCGGTAGCTTACCCGATTTGCAATCAATCGGCTCGTAATGCCGAAGATCGATTCCATCTCCACAAGCCCGTTCTCGCGCAGCGTTTGGCCCGTTTCCACCATATCGACGATACGATCCGCCAGTCCGATCATCGGCGCAAGCTCGATTGAGCCATTCAGCTTAATCACCTCAACCTGTTGACCAAGCTCTCGGAAATAAGCGGAAGCTACATTCGGATACTTGGTCGCAACGCGAGGATTGATCGTCGGCTTCCAATCGGGCATACCTATAACCGACATGCGGCATTTGGCTATGCCAAGATCAAGCAGCTCATAGACATCTTTATTTTCCTCCATGAGCACGTCTTTGCCGACGATGCCGATATCCGCCACACCGTATTCTACGTAGGTCGGCACGTCGACCGGCTTCGCCATAATAAACTCCATGCCTACCTCAGGCAGCTCAATGATCAGCTTGCGCGTATCGTCAAAATCACTCGGAATCGGCAGCCCCGCCTCGCGGAACAGCTTCGACGCCACCTTATAAATGCGACCTTTCGGCATCGCCACTTTCAATATATCTTTAGTTTCTCCGCTCATGTGGCGCTGCCTCCTTTAATTCCATTTCCGCTAAACGTCAGCAAAGCCGTATAATTCACGCCTTTATGCGTAAACGAGCTCTGCACCTTCGATTTCAATCCTTCTATAAGAGCGCCGGTCTTCTCATCGAACCGCTCTGTAACAACGCTAACGCCCTGCGCGCGCAGCTCCTGCGCTTTGACAAGCGCGTCTCCGCGACCCGCAGTATCATAGACAACTAGCGTACGCTTCGTTTCAATCTCCGCTTGATCACCCAGCAGCTCCAAAATACGCGTCGTCTTCAGCGCAAATCCCGTTGCAGGTGCTGGTCTGCCGAACTGAGCCAGCAGGTTGTCGTAGCGTCCGCCGCTCACAACCGGGAATCCGAGATCAGCTGCATAACCTTCGAACGTCATGCCAGTATAATAGGAGAAGTCCCCAATCATCGTCAGGTCAATGAGCACATGCTCGCAAACGCCATACGCCTTCAGCACATCCCAAATTTCGCAGAGATGGCGAATCGATGAGCGTGCGTTATCATCCACGCTTAGCTGCAATGCTTGATCACAGATCTCTTGGCCGCCGCGCAAACGCAAAATGCCTTCAAGCTCCTGCTGCACCGACTCATCAATAGACAGCTCGCGCAGCTGCTGGCGGTAACCGACAAAATCACGTCCAAGCAGGCAGCTCTTAAGCTGCTCCTGCGCTTCCACTTGCCCTGGAAGAGATTCTTCCATGAGTCCGTTCAGGAAGCCGACATGCCCAATCGCTATTTTGAAGCGTTCAACGCCAGCCGCTTTCAGTGATGCAATCGCAAGAGCAACGACCTCCGCATCCGCTTCAGCCGAAGAGTCGCCGACGAGCTCTACTCCCGTTTGGAAAAACTCCGCCTCGCGGCCTGCCTCTTCCTCAATAGCGCGGAACACGTTCGAGTGGTACGACAAGCGCTGCGGGAAATCAGCTTGCTTCAATAACGATGATACAACGCGAGCGATTGGCGCCGTCATGTCCGAGCGCAGCACCAGCGTCGTACCCCGATTGTTGAGCAGCTTGAACAGCTTCCGATCCGACGTGGAGCTGGCAACGCCTACCGTATCGTAATATTCCATCGTAGGTGTAATAATTTGCTCATAGCCCCAGCCCTGCATGCAAGCCAGTACCTGACGTTCTATGTGTCTTAGCTTCGCTACCGCGCCTGGCAAATAATCTTTAACGCCAGTCGGCTTCTCAAAAACTTTTGGTTTGGACATATATGATCACCTTCATTTACTTTAGTAGTTTAAAGCGATACCATGTTACCATGCTAACAAATTAAAGAGTTTAATCGTAATATTAGCATGAAAAGCTTAAATTCGTCAAGCCGAACGCGGCCCTTTGCACGCCAAAAAGAAACCCCGCCCAGCAGCGAAACGAACGCGTCTGGACGAGGCTTTTTTGACAGCTATTCGTTTAAAAAACTCCGTACGCTCTCTTCAATCTCGCCGCTCGCAGCCGCTTCGCTCCGCTTGATCTCCCGCATCGGATTGCCTCCTACAAATGCATAAGCAGGCACGTCCTTATGAACGACTGAGCCCGCGGCTATTACCGCATGATCACCAATCGTAACGCCGGGAAGGATCGTCGAATTTGCGCCGATCATGACATGAGAGCCGATAACCACGTTGCCGAGCCGATACTCCTTGATCAAATATTCATGGGTTAGAATCGTTGTATTATATCCAATAATCGTATTATTGCCGACCGTAATACGTTCGGGAAAGAAGACATCGACCATCACCATTAACGCAAAAGCGGTATGCTCTCCGACCTTCATGCCGAGCAAACGGCGGTAAATCCAATTTTTGAGCGGAAGAACCGGACAGTAACGCGCAAGCTGGATAAAAATAAAATTACGGACCGACTTCAATCGGCTTACTGTCGAATATACCTGCCACAGCGCATTTGGTCCTTCCACTGGATATCGATCAACTTTGCGCAAGCGTCTCCCGCTCCAATCCTACAAATGAATAAAGATCGCGCATATCATGAATAACATGATGCGCTCCGGCATCCTTGAGCTTCAGCTCGCCCTTAAGTGACCAAGCTACGCCTACCGCAATGGCACCAGCTGCAATCGCGGATTCGATATCCACCGTACTGTCGCCGACCATGATAGTCGTTGCCGGATCTGCTCCAAGCAGCCCAATCGCTTTGCTCACAGGCTCGGCATGAGGCTTAGGATTGACGACATCGTCAATCGTGACGATTGCATCCACGTAATCGAACAATCCCGTGTATTTCAAACCGCGTTCAGTCGTCAGACGCATTTTGGTCGTAACGATCCCGATTTGAATCCCATGCTTATGCAGTCTTTCGATAACCTCGTTGACGTAATCGAATGCTTTTACATACTCGTCATGCAACCGCAAATTAACTTCGCGATACGCTGCAACAAGATGAGTGACATCCTCTAGTCCTGAGAAAAGCTTCATTTGGTCCGTAAGCGGCTGTCCCATGCTTGGGATGATATGCTCCCTGCCGAAGCCCTCCGGCGTCACGCCCTGCAAAGATTCTATGAACGAGCGAATGATGAGCTCATTGGTGTCAATAATCGTGCCGTCCAAGTCGAACAGCATCGTTTTGATTTTGCCCGTCATCGTAAGACCTCCCTGAAAATTACTCTTGTCGTTTGCCGGCTTCTTCCTCTTTAACCGTAGCCGCATCTTCCAATTTAGCTGCAGCATCCGAGCCGCCGTTTCTCTCCGGCTTCGTTGTTGCAATCGGATCAAGATAACGCGCTGATGCAAGGCCTGTCTTGCGGCGTACAATAATGAGCACAATAGCCCCAATAATGAGAAGCAACGCAAACACCTGCGAGATTCTAACATTGCCGTATGAAGGATCTAGATAACCTTGCTTAAATAGAACTTCCATCGGCGTCCATAGTCCATTAATGAATGAAGCAAGCCACGCTGGTCCCATAAATGCCAAGCTGTCCGTACGCAGCGCTTCAATGAAGAAACGGCCAATGGAATACCAGATAAAGTAGCTTGCCATCAGCTCGCCCGCACGCAAAAACTTTTGGCGGCGCAGCACAAGCAATATGATAATACCGACTAAGCTCCATATCGATTCATACAAAAAGGCAGGATGGCGGTATACGCCTTGCACGAGCATTTGATCAACGATAAAAGATGGCAAATGCAGCGTTTCGCGCAGGAAGGACTCGCTAACCTCTCCGCCGTAAGCTTCCTGATTCATAAAGTTGCCCCAGCGTCCGATCATTTGGCCCGCAAGCAGTCCGGGCACACAAATGTCCACCAGACGCCAGAAGTTATAGCCTTTGTAGCGGAAGTAGAAGAATCCGCAAATAAAGGCTCCGATAATGGCACCATAAATCGCGATGCCTCCATTCCATATTTTGAACACATCAATAAAGTTGCCTTTATAATCTTCCCACTTGAACGCGACATAATAAATTCGCGCGCCAATAATGGCGGAAGGAACGCCGAGCAGCAGCAAGTCCATAAACAAATCCGGCTTAATGCCGAATCGCTTCCCTTCCTGCACAGCGAACAGCAAGCCTACTAAAGCAGCCGTTCCCAAAATAATGCCATACCAATGCACTTCAATCGATCCTAACGTGAAGGCAATTGGATTTAGTATCAATGTCTTCATTCTTTTATATCCCCTTTAGGTTCAATCGTATTCGTCCATATCATCGGCAATCGTTTCCGTCAGCTTATTCGTAAATTGCAGCGCCGCGTTGTAGCCCATCCGCTTCAAACGGAAGTTCATCGCAGCAACCTCGATAATGACTGCTAAGTTACGACCTGGACGTACAGGCACGGTAACGAGCGGAATATCCGTGTCGATAATGCGCGTTGTTTCTTCGTCCAGACCGAGGCGGTCATACTGCTTGTCCTGCTGCCAATTTTCGAGCTTGATAACTAGTCCAATACGCTTCTGCGTGCGTACCGCGCCCGCACCGAACAGCGTCATCACGTTAATGATCCCGAGTCCTCTAATTTCAAGCAGGTGACGAATGAGCTCCGGCGCGCTGCCGTGCAGCTGAGCGTCTGAGGTTTGCATGATCTCGACCGCATCATCGGCCACAAGCCGGTGTCCGCGTTTGACAAGCTCTAGCGCCGTCTCGCTCTTGCCTATGCCGCTGCCGCCTGTAATGAGCATGCCTACGCCGTAAACGTCAACGAGAACGCCATGAATCGTCGCGGTTGGCGCCAGTTTTCTCTCCAGAAAGTCAGTAATTCTGCTGGACAAAATAGTCGTTGCCACATTGCTGCGCAGCAGCGGAATTTGCATCAGGCCCGATTGCTCGATGAGCTCCTGAGGCGCTTCCAGTCCCCGGGTCAAAATAATACATGGCGTGTCCTCGTTGCATAGACGCACCATTCGATCCTTGCGTTCCTCGCTGTCCAGCATATTCAAGAACGATATTTCCGTTCGGCCAAGCAGCTGTACCCGCTCGCTTGGATGGTAATGGAAATAACCGGCCATTTCAAGGCCTGGCCGATACAAATCATCTACCGTAATGGCACGCTTCATTCCGTCCTCGCCAGCTATAATTTCGAGCTGAAATTGTTTGACGAGCTCAGATACTTTCACTTTTTTCGGCATCGTAGGGCCTCCCTCATATGACAACTGCTTGTGTGTGTATGTATGGTATTTTCCAATGTCTTCATCGTAAAGGAAAAAGGCGCTGAACGCAACGTTTCCTCCGCTGCCCAGCGCCTTTCCATTACTGAATAGGTATGCTTATTGGCTTCAATACATAGCCGGGAAACTGCTCGATGTCGATCGTCAACGGCTGCTTGTAGTCTGCCTTTGGAATCTGAAAGACATGGGTTACTTTATCCTCTAATAAATTCCACTGCACCCCGCGCTTATCCGAGACCGGATAGGATACGCCAGCCGCATCCTTAAAGGACCCCCCATGCGCAAACAGCGTGTACCCTGACTTCTTATCAATTTCATCTAATTCCAGCAAATCCAACTTTATTTCATACCCCTCCGGGATCTCCTCTTTACTAGCTAACAGAAATCTGTTGTGCGGTGAGGATATCGTCTCCATCTTATCCGTGTCAATCGTTAAGCTTAAATGATATTCCGATAAATACACTCCGTCAGCCACTAAAGTCAGCTTCTTTGGCCTCTCGAAATAGCTGCTCTTGAAATGACGCGTTAATGAGGTGTTGAGGTCGCCACGGCCCGAATTTGTTTCATATCGTCTGCCCTTCTCGTCAACTAGAGCTAGATTAATAAAGTCATTGGCGCGCAAATTATTGCTCGGATCGGCTTCAAAGGATAGCGATATTTGAAGAGGTGTGATGATGGCATCCTTCACCGTAAACCGTTGTCCACCAACCTCGAATGGCTGCTCGATAGAGATATCCTCCCGCATCCCCGCGAACCGTTCATGCTCAATCGGAAACTCAACCCTCAGCCACTGATCACCCAACAATAAGCTGAATTGCAGGCTCTCAGGCATTGGAACATCATCTCCCAATAAAACATCCAAATAATCATGTACCGGGACGCTATCGCCCTCGGCATCATCACTTGGAAAATGCGATGAGCTTATAGTAGCCATCAAATCGGCGCCATCGCTCGTTTTTAATTCGAAATCTAGGAAACCTGTATTGTTGTTTATGCCAGGCCCTTCAGCCGTATACAAAATGACTAATCGTTGATCATCTGCCAAAATATCTTCTACCGTGAATTTGTAGCCATTTCTCTCGTCAGAGAGATTTACGGGCTGAAAAAAATGATTTTCGACAGCCGACAGCAGCGACTTGTCACCTTGAATGAAATCAACATATCCGGTGAATCCCGGTATATCCTTCAGCATTCCCGCAAAAGCAGGAGATACGCGCACGAACGCGGTGAGCAGCAAAAACATACATAATGCGGAAGCCATTATACTCAGACTCATTCTCTTCCTTCTTCCGCGTACCGCTCGTTTTCGCCCCTGCTCAAGTCCTCTTCGGATCGCATCATCCAGCAGTTGATCAGGCAGCTTCTCAAGCTCCAGCTCTATTTGCTCCTTGTCACTCCGCAGCTTTTGACTGGCCAGCTCGTAGTCCGGTTCCTTTTCCACGTTCATCCCATATCTCCTCCTTCATTTCTGTCATATCCGCCCTTAAGCATTTCAAGCCTTTGTTCAGCCAAGTTCGAATCGTCCCATCAGGCTTCTCGAGCAGCTCTGCAATTTCCGTAATCGTCATGTCCCTGTAATATTTTAATACGATGACCATCCGATAGTTAGCTGGAAGCAGCTTCACCTGTGCAGCCATATCCAGCCGTGCTGCTGCGTCCACATCGTCTGCTTTCATGCCGTTGCCATACTGCTGCGTTATAGCCTCAGTCGGACGCTCCCGCGTCTGCTTCTTCCTTGCATCCATACATACGCGTATTAAAATTCGAATCGACCATGTCGTAAAAAATTTCGGTTCTCTTAAACCGCGCCGCTTCGCCCAAATCCGACATACCGTCTCTTGAATTGCTTCCAGCGCATCCGCTTCATTCCTCATATAGGAATAGGCGATGCCATACATTTGGTGCTTATCCAGCTCAACATGCTGCAGGAAAGCTTCTTCATCGCCTTTAATCGCTGCCTCAGCCAACTCCTCTTTATTCATGCTTCCACCCCCTGTGCCAAGACTGCCACTTTTTCCTTCAGCTTCCTTTCTCTATTAGACGGACGGGGCGCTCAAACGGTTTTCGATTAAACGCAAAAAAAGAACGACCGGATAATCCGATCGTCCTTCTTCTATCCTATTTATTAAGCTTCGAAAATGTTAAGTTCAGTTGCTTTGTCGAACAAATGCACTTTGTTCATGTCAAGCGCAAGCTTAACGCTTGTGCCATCACGTAGACCGGAGCGGCCGTCAACACGAGCGATAACTGTGTCAGTGCCGATACCGTTCAGGTATAGGTACATTTCGTGACCAAGGTTCTCAGCAACCTCAACATTCGCGTTCACGATTGTTTGCGGGGAAGCTTCCAAGAATACTGGCTCTTCGTGAAGATCCTCTGGACGAATGCCAAGAATCACTTCTTTGCCGATGTAGCCTTTCGAGCGAAGCACTGCTGCTTTGCCTTCTGGAACAACGACGTCAACGCCGCTAGCTTTGAAGCGAAGCGCGCCGCCTTGCTCTGTAAGGGAACCGCTGATGAAGTTCATCGAAGGAGCGCCGATGAAGCCAGCTACGAAGATATTAACAGGGTGGTTGTACAGCTCTTCAGGAGAAGCTGTTTGTTGAATGAAACCGTCTTTCATAACAACGATACGGTCACCCATTGTCATTGCTTCGATTTGGTCATGCGTTACATAGATAGTTGTCGTTTCAAGACGTTTAGTAAGCTTGCTGATTTCCGCGCGCATTTGTCCACGAAGTTTCGCGTCCAAGTTGGAAAGCGGCTCATCCATCAAGAATACTTGCGGCTCACGAACGATTGCGCGTCCTAGAGCGACACGTTGACGTTGACCACCGGAAAGTGCTTTTGGCTTACGGTCAAGCAAATGCTCGATATCTAGAATTTTAGCAGCTTCACGAACACGTTTGTCGATGTCTGCTTTTTTGAATTTACGAAGTTTAAGGCCGAAAGCCATGTTTTGGTAAACGTTCATGTGCGGGTACAACGCGTAGGATTGGAATACCATCGCGATGTCGCGGTCTTTAGGAGCAACATCGTTCACAAGGCGGTCGCCGATGAACAATTTGCCTTCTGAAATTTCTTCAAGGCCTGCAATCATACGAAGAGTTGTCGATTTACCGCAACCAGATGGTCCGACCAATACGAGAAACTCTTTGTCTTTAATATCTAAGTTAACGTCAGTAACCGATGCTTTGTCAGTACCCGGGTATTTTTTGTAAATGCCTTCTAAACGTACGCCTGCCATGATAATTTTCCCCCTAAAAAGAAATTTCGATATGCCTATATCTTATCCCACTGGGGAAGCTGTGACTATGCACATTCTTTACAAAAAAACTAATTTCTTTTCGTAACTTTGTACAATAGCAATATAATTTTGACTAATACGGCATCGCGAAACTGGCGAACATCAAGTCCAGTCTCCTGTTTGAGCTTGTCCAAACGATATAATAGCGTATTGCGATGAATGTATAATTTCTTTGCTGTTTCACTAACATTACAATCTAGCGTAAAAAAAGTGTCTAGCGTGCTTAGCATTTCCGACTCTACGAACAAATCGGCTCTTTTTAGCGATTGCTCCAAATATTTGGATCGCTGCACCTCGGGAATCGCGTTTAGTAGACGCTCCAGCTGAAGCATCCACGGCAAATGAATACTCGTTCCGACATGAAATTTGCGGCCGAGATTAACCGTCTCCCTTAGAAGCATGGTCGTCTCGACCATCCCCTTGGCTGGTGAAGTTGGATGAGCGACTGCTAGATGGCATTCCCCGATCCACTCGCTGGCAAGCATCTCGTGAAGTCCAAGCCCAATCGAAGCTAAGCTGTCCTCCAGCGTTTCTTCCTCCTGCTCGTCGAATGCATCCGAATCCTCATCTTTCAATAACGACATCGACCCCCAGATGAGCCACTCCTGGCTTTTGAGCGGAATGAGCAGTACATCATCAGACATAAACGAGCGAAGCAGCTTCTCCAGCTCGGTGTACGTGGCTTGCTTCGTCCCTGACTGTTCGGTCACGAGCAAGAATGGAATCATCTCATTGAACAATCGGCTGCCGACGGTCAAATGATCCGGTAAAGAATAGGCAGGCTCATTCGACTCCAGCTGCTTCTGTATCCAATCGCCTAGCTTAAGTGCTTGTCTTTCTGTTTCAGAAAGCGACGCTGTCTTTTTCTCCGCCAAAGCTCCGCGATTAAGCTGGAGCGTCCAGCTGATCAATTCTTTTTCGCTTGCCTGCAGTGTCTGACTCTCGATTTCTAATAGTTCAATTTCATATTCAGTAGAAGAGATGACAATCCATGTTTTCCCATCATTTTCAACGCGCTGTCCTTCATTGGAAGAAGAAAGCGTTTCATCGCCTAGCCATACCACTGAAGCATTGCTTACTAAATCGCTCCACTCTGCTATCGATTTCGAAACAGCATGTACCGGACAGTTCAAAATGTGCTGCAGAGGCTTTAACCAATCTGTCGTGCTCATTTCTCTATCTCCAATCTCCACAAGCGTTAGCGGCTGAGTGCATCCTCTTTCAGGATACGCAATTACGTTTAGCAGCTCCATAAAAGCAGGATAATGGTTTAAAAAGCTTATTCCTACTTCTATGTAGAATAACGCTTTTTTTCGTCATTGTACCATAAGAGCCAGCCTAATTCAGCCTAATGCGAGTAAAAGGATGATCGATAGCAGCGCGAACAGCGTCGCAATCAAGTAAAGAAATGATACCGTTTGTACCTGGCTTAGCCCCCATTTCATCAATATATGATGGGTATGCAGCTTGTCTGCCCGGTGCAAGCCCTTGCCGCTAATGAGCCTGCGCAGCATGACATAAGTAGTGTCGAAAATGGGCAGTCCAAGCGCCAGCATCGGGACAAGCAGCGTGATGAACGTCGCTCTCTTAAACGTTCCGTCAACCGCAATGACCGCTAACGTGTATCCCAGAAAAGTCGCCCCGGCATCGCCCATAAAAATACGCGCGGGATAAAAATTATGCACTAAAAACCCGAAGCATGCACCTGCAACAATAACAGCTAGAATAGCCGTGCTTGGCTGTCCCGTTATAAGCGCCACAGTTAATAGCGTAAGTGCAGACAACGTACAGACGCCTGAAGCAAGTCCATCAACACCGTCAATAAAATTGATCATATTAATTAAGCCAAAGACCCACAGCATCGTCGTCAGCCACGAGAACCAATCAGGAAACGAAATAAATAGATCCGTAAAGGGGTTAGCGATACCCGCTATTTCAATATGAAACAAGGTCGGGATAGAAGCAGCACCCATATAGAGAATCACGCGCGGCCATACGGGAAAGTCTCGTCCTTTCGCCTTTGCGCCATCATCAAGTAGACCGACGATAACAAGTATTGTCCCCCCAGTAACGATTGTCCAAGTGAGCGGCGCAAAGCCGATAAAAATAAACATCGCAATGACGCAGCTGGCAAAAATAGCCGCTCCTCCCATTAGAGGAATCGGCTTATTATGTATCTTCCTTTGATTGGGCCGGTCCACAAATCCATGGCGCAATGCAAGCTTCCGAAGCGGTGGTACGCTTGCAAACACAATCGCAAAGCCAATCAATGCCGCTAAACCGTATATCATTGCAATTACCCCTTTTTTTATTTATTACCGTATGTATACATTGTTCCCTTATATCGATAAAATACAAGAAACAATTCATACCTGTTTGACCGAAATGGATCATTCATGGTACGATTTATTCAAAGTACACTTATCGGATTAATGTATAATTAATCTGCCACTATTTGATTGCGAAAGAGGAGTGCTGTACATGCCTAATATCGTTATTATTTCCGGTAGTCCGAATGCTTCTTCACGCCTAAATGGGATCACGCAGTACGTTGAACAGCAATTAATCGAGAACGAGCTTTCGGTCAATCTTATTACGGTCGTTTCATTGCCGGCCGAAGATCTTATTCATGCTCGTTTTGGCAGCCCAGCTATAATTGAAGCCAATAAATTAGTCGAAGAGGCTGACGCTGTCATCATCGCAAGCCCCGTTTACAAAGCTTCTTATACAGGCGTATTAAAAACCTTCCTGGATTTATTGCCGCAAAAGGGCTTGGACGGTAAAATTATCGCTCCTTTATTCATTGGCGGCACCATCGCACATCTTCTTTCCATTGACTACTCCCTTAAGCCGGTGTTAGCGTCCATGGGTGCTAAATTATACGTGAGCGGCGTTTACGCAGTCGACTCGCAAATTAACCGTACACAAGAGCCTAATGAAGCTCCTGTATTCGAGTTGAATGAAGAGCTGACTCTGCGATTAACGGAAACGGTTAACGAATTGGTTCGCGAGCTTTCTCTCCGCAGCAAATAACGACGAATATTAAACAAATAAAGGTGTACGCGTGAAGCAACTAAGATTGCGTTCAAGCGTACACCTTTTCTATTTAGTCCGATAAAGTCAAAAAAACCGAAGATCCTAAGATCTCCGGTTACGAGTTCGTTATTAGAAAAAAATGGTGAGTCATGTAGGATTCGAACCTACGACACCCTGATTAAAAGTCAGGTGCTCTACCAACTGAGCTAATGACTCATAATTGTGTAAAGAAATGGTGGAGGATGATGGATTCGAACCACCGAACTCAGAGAGAGCAGATTTACAGTCTGCCGTGTTTAGCCACTTCACTAATCCTCCATGCTATTACCTATTTTTCACAATAACGAAAAATAAAGTGGTGGCTCGGGACGGAATCGAACCGCCGACACGAGGATTTTCAGTCCTCTGCTCTACCGACTGAGCTACCGAGCCTTACTTTAAAGAAAAATGGCGGAGCTGACGGGATTCGAACCCGCGGTCTCCTGCGTGACAGGCAGGCATGTTGGGCCACTACACCACAGCTCCAAGTGGATTCGGACAAAACCGAATAAGTAAATATGGTGGAGGCTGACGGGATCGAACCGCCGACCCTCTGCTTGTAAGGCAGATGCTCTCCCAGCTGAGCTAAGCCTCCGGGATATTACAATAAGGAAAGGTAATGGTAGCGGCGAAGGGGATCGAACCCCCGACCTCACGGGTATGAACCGTACGCTCTAGCCAGCTGAGCTACACCGCCACGCTTGTCCCCCGAATAGTTGTCGCTTGCAGCGTTCGGGGACGCATACAAAGTCAGGTAATGACAAAACCAAATGTCTTCGCAATCATGCTGTATCGGCTGCACTAGGCAACGTTCTTCAACAGAATTTGCGCCCTGAAAACTGGATACGAAAGATTAGGTTTGCTGAAAACCTCTTTAACTGTGTCTGCCGGATGTATGGGTCCATGCAAACCTTAAGCGTATGCTTACGATGTAGGTTTGACTTACAA